>CALLVD010000101.1 GCA_938010385.1 uncultured Robiginitomaculum sp.
AAGGCTGCGCCGTTTAAAGGGAATGCTGTGCTGTGTAACAGTTTCGGCTTTGGCGGTACCAACGCATCACTGGTTTTTGCAAAGGTCTAGACGCCTGTGAGCAAACGAGAGCCCAAGCCGATTGAGCGCCAAAAAATAGGCAAGAAAAACAAGCGCAGCCTGATTCTGGTCGGGCTTGGCGGTCTCATCACATTGGGCTTAGGCGCTGTTATCATTGGTTATTCTTACCTGAATTATCGCTATGAGACCCAGCCTGAAGGTTTGGAATCGTCTGTGGTTTTTGACGTAAAGCGTGGCAGCGGCCTGTCGACGATTGCGGCCAAACTTGAAAAAGAAGAGCTGATTGACAGCGCTTTTATTTTTAAGGTCGTCACGAAAATGCGCGGCAATGAAAGCAATTTCAAAGCCGGCGAATTTGAAATTAAAACGCCGGCGTCACAGGCTGAAATTTATGAAAGCCTCGCAAATGGCAAGGCTGTGCTCTATCCCGTCACAATTCCCGAAGGCCTGACAAGCGCGCAAATTATGCGCATTATCAAAGCCGCGCCAAGCCTGACAGGGGACATGCCCGAAACTCCGGCTGAAGGCACGCTGCTGCCGGAAACATATTTGTCCCCGCGCGGCATGACCCGCAAAGCTTTAGTGGCAAAAATGCAAAAAGCGCAAACGGATTTGCTCGATGACTTATGGGAGAAACGTGCGCCTGATTTGCCGATAAAAACCAAACGCGAAGCGATTATCTTGGCCTCCGTTGTTGAAGAAGAAACCGGCATTAATTCTGAGCGCGGCAAGGTCGCCGGCGTGTTTACCAATCGCCTGCGCCGGGGCATGCGCCTGCAATCAGATCCGACTATTATTTACGGCATTAACGGCGGGGAAAAGCTTGGCCGCGGCATCCGCGTGTCGGAAATTGCACGCAAAACCGATTGGAACACTTACCAAATGGATGGCTTGCCCAAGACGCCGATTTGCAATCCGGGCGCGGCTGCGATTGCGGCCGTACTCAACCCGGATGATGTTGACGTTCTGTTTTTTGTAACTGACGGAACCGGCGGCCATGTCTTTTCCAAAACCAATGCAGAGCATGCCAAACATGTGCGCGCCTTGCGCGCCCGCGAACGCGCACAAAAGCGTAAAAAGAATTAGGACGAAATCAGCATGACTGACTCCCCCACATCCGCCAGACGCGGCCTTATGATTGTCCTGTCCAGCCCCTCCGGCGCTGGCAAAACGACCCTGACCCGCAAGCTGCTGGCTGAGAATGCAGATATGGCCATGTCCGTATCGGCGACGACCCGCAAGCCGCGCAAAGGCGAGACAGACGGGCAGGATTACTACTTCGTCGGCACGGCTGATTTTGAAGCCATGATCGCTGATAACGAATTCTTGGAATATGCCAAAGTCTTCGACAATTACTACGGTACGCCCATCGGGCCGGTCGAAGAGGCATTGCAAGCCGGTAAGGACGTTGTGTTCGATATTGATTGGCAAGGCGCGCAGCAATTAACGCAAGCCGCAGCCGGTGATTTGGTCAAGATCTTTATTTTGCCGCCCAGCAAGGTCGAGCTTGAACGCCGTCTCAAAACGCGCGCCCAAGACAGCGACGACGTTATCGCCAAGCGCATGGCAAAGTCGGAGAATGAAATCAGTCATTGGACTGAATATGACTATGTCATCGTCAACGAAGACGTTGATGAATCCATGACGCAGCTTCGCTCTATCGTCGCCGCAGAGCGTCTGGCCCGCCGCCGTCAACTCTGGCTAGGCCCGTTTGTCAAAGCCTTGGTGCAGGGCGGTTAGCCCGCATTATTGCGCAGATAATCGGCCAGCCTGTGAAAATCTGAAATTTGCAGGGCTTCGGGACGTTTTTCAGGGTCAACATTCGCCGCTTTCAACCAGGGCTCAACTTCAAGCCCGTTTTGTTTTGCAATTCCGCGCAGCGAGCGGCGCAGCATTTTGCGGCGCATACCAAATGCGGCTTCTGTGACGCGGGCCAGTGATTTCAGATCGTCATAGCGTTCTGATTCCGGCAGCGGTTCCAGAACGATAACGGCGCTGTCTACCTTTGGCGGCGGGGTAAACGCCCGCGCGGGAACATCCATAAGATTGTCGGCGCGCGCAACGGATTGCGCCAGTATAGCCAGCCTTCCAAAGGCTTTATCGCCGGGCCGGGCGGTGACGCGGTCAGCGACTTCTTTTTGAAACATCAGTACAAGACGGTCCCAAAATATCGGCCGCGCGGTCAGCCAATTAATCAGCATTTTCGTGCCGACATTATAAGGCAGGTTTGAGGCAATTCGGGTGACGTCATGCGCGCTCGGATCGACTTTAAGGCCATTGCCAAGCACGATTTTCAGCCGCTCATCAGAGGCCAGGCGAATCTCATCAAGGGCGGGGATGAACCGTTTATCCATCTCCACGGCGACAACTTTGTGCGCGCCGGCGGTGAGCAGCGACCGGGTCAAGCCGCCCGGCCCCGGGCCGACTTCCATAACGGTGATGCCGTCCAGCGGTCCGGTCGCGCGGGCGATTTTATCGGTAATGTTGAGGTCGAGCAAAAAATGCTGCCCGAAGCTTTTGTTGGCAGACAGGCCGTGGCGGGCAATGACATCGCGCAGCGGCGGAAGGTCAGACACGCTCATGACGTTTGGGCTTTCATTTGCGCCATAGATGCGGCGCGTTTGATGGCTGCGATTAAGCTGTCCGGCCGCGCAATGCCTTGGCCGGCAATGTCAAAAGCCGTGCCGTGGTCGGGCGACGTGCGGATTATCGGCAGGCCGAGCGTAATGTTCACCCCGCCGTGAAAGTCGAGCGTTTTGACCGGAATCAGGCCTTGGTCATGATACATGGCCAGCACCGCATCATAGCCTTCGCGCGCCTCTGCGTGAAACAGCGTATCGGCCGGCTGAGCGTCCGTGGCGTCAATGCCCATAGCGCGCAGCGCAGCAGCAGCAGGGTTGATGATGTCCTTTTCCTCGCGCCCGATTGCGCCTGATTCTCCGGCATGGGGGTTAAGGCCGGTCAGAGCGATGCGAGGAGTCTCGCAGCCGAAATAGTCCCGCAAAGCGCGGTCCATGATGCGGGCAGTCTTTACGATGCCGTCTTGGCTGATAGCGGCCGGCACGTCTTTAATCGCGATATGTATTGTCGCCAGCGCCACATGCAAACCGGCAGCAGAGAGCATCATAACGGGCCCGCGCGGGTCGGGGCCGGGTGCTTTGGCGGTCAATGCGCCGAGAAATTCCGTATGCCCCGGATGGCGAAAGCCGGCGTCATATAAAACGCTTTTGGCTATCGGGTTGGTAACAACCGCGCTCGCTGCACCGCTGAGCGTCAGGGATACGGCGGTTTCTATGGACTCTATGATTGCGGGGGCCGTGCCGCTGTCCGGCTTGCCGGGCGTGACGGCGGTGCAACCTATCGGCAAGACGGGCAGGGCGCGGGCGAATGCTGCCGGCGCTTGGTCGGGGGATGTTATGGCTTCCGGGTCGGGAATGCAAAGCTCGCGGCAGGCGCGCGTAATCACATCTAGACTGCCAATCACGAAAAACGGCGAATCGCTTTGCTGCAAAGCCTGCCAAGCTTTGGCGGTAATCTCCGGCCCGATTCCGGCCGGGTCGCCCATGGTGATGGCGAGCGGCGCGGTTGCTGCGGTCACGGGCTTATCGGGTTTCGATGGTCGCAGCGCGGCGTAGATCGCGCAGGTAACGCTTTGAGCTTTGCGCGAGTTGCTGATCGATTAAGCGGTCTTCAACTTCTTGACGGGTTGGAATGCCGGCGCCTTGAACATTACGGCCACAGACCATCAACGCCATAACGCCGCCGTCCAGTTCCATCGGATCTGACAGCGCATTGACATCTGTATTGGACAAGATTGTCAAAATGTCCTCGCCGACTTCGGACGCTTTCACTTCGCCCATATCCGCAGAGTCGGCGTTTGCAATATCTTCCATAGCATCCTCGACATCACCGCAGCTCGTCAGCGATAATTTCAGCGCTTCGAGCGATGCTTTGGCAGCGTTCACGTCATCGGGTGTTTCCGCGGTGATGCGGATTTGCTCCAGCTTATAAACGGTTTCAGAAGAGCTCTGGCGGGTATCGCGCAGGGCCACAACATAGACGCCGCCCGGAACCATGATTGGCTCAGAAACAGTGCCTTTTTCCATACTTCCGATGGCAGCGTTCACTTCCGCGCGCAGCTCGCCGTCACGGACCCAGCCCATGTCACCGCCCTGAGCCGCCGTCGCAGAAGAGGAGAATTGACGGGCCAGAGCCGTAAACGGCGCGCCTTTTTCTACCTGATCAATCATGGCCCGCGCGCCTTCGGTCGCGCCTTCCATGCCGCCAATATCCGGCGTGGCCTCAATAAAGATTTCAGACACTAAATAGCTCGGCTTGTTCACATTGGCAGACAGCCGGTTAATCGTCTCATCAATTTGTGTGTCGCTGATGCGAATGCGCGATCCATAGCGCCCGTTAATAATGCGCTGCCACGCGACTTCGGCGCGAACCTGATCGCGCAGCGTATTCAGATTGACGCCGACAGAGGCCATTTGCTGCGTCAGTTCAGCGACGGAGACATTGTTGCCTTGGGCCAAACGTGTGACGGAGCGCTCCACTTCGGCGTCACCGACGGTCAGGTCAAACTTTTTAGCTTCCTGCATTTGAATTTGCTCATCCACGAGGGAGCGCAGGGCTTGGATTTGCATGCGTTGCAGTGTAGATTCGTCCGGCGTAACGCCGGAGGCCATAAGGTTAAACAGAACCCGCTGACGCAAATCATAGGTCGTAATGATATCTTCATTGACGGTTGCTGCAATGCCGTGCGGCGTTTGCGCGTTCGCTATGCCCGCCGGCGCTATAAATGCTGCGCAGACCATCAACGCTGCTTTAAAGGATTTAAAATTTGCAATGCCCATGAGCTGTTTTCCGATTTCAAATAAGTCTTGCGCACCATAGCTAAAACGTGGCGCGTTGCAATGGCGGCGAGACTGTTATCGCAGCAGTTTTAGCACAGGCTATAGGGGCACAAACCTTAAGTCTTCTTCATGTGCCGGCGGCAATAAGAGCTTCTTATTGTTCAGGATAGTCGGGATAGTTGAGATATTCGAAGTCGCGGGCGTAAACCTTGCGTATGACCTCTATCGTCTTCGGCTCAAAGCGCAGGGGCGTGCTGCCGTTTGCCGACACATTATTGCGCGGCAAAGGCTCTGATTCTCCAAACAATGTATCAGAGACGTCTGCAATGCCGGCCGCGAGGTTTTCAAACCGCACGACATTATCGACAATCATGTTACCTTGTAAATCGGTCAGCCAAGCGGTTTGCACGCTTGGAAATCTCTCGCAATGCTCGTGCGCCCATTCGTCTATTGTCTGCGTCATGGTTTTAGCGTGATGCGGATTATTAGGCTTCATACGGATGAAATGATACAGGCTGCCGAGACGGGTCCAGGGGTTGCGAACAACGGAGAAAACGAACGCTTTATCGTAGATTCTTGCGCCCAGCCCCGTGCGAAAATCGCGGGCGCGGGCATGCATGATTTGCCAGTTTCTGTCTTTTGGGGCGGCTTTATTATTCGCGTCAAAGGCGGGTTTAAGGCCGGGGACGTCAAGGCCTTTCTGTGGCAGGGATCCTGCCGCTTTTTCCGAGCGGGCTTCCAGATATTCTGTCAAGCTCATCCCGCCGCATTTCGGGATATGGACGAAGATGTAGTTCAGGTTTGGATCATACAAAGACGGCATAATTAAGCCTATCCGTCTTCCAGCCATGACAGTCGCGCCAGTCCGACGAGCAGCACAAAAAGCGGCACCGCCCATGCTGATAATATTGCGGGCAGCGAGCCTGTCTCACCGAACGCTGTAATCATATTATTGGCGAAATAGACGCCGAATCCTAAAGCCGCGCCGATAATCATCAAGCGCATCGTCCCGCCCAAACGGGTCAGTTGCATCGACGCGCCGGCGGCAATCACGGCCATAGCAATGAGGGTCAGTGGCAAGGCGAGCAGGCGATGAAACTGCATAATTAACGGCGTCGCAGAAAATCCGGCGTCAGAGACCCGCTTTATTTCCGACGGAAGGCCCCAAAACGCCGGCGTTTTTTTACGGGCTGTCGCGTTGCGTAAATCATCGGCAGTGAGGGTCGTGGCAACCGTCGTGCGTTCATAAGATAATGGCTTGCTGCCATCGGCCGGTGTGTCGATAACTTGCGTCAATTCCCAAAAGCCTTTGTCCGAAAGCTTGGCCTTTTTGGCGTCAAAGCGGTTAGTGAACTCTGCCACGCGATTGGCGTCATAGCGAAACAGGTAGAATGTTGGCTCTGTCAATGTCCGCTGTGTCAAATCTGCCGCAGGAGCGTAGATTTTCGTCTGGCCCGTTTGCCCGCCTTCTGCCAACCAGATATTCTTAGCAGCATTGCCGGCCTCTGCCCCCGGCGCAGCTGATTGCGATGTCATGGCGGCGCGTTTGGCGTTAAAAGTCTCTTCGGCTTTGGCAGCCAGCGGATTGACAGCGGTGGTCCAAAAAACGCCGACCAATCCTGCTACAATCAAACCCGGGAAAAGGAAGCGCCAAGCCGACAGGCCGGCGGCGCGCATAATAATCAGCTCGCTGCGACGGTTCAGTTTTACCAGCGCATTCATCACGCCGAACAGCACAACAAATGGGATAATCTCTTCAAACAGGCTGGGCGCTTTCAGGCCTGTCATGACCAGCAGCGTGCCAAAGGAGATGCCTTTGACTTCATTGAAATTGCGGGACAACTCCACAAAGTCGATAAGCATAATAACGCCGGCAATCACGACAAAGGCCGTTAGGATGCCGATAAAAAACTGCTTGGCGACATATATGTTGAGCGTAGCATTCATTGCGGGCCTATCGCTTCTTTGATGTGTTTAATCCGAAACATAGTTTTCGCTTGGCGCCGGCCGTTTAGGTAAACAATGCAAACGATAACAGTCAAAATCGGGATGGCATATTGAAAGATATTGAGCGCCGCGTCGTCCTCTGCTGCCGATTCGACTGCAAAGCCTAAAAGCCTGATGAAAAAGCCGATAAATGCGGCAATCGCAATGCGCCGTCCATAGCCCATGCGTTGAAATTCGCCGCGCACCAAAAATGCAATCGCGATCATCACAAGAGCGATATTATAGAGCGGTGAGGACAGGCGCATATGCCCCTCGGCCAGCCGCTCTTCGTAAAACTGCCGCTTGGCATAATCATCGCGGTCATCGCGCAAAAGTTCATGCAAATATTGATCGCCGGTTTTCAGACGCAATGTCGGGTCCAGCGTCATCACTTCTGACAAATCAAACTGATAGTCGTCAAAGCCGACAATGCGAATTTCATTGGTGTCGGCCTCGTCATATCCCGCGGATCCGTATTGCACATTGCCGTTGCGCATAATTAAAACGGCCTTGTCATTGACGGTGTTGATAGAGCCCGTCTTGGCCGTATAGGTGGATTTGTTATCCGGGTCGCGCGAATCATAAATCAGGACATCATTCATTTCGCCGGATTGACCGATAGCAGAGGTGTAGACCGTCAGGCCCGGCGCGGGGGTATTAAACTCTCCGGGGCGCACCAGTTGCGAGGCCAAATCCGTGCGCACGTCCAAAATAGCTTTGCGCATTTCGCGCTGGGAAAACGGCTGCACGAACAGGTTGATAATCAGATGCACAATCATCGCGTAGACCGCCACGCGCAAAACAGGGCTGGCAATCTGCCAAGGACTGTAACCGGCAGCTTTGGCCACCACAGTTTCGCTGTCCAAATTCATGCGGTTAAGCGCGTAAAGGCTCGCGATGAATACCGCAATCGGCAGGATGACTCCAATCAGCTGGGGCAGGGCCAGTATAGTAATCATCAGGAATGTGCCGGCGGACTGGCGATTTTCTACAATCAGGTCAATGGTCTGCAAACTTTGCGTCAACAAGGCCAAAACTGACAGCGCGCCAATCGTCATCAGCAGGGGCACGAGCGTCGCATTGCGAAAATATTCTTGGATTAATTTCATCTGTTTAACACAGCCCTTTTGCCTGATGCGCAGCTTTACTCATAAGCGGCCCGGGATGCAAACATAAGAATGTTTCGATTTTTTAAGTCTTTGCACGGGCGGGCCTTGCGGGCTTGCGCGGGGCAGCCCATAACAATATCAACGAAGCGCGCTTAAAATTCGGCGCGCCAAAAGCATTTGAAGGTTTTACTATGAAAATCAGTTTTGTTTCTGCCGGCGCAGCTGCCGGAACCGGCGTTGCTGTCGCCTTTGCCAAATCCAAACACTCGGCGGCACTCAGCGATTATGACGTGCTCAGTGACGGGCAAATCTCCAAGGCCGCCAAGGCCGCAGACTTCACCGGCAAATCCGGGCAAAGCTTTGACGTTTACGCGCCCGCCGGCGCGTCAACAAAGCGCCTTCACGTTATGGGTGCCGGTGCGCGGGACGATTTCGATGCCGAAACTTTTGGCGCAAAAGCCGTCAAAGCGCTTCTGATGGCAGGCGAAACCATGGTGACCCTGCATCTTGACGGCATGGACCTCACCCCGGATGACGCGGCGCGGGCGGCGCTGGGCGGCGTCTTGGCGTCTTACCGCTTTGATAATTACCGCACCAAGCTGACCAAAGATAAGAAGCCGAGCATTACGACGCTGAAAATTGCCTATGACAATCCGTCCAAAGCGCGGGCGTCTTACGCGAATTTCTACGGCCCCATCGGCGAGGGCACCTGTCTGGCCCGCGATTTGGTGTCAGAGCCGCCCAATAAGCTTAACCCTGAAAGCTACGCTGCGCGCATCAAAGAGATGAGCAAGCTCGGCCTGAAAGTCGAAGTTATCGGCGAGAAGAAGCTGACAAGCCTTGGCATGAACGCCTTTGTCGGCGTCGGGCTCGGCAGTAATTTCGAATCCAAAATGGTCATCATGACGTGGAACGGCGGCAAAAAAGGCGAAAAGCCGGCTTGCATCATCGGTAAGGGCGTGACGTTTGATGCGGGCGGTATCTCGCTCAAGCCCGGTAACGGCATGTGGGATATGAAAGGCGATATGGGCGGATCGGCGGCGGTTGTCGGCGCCATGCACACACTCGCCGCACGCAAAGCCAAAGCCAATGTCATCGGGATTGTCGGTCTTGTTGAAAATATGCCCGACGCCGGCGCGCAGCGTCCGGGCGATATTGTGACCTCTATGTCCGGCCAAACGATCGAAGTGCAAAATACTGACGCCGAAGGCCGTCTGGTTTTGTGTGACGTGCTGCATTACGCCCGCACGAAATATAAGCCAAAAGCCATGGTCAATCTGGCCACGTTGACCGGCGCCATTCTGGTCGCACTCGGCCATGAACATGCCGGCCTGTTTTCCAATAATGACGAGGTCGCGCAGCAGCTTTTGACCGCGTCAGAAGAGTCCGGCGAGAAGCTCTGGCGTCTGCCACTCACGCCCGGCTACGACAAAATGCTCGACAGCAAAAACGCTGATATGAAAAATATCGGCGGGCGTTTAGCCGGCTCCATCACGGCTGCGCAGTTCCTGCAGCGCTTTGTCGGCGATACGCCTTGGGCGCATTTGGATATCGCCGGCGCGGCGTGGGAGAGCGGCAGCAGCAATCCGCGTAATCCGGCCTGGGCGTCCGGCTTTGGCGCGCGCCTGCTTAACCGCTGGGTTGCCGATAACTTTGAAGGCTAAGCCGCGCTGTGGAGCATTGGTTTTATCATTTAGAGCAAACCTCATTAGAGGCAGCTCTGCCGCGGCTCCTTGAAAAATCATTGGCCAATAAATGGCGGGTGCGGCTGCAATTTTCCGACGCGGCCGCCATGGCGGCTATGGACCGTTATCTCTGGACCTATAAAGACGACAGCTTCCTGCCCCATGGCACGGACGACAAGCCCGGCGCGGACGCCCACCCCATCCTGCTGACCGCCCAAGCCGCTCCCGCAAGCGAAGACGTGGTATTCCTGATCGGCGGCGCACAGCCCGGCGAAATGACAGGCCTAAAACGCTGCATCACCATGGTGGACAGCCGGGATGAGGCTGGCAGGGCCATTGCGCGGGCGCGATGGAAAGCGGCGAGCGA
>CALLVD010000102.1 GCA_938010385.1 uncultured Robiginitomaculum sp.
CCTAAGATTTTATTAACCCCTTGAATAGGCGGGGTTTTTAGGCTGCGCTGATTGCGGAAATACGTTTTGGACGGTGCCCCAGCAGGTTCAGCGTCAAAGCATAGTTCTTCTTAGCCGACGCACGAAGCTTGGTATCGCCCAGCATAGACGCCACGGTAATCGCGCCGCGATAGGCAATCGCTGCATGTTCCAAGGCGTCTTTGCGACCTTCTTTTTTGCCGACTTTGAGCAAAGTATCACCGAGGGCTTTTTGTATCTCGCCATGCGAGATTGGCGTCGTTGTTTGGGTGTAAAGCTCGCCGGCTGTTGCCAAGGATTGCACAGCATCAAGCAAAGGCTGCACGTCACCTGTGCTCGCTGACAAATCTATCATCTTTTCAGCCAGTTCGCGGTTAAGCTGTGCAAGCTGCGCATTCGTATCACGCAGGTCTCTGCGTAAATTTAAGCCGAAAGGTTTTTTCATGCTTTCAAGTCTCTCAGATCAGGCGGGGGCCAGACGTGATTATGGTATTATTATAGTTAAAAAGTTCTTAAATTACGAAGCCTTAGAGACTTTTTACCCGCGCAAACTATCCGCAATATCTTGCGCGGCGCGGTCAAAATTATCTCCTGTGGACACCCGCATAAACGGCAGGCCGGCAGCGCCGAATATGCGGTCTTTCAAATCGTCGCCGGACGCGGCGGCAGCGTCCTGATGGGACGTGCCGTCAAGCTCTATGCCCATAAGGGGTGTGCCGTCTCTTTTACAAATCAGAAAATCAACATGGCGGGATTTCACCCGGCCGCGCAGGGACCATCGCAGTTTTGGGTCGGCCAAGTCCCAGCGCACGCCGATGATATCTTCCAGCCGGGTCTTACTCATGATTAAAAAATCAGGACTGAGATTTTGCGATAAAATGATGAAAAAGGCCCGCTCCGCTTTGTTGACAAACAGGCTCTCAGCAACTTCAAAATACTGATCCTCGCCGGCCGGCAAGCGGGTCGATTGCGGCGGTTTAAAGTTCGCGCCGGCAAACAAAAACCAGATAACCGCCATTAGGACAAAGAAAATCATTAAAGACATAGACGTGCCTAACAAAGCGCGCGCCGGCTGAAAACAGATAAGTGTTCTTAGCCGCGCTATATTTGCCGCACCGCCGGGTCGCCGCGTTTTGACAGCAGCAATTCCGTCACGGCCCAGACCAAAGCGTCAGCGCGGTCAGGGCTTCTGCCCGCCTGCTCCGCCCCCATCCGGCACAGCTCATCTTCGAGCAAGGGAAAGCGGGCAGCATGTTTGACCCCGCCCTGCTCGTATAAAACCGCTACCGGCTGTGCGCGCCGGGCCTTGCTGATATGGGCGCGCACATTGCGCACGGGGACGCCTGAGTTTTCGGACGCCAAAATGGTCTGCACCATTTCGCCGCCCTGATTGACCTCTGCCAAAATATAATCGGCATCCCACCCGTCGCAGGCGCTCATAACGGCCCTTGCCCAGCCGCGCGGCGTCTCACCTTGTACGGTGGCATCGTGCAGGATAATTGCCCGCTGCTGATCATCCGTCAGTCCGGCCACGATAATTCCGCAGGCATCGGCATTGGCACCGCTTGTGACCGGCGGGTCGACAGCGACGATAATGCGCGAGAGCGGCGGCAGGCTTTCAATTTGCACGGCGTCCAGCTGCGCCCGCGACCAGAGTGCGCCCGGCGTATCAAGCAGCAGCTCGCCCGCAAGTTCCTGCCGCCCGATACGGCTGTCGCCATAGGCGGCTTGCATGGCGCGAATGAATCCCGGCGCAAGATGGGCGCGGTTGTCTTGCGTGCACGCTTTGGTGACGATAACGCCGGGCGCTTTAACAAGCGCGCGCAAAGCATCAATGGGCTTTGGCGTTGTCGTCATCATGATTTGCGGATGCTCTCCAAGGCGCAGGCATAGGCGCAGATTGGACAGCGTGTCTTCGGGATAGCTCCACGCACAAAACTCGTCCGCCCACGCACAATCAAATTGCGGCCCGCGCAGCCCGTCGGGATCCTCGGCCGAAAAGATTTGCCCGACTGCCCCGCACTTCCATTCCAGCCGGCGGCGAGAGGCAATATAGTCAGGCCGTTCGGACGGCTGCCCTATATTCAAAAGCCCGCTCTCTCCCTCAAGCATAACTTCGCGGGCATCATTATAAGTCGGCGCCACCAAGGCGATGCGCCTTGCCTCACCGCTTGCCACGCGACCGGCAATCCACTGCGCGCCGGCGCGGGTTTTCCCGCAGCCCCGCCCGCCCATCAAAAGCCAAATATCCCAAGGCGGCGCCGGCGGCGTTTGGTGCGCGTGACTGTGCAGCGGCCAGGCATTCAGCAGAGTGACAAGTTCATAATCCTTCAGAGCCGCAATCTGCGCCCTCATCTGTGGTGATGCGAGTGAAGAGAGCGTCAAGCTCGCGGAGGATTTCGGCCCGATCACCGGGCCGCAAGGGCGGGTAGTCTTCATAAGAAAGATATCTTTGATTGTCGTCGCGAGTTTGGACGGCGTCGTTATAAGCATCCACCTCGCGCAGGGTTTTGATATGCGCGCTTATGGATTTGGCAATTTTTTCAAGGCTCTCCGCCTTCGCGCCTTCGCCCGCAAGCACAGCCTCTTCGAGCTGCTCTGTTAAAAATGCGACAGCCCTAAGCAGGGCCTGAGTATCGACTTGGGTCATGGCGTAACTATGCGGCGGAACCCGGGCGCGGGGATTTAATTGAAAAAATCTTCGCCGCTGCGACAGAATAATGACGCAGAGCCGTTAGTCTGACATAAAGTGATAAAAATGCCTGATAAAAGGCAGGGAAAACGCGAGACAAATTATGCGCGACAAAGACATATTTATAGCCTTAAATCGTTTCGGATTAGGCATGAGTGAACGCGATATTGCCTTGGCCAAGGACGCGCCGCGCGAATGGGTAAAGGCGCAAATCAGCCCGAAATATCTGAAGCCGAAATCGCTGACAGATATGCCGGGGGCGGCTCAACTGCTCGGTCAATATTATGAAATGCGCAAGGACACAAAGGCCGGCGACCCGAGGCGCCGGGCCGCCACAAAAATGCGCATAGACTCGATGATTGCGGCCCTCGAAGCCCGGGCGCTGCACAAGGTGACCACATCTGCGCCGGTCGTTGAACGGTTTACGCAATTTTGGTCCAATCATTTCACTGTATCAAGAACGCGCGGCCAAATCGGTCAGGCAATCCCGGCGTATGAAACCGAGGCTATCCGCCCCTATATTTTTTCCAAATTTGAGGATTTGCTCTTCGCGGCGGTAACCCATCCCTGCATGCTGCTTTATTTGGATAATGTGTCGTCCGTCGGACCGAATTCAAAACGCGGGCGGAGACGGGATAAAGATTTGAATGAAAACCTCGCCCGCGAGGTGCTGGAGCTCCATACGCTGGGCGCGGGCGGCGGCTATAGCCAAAAAGATATTATCGAGTTCGCTAAAGTTTTGACCGGCTGGGGTGTCAAGAGAATCAGCAACGCGCAGGGCGGAACTCACTTTTCCGGTAATGCTCACGAGCCCGGAAAAAAAATCATTTTAGGTAAAAAATACAAATCAGCGGGTGCAAAGGAATTGATCGCGGTTCTGCGCGATTTGGCCGTTCACCCGTCAACGGCCAAATTTATCGCCGGGAAATTGGCGAAGCATTTCTTCTCCGACACACCTAATCAATCTGATATTGATGTTCTGGCTCAGGTGTATCTGGAGACGGGCGGAAATTTGGCCAAAGTCACCAAAGCCCTTGTCGATTTTGACAGCGTTTGGGCAAACCCATTGCCTAAATTGAAAACGCCTGAAGATTTGGTCTTTGCTGTCTTACGTGCGGACCCTTCGCCTGTGCCTCCCCGACGTAAAGTTCGAAAAGCCAATGTCATGCGCGCCTTGAATTCTATGGGACAAGATCCTTTTAACGCTCCCTCCCCTGCGGGCTGGCCGGACGAAACTGACCGTTGGCTGTCGCCGGAAAGTTTGGTTCACCGCATTGAATGGGTGCGCGATTATGCGTCTAAGATGGATCCGACAGTTAATCCCGATGATTTATTCAACACAACAATCGCGCCGGCCGCTGACCGCGACACAATTAAAATGATAAAAGGTGCGCCATCACGCGAAGATGCAATCGCTATGATATTTGCCAGCGCGGCATTTCAACGGAGATGACGATGATGAACCGCAGACATTTTACCCGCTCCGCAGCCGCTCTGTTCAGTGCGTCCGCTTTCACCCGGTTTCCTGTCGCCTATGCCAAAGCGGCCACGGACAAACGGCTTATCGTCATGGTGCTTCGCGGCGCGATGGACGGCCTGCACGCGCTTGTGCCTTACGGTGATAAAGATTACGCGAAAATCCGTCCTAATCTGGCAATGAGCGCCCCGGGCGGCAACAACCCCGTCATCGATTTGGACGGCAGTTTTGGCCTGCATCCCGGGCTTAAGCCACTCAAATCGCTTTATGACGCCGGCGAGATTTCCTTCATTCCGGCCGCGGCGACGCAGTACCGGGCGCGGTCTCATTTTGAAGCGCAGAACATGCTCGAAACCCTCGGCAGCGCGCCTTACGCGCTCAAGACCGGCTGGCTGAACCGCGCCTTGCTCAGCCTGAATTACGGTGATGCGCGCATGGGGCTGGCTTTGGGACCGAGTGTGCCGCTGATCCTGTTTGGTAAAGCGGATGTGCGCACCTATTCAGAAAGCCGCCTGCCCGATGTGACAGAAGATTTCATGAGCCGCGTCGGCGCCATGTATGACAGTGACCCGGCATTTCATAAGGCCATTTCTCAGGCCATGGAAGATATGCAGCCGACCGGCGCCGCGATGTCAGGTGATATGGCCGGCGATATGTCCGGCGGTATGATGATGAGCGATATGGATGATATGCGCCTGCGTCCCGGCAAGCTCAGCGATACGACTTTAGCCGCAGCAACGCTGCTCAAAGCCGCCGACGGGCCGCGCATTGCAGTTATTGAGGCCGGCGGATGGGACACCCATTACGCGCAGCAGCGCCGCTTGGCAGGCCTGTTTGAAGAGCTGTCGGCCGGCATCATGACCATCAAATCGGAGCTTGGCGACGCATGGAAAGACACGGCTGTCGTTGTTGTATCTGAATTTGGGCGAACGGCCCGCGAGAACGGCAGCGCCGGCACAGACCACGGCACAGGCGGCCTGGCTATGATAGCAGGCGGAGCGGTCAACGGCGGCAAGATTATGGGGACGTGGCCCGGCCTGTCCTCAAGCGCGCTGTTTGAAGATCGGGATTTAATGCCGACGACCCACATTGAAAGCGTCTTCAAATCTGTTCTGCGCGATCACATGGGCATAAGCGAGCGGGCGCT
>CALLVD010000103.1 GCA_938010385.1 uncultured Robiginitomaculum sp.
GATGAGATAAATCTGGAAATCGATACCATAGCGCGCTATGTCGCCCGCTACGTAATGCATATGAAAGATCGCGCATGACCGATACGCAGAGTGCCGCCATTTCCGAAGACAGCTTTGCCCTCGCTACGCCCGAGCAGATCATCGATGATGCCCGTAATGGCCGCATGTATATCCTTGTCGACGCCGAAGACCGCGAAAACGAAGGCGATCTGATCATTCCGGCTGAATTTGCTGACGCCGCAGCCATCAATTTCATGGCCAAGTTCGGACGCGGTCTGATTTGCCTGACCTTGGACCAAGGTCGCGCCGAGGAATTGGGCCTGAAAAACATGACCGTTGATAATCGCGCGCGATTTGAAACGGCGTTTACGCAGTCGATTGAGGCGCGCGAAGGCATAACGACCGGCATTTCCGCCGGCGACCGGGCCCGGACAGTGTCTGTTGCGATTAACCCGGATATGACCGAGCGCGATATTGTCTCCCCCGGCCATATGTTTCCGATTATCGCTAAAGAAGGCGGCGTCTTGGTGCGCACGGGCCATACGGAAGCCTCCGTTGACATTTCGCGCCTTGCCGGTCTGAACCCGGCGGCGGTGATTTGCGAGATTATGAATGATGACGGGACCATGGCCCGCCTGCCGGACCTTATTGAATTTGCCAAATATCACGGCCTGAATATCGGCACGATTGAAAGCTTGGTCGAGCACCGCCTTAAACGTGACCATTTCGTTCGCAAAGTGGCCTCGACAGAGTTTACCAGCCAGCGCGGCGACAAATTTGACCTCCATGTCTATCGTAACTTCTTGGATGACAGCGAGCATGTCGCCCTGTCCAAAGGCAAGCCTGCGGCCGGCAAGCCATCCTTGGTGCGCGTCCACAAAATCGATTTCGCCGGTGATGTACTGTATGAGAAAAGCAAACGCGCCGGCCTGATTTGGGACGCGATGAAGCAGCTTGCCGCCTATGACGGTCACGCCGTACTTGTGCTGATCCGTGAGGGCAGTATTGATACGCTGCTGGAACGGCTCGGCGCGCCGAAACACAAGCCCGAAAAGATTGATCCCAAGGATCAGGCTATTCGGGAATATGGCGTGGGCGCGCAAATCCTGATGGATCAGGGCGTTCATAAAATGACGTTAATAACGGACCGTATGCCGAAGATTATCGGGCTTGAGGCCTATGATTTGGAAATTTCCGGCATCACGCCCCTTCAAACCAAGCCTTCAAAATAGAGACGCTGTTCATGGCAAAAATTTTAGTTATCGAAGCCCGGTTTTATGAGCATTTGTCAGACATGCTGCTCGACGGCGCGCTGGATGTTTTGCAGGCGGCCAAAGCGGAAATCGTCAAAGTGACGGTTCCGGGCGCTCTGGAAATTCCACATGTCATCGCTATGGCCGAAGCGGCCGGCAGCGGGTTTGACGGCTATGTGGCACTGGGCGCTGTCATACGCGGGGAAACAACCCATTACGATTATGTGTGCGGTGAAAGCGCGCGGGCAATCATGGATTTGGCGGTCAATCAACAGCTCGCTATCGGTAACGGCATTATCACCGTTGAGGATGAGGCGCAGGCCATTGCGCGCGCGTCAAAGGCCAAGAAAGACAAAGGCGGCTTTGCAGCGAATGCCTGCCTGAAAATGATAAAAATTCGCAGCGAACTCAACGCGGCGGCGAAATAATGGATGCCCGTCAGCCCGATATGCCTGAACTGCGCGGCGCCGCCCGTTTGGCGGCCGTGCAGGCGCTTTATCAGATGGAACTGTCCGGGCAGGGCGCGAAAGCTGTGATTATGCAGTTTCGCAATCATGAATTCGGCTATGACGGCGAAGACGGCTTTGTTGCCGCCGACGAAGAATTGTTTGAAGATTTGGTGCGCGGCGTGGTCGATAACCAAGACGCCATTGATGCCGAGATTAAGTCCCGCCTGTCTGAAAAATGGAAATTATCGCGCCTTGATGTAACGCTGCGGGCTTTGCTGCGCGCGGCGACGTCAGAACTTATGCAGCGTCCGGATATTCCGGCGCGGGTCGTCATTGACCAATATGTGACCATCGCCATGGATTTTTACGATGGCGGAGAGCCAGGCTTTGTCAACGGCTCGCTGGATAAGCTGGCCCGTAAGCTGCGCGCCCACGAATTTAAGCCGGCATAGGATCGGCGATGGGCGAGTTTGATTTCATCGCCGACTGCCTCGCCCCGCTCGCCGGGCCCCAAGGTCTTGGCCTCTTGGATGATGCCGCGCTTTACACCGCCGCGCCCGGTCGTGACCTCGTTTTAACCCAAGATACAATGATCGAGGGCGTGCATTTTCCCAAAGGCCATTGGGGCGCGGATACGGCCGAAAAGCTGCTGCGCGTGAACCTGTCCGACTTGGCCGCCAAAGGCGCGACGCCGCAAGGCTATTTATTGTCCCTGTCTTTGCCGGACGGATTTGACGGGAAATGGGGCAAGGGCTTTGCTCTGGGCCTGAAAGCCATGCAGGACGAATTTGGCTTTTCCCTCTGGGGCGGCGATACGACTAAAACGCCCGGGCCGCTAACCGTCAGCGCGACGTTAATCGGCAGCGTTCCGTCCGGTAAAATGGTGGGCCGCAAAGGCGCATCCCCCGGAGACGCGCTGTTTGTGACCGGAACAATCGGCGATGCCGTTCTGGGCCTGGATATCGCGCTGGAGCGCAAGATTGACGCTGCGAGCGGAGAAGCGATTTGGCATTGGGAAAATGCCTATTACCGGCCGCAGCCGCAATTATCGGCGCGCCGCATGCTGCGCGATTACGCGAGCGCGGCGCTCGATATTTCGGACGGGCTGATTTCGGACGCCGGGCATCTTTCCAAGGCGTCGGGTGTGGGCGTGACCGTCAATGTCGACGATGTCCCGCTCAGCACGGCGACGCGGCTCTGGCTGGCGGCGCAAAAAGACCGAAAGGCCGCA
This sequence comes from uncultured Robiginitomaculum sp., assembly GCA_938010385.1. Classification (GTDB taxonomy): domain Bacteria; phylum Pseudomonadota; class Alphaproteobacteria; order Caulobacterales; family Maricaulaceae; genus Robiginitomaculum. The sequence goes on from CALLVD010000103.1 coordinate 2,934, forward strand.
CTGTCACGGCTCTTGACCGGCGGGGATGATTACGAAATCCTGTTCTCGACGGCCTATCCGCAAGGCGTTATCGCGGCAGCGAAAACCTTGGGGATTGAGGTGACGCGGATTGGCGAAATAACCGAAGGGCAGGGCGTGACCGCCCGCAGCCGCAGCGACGTGTGGAACTTTGACCGTCCGGGCTATCGCCACTTTTAGTTATTGCGCGGCGACGGAGATTCGTGCGGCGGCGTCTTCTTTGATCATGTCGGCAGCTTTTTCCGCAATCATAATGGTCGGGGCATTGGTATTGCCGCTGATTATGTTTGGCATGATTGAGGCGTCAACCACGCGCAGCCCCGTAAGGCCGTGAACGCGCAAACGGTCATCGACCACCGCCATATCATCTTGGCCCATCTTGCAGGTTCCGACCGGGTGATAGACCGTGTCGGCTCGGTTACGGATGTCCTCCTTAATGACGGCATCATCATCGCTGTCAGAATCATAATAGGCTTTTCCGCGCACGGCGTTAAACGGCTCGGCCCGCATGATTTCCTGAGTGAGTTTGACGCCGGCAAACAGGGTGTCAAAATCGCGCGCGTCTTTAAAAAAGGCGGGATCAATCGCCGGCGCGTCAGTCGGGTCATGGCTGCTTAAAAACACGCGCCCGCGTGATTTGGGGCGCAGCACGCAAACATGACAGCTATAGCCGTGCCCCCAATGCAGCTTTCGCCCGTGATCATCGACCACGGCGCGCACCATATGCAGCTGTATATCCGGCGATGGCTCCGAACGGTCTACATAGAGAAACCCGCCGGACTCGGCGTAGTTGGTCGTCAGCATGCCTTTGCGGTTTTTAGCGTAGTTAAAAATCTCGCCAATCATCCGAAATGTCCCGCCAAAGGAAAAGCCGATATTGTCCCGCATTTTGGCGTTAAAACTCAGCACGTGGTCGATGTGATCTTGCAGATTTTCGCCTACGCCGAGCAGGTTATGGACTTGCGTTATGCCGTGCGGCGCGAGCTTTTCAGTTGCGCCAATCCCGGACAGAAGCAGGATGTGCGGTGACCCGAACGCGCCGGCGCAAAGGATGACTTCCTGCCGCGCCGTAAATGTGCGGCTTTGCTTGGCCACCCGGCAAATCACGCCCGTCGCGCGGCCTGCGTCGATGTTGACTTTTTCTGTCAATGCGCCGGTGATGACGGTCAGGTTTTCGCGCCCTTCATTCGGGTCTAAAAACGCGCGGGCGGTTGAGCAGCGCTCGCCGTCTTTTTGCGTGACGTCATACATCCCCACGCCCTCTTGGGACGCGCCGTTAAAGTCATTATTTTTTGGAATTTGCAGCCGGCTGCAAGCCTCCAAAAAGACGTCATTGACGCGGCCGGGACTGTTGACCGGCGCGACATTCAGCGGGCCGCCGCTGCCGTGAAACTCATCGCTTCCGGCCTCGCGGTTTTCTGATTTTTTAAAATAGGGAAGGACATCGTCATAGCTCCATCCCTTGTTTCCCAAGGCCTCCCAGCCGTCATAATCGGCCCTGTGCCCGCGGATGTAAATTTGCGCATTTATGCCGGAGGAACCGCCGAGCATTTTGCCGCGCGGCTGATAGCCTTTGCGCCCGTTCAGACCTTCCTGCGGGATCGTTTCAAAAGCCCAGTTCCGGCTTTTGGTGACCATGGTCAGCAGGGCGGCGGCCGGCACAGTCACGGAGAAATGTTTGTGCGTTTTTCCGGCTTCTAACAGGCAAACACTGACATCAGGATTTTCAGACAGCCGCGCGGCTAATGTCGCCCCGGCTGAACCTGCGCCGACGATTACATAATCATATGTATCAGTCACTTATGCAATTTTCCTGATCATGTTTAAAAGCTTTTTTGTCTTGTCCGTATAGGGCGGATAAAGCATGTGGCCCGAGCTGAACCGGCTTTGGAAAAACACGCCTTTAAAATGGGAGAATGATTTAAATCCGGCCTCGCCGTGATAGGCTCCCATGCCTGACGGGCCGACGCCGCCGAACGGAATATCTTCCTGAATAACATGCCAAGCGCAGTCATTAATTGTGACGCCGCCCGAGATGGATTGATGCAAAACTTTGTCCTGTTTTACTTTGTCATTTCCGAACCAATACAGCGCCAAAGGACGGTCGTGATTTTGAACGTAATCCAAGCTGTCGTCCAAAGTTTCGGACGCGACAATCGGCAGAAGCGGACCGAAAATTTCTTCCTGCATAATTTTCATATCCGGCGTGGTGTCGGTTACAACCGTGACCGGAACGCGCCGCTCTTTGGCAAGCTGTTGTTTGTCGTCTGTGCCGGCCACGCGGATGCGCGCGCCTTTATTTTCCGCATCTTCCAGCAGGTCTTGTAGGCGCGAATAATGGCTGTCGGCTACGATGGATGTGTAGTCGGGATTGCCGGCAAAAGTCGGGTAAAACTCTTCGGCGCGTTTAATGAAATTATCAGCAAAGTCTTCAATTTTGCTTTTGGGCATTAAGACGTAATCCGGCGCAACGCAGGTCTGTCCGGCGTTAAGGGCCTTGCCGTTTAAAATGCGCTGCGTTGTCAATTTCATATCGGCGGAATCGTCAATGATGGTCGGTGATTTTCCGCCAAGTTCGAGCGTGCAGGGCACAAGGTTTTTCGCCGCGGCCTGCGCGACAATCGTGCCGACCTTGGTGCTGCCGGTAAAGACAAGGTGGTCAAAGGGCAGGGACGAAAATTCCTGCGCCACCTCCACGCCGCCGGTGGCAACATAAACTTCATCATCAGTAAAGACCGAAGCCAGTACGGTTTTCAGAAGTTCAGACAGGCGCGGCGTAAACTCGCTTGGCTTAATCATGGCGCGATTACCGGCCCCCAGCGCGCCGACCAGCGGCATGACCGCCAGCTGCAGCGGGTAGTTCCACGGACTGATTATGCCGATAACGCCTAAAGGCTGCGGGACGATGCGGTTATGAGAGGGCTTATAGGTCAGGGCGGTCGGTGCTTTGCGCACGCGCATCCATTTTTTCAAATGCTTTATCTGATGTTTGATGCCGGCCTTAATGACAATCATTTCCGCAAGCGTGCTCTCGACCTGTGATCGGTGGCCGAAATCGTCAGAAATTGCGTCTTTAAAGGCTTGCTCGCTCTCGAAGATGGCTTTTTCCAGCTTTTGCAGATTGGCTTTGCGGGTCGCGTAATCGGGGTTCGGCGCGGCGTCGAAGGCGCGTCTCTGAGCCGTCAGAACGTCTTTGAGCGGAGTATTATCGTGAAGTGCCATTATCATTCCCTCGTTATCGGCCGCTTGTGCGGCTCATATGCACCTTAATGCATAGACCGGCGCGCGGGGCTTGGCAAAGGGCATAAGTGAAGGCGGGCTATTCAGTCCAAACGGGCTATTCAGTCCAAAGGGGATGTTTGATCATGACGGATTGAAACAGGGCGCTGCTTAAATGCCGCTCCAGCCAGGCCTGCGTTTTGGGGAAGGACGCTCTATCCCACCAATCCCGGTCGGTATTGGCAAACTGGCGCACAAACGGGAAGATTGCGAAGTCTGCCAAAGACGCCGCGTCCCCGATCAAGTTGTCATGCGCGCGCAGGCGGGACTCGTAATCGGCGATTATCATGCAGGCTTTGTCTCTGTGCTCAGGATCTGTTGCGCCGCGATCGACGTCTCCGTATCGGCTCGGATATTTATAACGGTCCAAATGATGCTTAAACGGCCCGTCATTGCCGGCGATGAGTTTGAGGGTCTCTGCCTGATTTTTGCCAAGCCAATTATTGGGATCATTTTGGGCCAGCGCCCACTGCATTAAATCCAAACTCTCATCAATCACGCGCCCCGATTGCGTGATAAAGACCGGCACGGTGCCTTTAGGCGAAAAGGCGAGCATGGACGCCGGCTTGTCACGTAAAATTATCTCGCGATGCTGATAAGAAATGTCTGAAATTTTCAGCGCCAAACGCGCGCGCATGGCATAGGGGCAGCGGCGAAAAGAATAAAGGATATTACCCGTCATTCAGCTTGCGTCCCAAATGATCTTCGCCCCGTGATTTGGCCAGCGCCATTTGCTTTTGACGCTCTGCAAAACGGGCGCGTTGGTCTTCGCTCATTTTGTTATGGCAGCGGTGACAGGACACGCCTTTAACGTATAGCGGATGCTGTTTATCCTCTTCGGTAATCGGATAGCGGCAGGCAAAGCATTGGTCGTATTCTGACTCTACCAGGCCGTGTTTAACGGCCACGCGCTGATCAAAAACAAAGCAATCACCGTTCCACTTACTCGACGTTTCCTGCACGGTTTCCAGATATTTCAAAATGCCGCCTTTTAGGTGGTAGACATCATCATAACCGATTGATTTCATGTAAGAGCTTGCTTTTTCGCACCGTATGCCGCCGGTACAAAACATGGCGACTTTTGGCTTGCTGAGCTTGTCCTTATTGGCCTCAACCCAATCCGGAAATTCGCGAAATGTTTGCGTGTCCGGGTTCAGCGCACCTTCGAAGGTTCCGATCTCAACTTCGTAATCATTGCGCGTATCTATAAGAACCACATCAGGGTCAGAAATCAGTGCGTTCCACTCGGCCGGATCGACATAGGTGCCGACGGTCTCATTCGGGTCAACGCCGTCCACGCCCATGGTGACAATCTCTTTTTTCAGGCGCACTTTCATACGGTAAAACGGCATATCAGCGGCGCGCGATTCCTTATGTTCCAGATCCGATAGGCGGGGGTCGGCGCGCAGAAATTTCAAGATGTCTGCGATGGCTTTATCAGTCCCGGCAATCGTGCCGTTTATGCCCTCGGACGCGAGCAGGATTGTGCCTTTAATCTCCAGCAAATCGCACATGTCTTGCAAGGGCGCGCGCAAGGCGGCGAAGTCCCGTAAGGGCGCAAATTTATACAGAGCGGCAACGCAGTAAGTCATGGCGGGCGTTTACAAAAAAGCCCGCCGGAAGTGAACCCCTAAACTGCGCTTAGGACTTTGTTACACCTTCAAGAGGCGCAGCCTCTTTGGTCATTTTTTCAAAATCAAACCCGCGGATCATATCCATGAGCGCCTTGGGCGCTTTGACGTCTTCCAGATAACCGACGACGCCGTCGCGCAAAATGGCCGGGTCATCGCAAGTCGCGGCGAGCATTTTTAAATCTTTGACGCCGCTTCCGCGCTGAATTTTCGTCGCAAGTTTTTGAACGCTGCTGATCATGCTGGCCGCGCGCCAGGCCGATAAGCTGCCACCGTTTTGTAGCTTCTCGGCATTGCGCGATAAGGACTTGATGGTGCGGGAGGTGTCGCGGCGAAGCTCTTTGATGGCGCGGGCTGCGCGCGGCTTAATCCATTCTGCTGTGCAGACCTCAGCCGGGTCAGGAGCCGTGGCGCATCCGGCCAATCCTGAAAATGATCCGATGATGAGCGCGGCCGTCAGTACGGTCTTTTTAAACATAGTGTCCCCTTTCATCCGACGCTATCACACCGGGGGCAAAAAAATAAAGCCGTAAAGATAGTTCGATTACAGTCGTTAAATTTAAACGGAAGACGGATTAACGGCTTAACGCGCGGCACTGACAAAGGCGTTTCAGTGTTTCGGCCCAATATTTTTGTGTGTGCTAATAATATCACAATCGTTCATTTTTGAGCCGCCGCCATACGAAATCGCATTGCGCCCTTGTGCAATTCGTTGCATATAGCCTTTATAGCGAAAGCCGGGATTCACGGTTACATCGCAAATATAAGGCAAAACGCCATCACACTCGAACCACCGGGGATTATTAATGCTCAATAAAACAACACTTCTCGCGACTTCCGCCGTTCTGGCGTTGGCCATTTCAACGCCTGCCTTTGCGCAGGTTGACGAAGTCATCACGACTGCAACAAAGCGTCAGCAAACTTTGCAGGAAACTCCTGTTGCCGTCACTGTTACGCCCGCAGACGTTATCGAAAAATCCCGCATTCAGGATATTAAAGACTTGCAGTCTGTTGTTCCGGCTTTGCGCGTAAACCAGCTGCAAAACTCACAAAATACAAATTTCGTCATCCGCGGTTTCGGTAACGGCGCGAACAATGCCGGTATTGAGCCGTCAGTCGGCGTTTTTGTTGACGGTGTGTACCGCTCCCGTTCTGCCGCGCAGATCAGTGATCTGCCAATTCTTGATCGCGTTGAAGTCCTGCGCGGCCCGCAATCAACACTGTTTGGTAAAAACGCCTCTGCCGGCGTTATCAGCGTGGTCACAGCCAAGCCAAAATTTGAGCAGCAAGGTTATATTGAAGGCGGTATCTCCAACTTTAACGGCTATACAGCCAAAGGCTATTACACGAACGCCATTGATGACAAAGCCGCTTTCTCTATTGGCGGCGGCATTAACAAGCGTGACGGTTATTTTGATCAGGCCGTCTCCGGTGTGGAAGAAAATAACAGCCGTGACCGTGCAAACCTTCGCGGCCAATTCCTGTATGAAGCCTCAGATGCGACAACAGCCCGTATTATTATGGACTACTCAACGATTGACGAAAATTGTTGCGGTACCGCCAACTTCCAAAATCTTGGCGCGGGCGCTGTCGTTGCCGGTTTGGGCGGACAAGTTACAAACGGAGACACGTTCTCTTACATTAACTTCCAAAACAAAGAATCTGAAAACACCGTCGATGATTACGGCATTTCACTCGAAATCAACCACGATATGGGGTGGGCTAACCTGACCTCGATTACAGCATTCAGAGGCAATGAAGCGACATTTGACAGTGATGCCGACTTCGGTACGGTCGAATTGCTTCGCGGTGTCGACAGTGACCAAGAGATCGATACGCTGACGCAAGAACTGCGCCTGACATCAACAACTGACGGGCCGCTCCAGTGGATGGTCGGCGGCTACATCTTCAGCGAAGATGTTCAAGCTAATTCCGGTATTACATACGGCAGCGGCCTTCGGCGCTTTATCGAAGCCGGCCTGACGGATGCTTTGCAGCCCGGAAATCTTCCGGCTCTGTTTGCCGCTCTGGGCGGCGCAAGCCCTCTTTTGACAGGGATTGAAACATCCGCCGGTAATGCTGCCGGATCATCTTTCGCTTCCGGCACGGATATTAACGAGTTTTTCACGCAGGATAACTTGGCTTTGTCTGTATTCGGTACTGTCGATTACGATGTAACGGACCGCTTTACGGTAACGCTCGGCGGTAACTACACTCAGGATGAGAAAGAGGTTACGGGCTTTACGATTAACAATGATCAGTACTCTAACATTGATCTGAACACTAATCCGGCTGTCGGCGTCTTTACCAACCAGGCGATTATGGGAGCCTATGGCGACCCGTCGAACCCGATTTTTCAGGGCTGGGCCGCTCTTGTTGCGCCTAATCTTCCGGCTCCGCTGACAGGCGCGCCGCTGAATGCAACGACCATCAGTTTCTTGCCGGGCGGCTTAGGTAACCCGGCGCTGGCCCCGTTTGTTGCTAATGTTCAGGGGAGCGTTGTCACAGGATTGGCAGGAACACAGTTCCAGCCGCAATTCCTGTCCTTCCCGAACAGTGTTGAAAACGGCGAATCTGACGACAGCAAGTTCACTTACACCGTTCGCGGTGCCTATGAAGTCAATGATAACCTGAACGTCTATGCAAGTTATGCAACGGGCTTTAAGTCATCATCGTGGAACCTGTCACGCGATTCGCGTCCGTTCTTCTCTGACTTCCCCGCGCTGTCAGGTGCCGGCTTGCTGCCGAACAACTATATCTTTGCGCCAAACGCAACGGACCTGAACAACTTCCAGAACGGTCGTAATTCTGGCACGCGTTTTGCCAATCCTGAAGAAGCCATGGTTGTAGAGCTGGGTGCCAAGATGCGCTTTGAGCGCGGTGCTTTGAACATTGCCCTCTTTGATCAAACCATTACGGATTTCCAATCAAACGTGTTCCTGGGAACAGGGTTCGGCTTGGCTAACTCCGGTGAGCAAAACACAAAAGGTCTGGAATTTGACGGCACATGGAGCCCGACAGATTCTTTGGATCTGACTTTGGCCGGTATCTATATGGATGCAAAGTATGAGGACTTCGTCGAAACCGGTATCGCAATCAATCCTGATTTGCCGGCTGTAGGCGCCAATCAACTTGATCTGACCGGTGAAGATGTTGCCGGCGTGTCACCGCTCAGCCTGATCGGTTCTGCCACCTATACAAACGAATTGGCGAATGGCTGGGAATACTATCTGCGCGGTTCATATCAGTATGAATCCAATGTGCAGGTCAGTGAGCCTATCCCGACAATTGCAGGTCCGCAGCCTGAGCGTGAGATTAACTCTCTGGATCTCAGTGCCGGTCTCGACTTCGGTAACGATCTCGAACTGCAAATCTGGGCCCGTAACGTGACGGAAGACGAGTATATCACGACATACTTCGCTGTTCCTGCTCAGGCCGGTATCGTCAACGGATATCCGAGCGAGCCGCGCACTTACGGCGTGAACCTGCGTAAGAACTTCTAGAGTTTGTTACAAATATTTGAAAAGCGGGTCTTCACGGCCCGCTTTTTTTTGCCTTAATATCAGGCTGAGGAGACATCTTATGAGCGTAAAAATGATGATGACCGGAACCGGCGTAATGTTCGCCGGTATTGCGGGTATGGCCGCGAACCGCCTTTCGGGCGGCGCGATGGCTGACGCGATTGCGAAACCCCTGTGCGGCGATCGCTATATGGCAGAGGTGGACGGCGTACCGGGCGAGGCCAGCTGCGGATTTAATGCGGATATGCATTGGTTTGCGGGCATGGCGTCGCTGTTTTTGCTTGGCGTCGCCATAAATGTGTATGGACGCATAAAAGCCGCAAAATAATCCTGCCCATAGATATGGCGGCGCCTGCTTTCAATCCGGGGAGCGCGTTAACATTTTGTTAAGGTTTTCGCTTGTCGAAAAATATGAATCTGCTTAGCTCTGAATCCCTTTCGGGGGGGGATATCATGACAAAATCAACGCAAATCCTAACGCAATCAACAGATAATCGGGCGCTTATTTTAGATCGCTTATGCGACCGGTCGCAGATTTTGGTGACGGTAAAACGCAACGGGGCGTCATGGCTGTCCCCTGTCGGGTGGGTCGACAGTCAAAAAGGGACGCTGCTGGATTGCCGCCCCGCCGGTGAGAAAACTGAAATCCTTATCCCCGAAGATTACGCCGCGCAGATTGAGACCGGCGATAAGCTTCATATCAGCTGTTATGAGCTGGAATTTGAGCAAAGCCTGATATGGACCGCAAATGCGCCGCAGCCCGCCGCCGGGGCGGTCTCGGGCCTGCTTGGACGTTTGCGCCGGCCGAAAGCGTCTGCAAGCGAGCCCGAACTATCGGACACGGCCAAGCGCGCGGCCGAGCTGCAGCGCGAAGCTGACGAAATTCGCGCCCGCGTTGAAGCCGCCAAAGCTGCCCAAGAGCAAGCCCACCAACGGGCCCTGGACGCTGCGCGATTGGCGGAAGAAGCCCGCAAAGCGGAAGATAACCGTATTGCAGAAATGGAGCAGGCCAAGCGCGCCTTAAAAGAAGCCGAAGAGGCCCGCCGCGAAGAGCTGCGTGAAATTGAAGAGGCCCGACGCGCAGAAGCGGCCCGCCGCGCTGAAGAGGCTCGCTTGGCCGAAGAAGCCCGTAAGCTGGAAGAGGCGCGCCGTAAGCAGGCGGTCCTGCGTGAGCAGCGCAGTCAAATTCTGGCATCGCTGGATGAACTGGCGGCGCAGGAAGACCTCGCCAAAGCCAAGGCATCGCAGCTGACTCTATCCGCCGAGCAAGTGGCGCTGGCGTCTGAGAAAGCGGCAAAACAAGCCGGCAGAGCGCAGGCAAAGCAAGCGGAAGAGGCAAAAGACCACGCGGCCTTGCAACAGGATTTGACCGCAGCGGTCAGTAAGGCGGACAATTTAAAAGCGCGCGCCGACAAAGCCCAAACGCATGTTAAAGAGTTTTCCGCATCGGCAGATAAGCTGAGCAAAACACTGTTAGAATCAAAAACAGATTGGGAAGCCGCAGACCTTGCCGCAAAAGAAGCGGCGCGCCGCGCGGCCGATCTAAAGTCTGTGATGGACAAAGCCCACGCCTCTCACGCAAACATGCTTAAGCAAGTCAGCGCCGCCAAACAGGAAATGGCAAGCGCAGCAGAGGTGCTGAAATCAGCGCAAAGCGAGAGCGCAAAAGCCCAATTGCGCTTGAATGAGGCTGAGCAGCGCATGGCTGCTTTGAAAAATGATGCCGAAACATATGTGGCGGCAGAACAGGAAGCCGCAGCCCGTCACGCGGAGGTTCGCGCGCAGCTGGGGCAGGTTGAGCACGAATTGGCTGTTGTTAAAGCCCGCCGCACAGCCGCCAATGATGCCGTCGCGCTGATTGATACCGGCGCAGATATTGACGGCGTGCGCGCGGCCTTAAAAGGTGACGATGTTCCCGCGCCTCCGACGTTGGCGCCGCCGGAGACGCAACCGCTACGCTCACGGCGATTTAAAGGTCGCCGCCGCGCTGCCGCCGCTGCGAGTGCGCCGGCCGCCGTCTTAAAACAGAGCGATGACTCGGGCGCGCAGGTCGTAAAGCTTGAGCCCAAGCCGAAGAGCTTTGCCAATGACGAAGACAGCAGCCATGATCTGCGCCGCGCGCTTTACGCCGGCGTGGCTGCGATTGCGGTGGTCGGCATTACCGGCTTCGGCGTGTCTAAGCTTTGGACTGCGTCCGCTGAAGTCCCGGCGAAAACCGTCGTGGCTAAGCCCCAAGCGCCTGAAGTCACGGCAGATGTAAAGGCCGTTATTGAGGCTGCGGCCGAGCCGAAATCTGTTGAGGCCGCCATCACGCCCGCCGAGACGTCTGACGCTGATAAGCCCAATATCACAAAGGAAGCTTTATCGACTGAGACGGCGGACGCGGCGCTGAAAAGCGACGTCCGTGACTTAGCCAATCTTGAAGCCGCTGTTAAGACGCCCAACGAGGCAAATACACGGGAGCCTGTAACGCTGGCGGCAGGCGCAGAGGCAACGCCTATAACAGCGAAAAAAGCGGCTATATCGCCTGAAAAAACGGCACCGAAAAAGACCGCCGCGAAGCAGGCTCGCGTTTCGGCCTCAAAGAAATCGGTCACTGCTCCTAAAAAAGCCACTGTAAAAACGCCCGTCGCAGATCCCCAACCGGCCAAAACGCCCGCCTATGAGGCGCTGACGAAAGAGGTTCAAACCCGCCTGCAAGATTTAGGGTTTTATGCAGGGGCGATTGACGGAAAAGCGGGCGGTCAGACGGATAAGGCGATCATTGAGTTTAAAACGCTCTTTGGCCTAAAATCTGACAACAAGATTTCAGGGGAGTTTTTAAATGCGTTGAAAACGGCGGGCAGAGAGGTTCGGCAAGCTGCAATTTTGACCGTCGCGCCTGCATCCCAAGCCGCCCCCGCCCAACTGCCTGCGCTCAATCCCGCGCCTGTTCAGCCTGTCATTATGCAGGCCTTGCCGCCGGTGCAGACTGCGATAGCCGAGCCTGCCGCGCCGGCGCCGGTCATTGCCGCGCCGCAATTAACGCCGCAGCCCGCGCAGCCCGTCGACGTGGCGAGCCTGACTCCGATTGCCGCGCCCACAGTAGAAGCGCAGCCGCTCATCGCTGACACGGTTGTTGAGGCCAAGCGCTTAAACGGTATTTCGGGCGCTTATCCGAGCCGGGCAATAAACCGCGGATTTTATGACGCGGTTGCCGTCCTGATGACTTATGATGTTTCGCCGACGGGCAGAGTCACCAATGTTCAGGTCACAGGCCTTGAGCCTATGCCGCGCCGTTTTGCCAAATATTTTGAGCGCGCGGGCATTGATGCGGTTAAAGGCCAGAGATTCTCTCCCAAGACCGTGAACGGAGAGCCCGTAGCGTCAATCGGCCATGAGAGCCGCCTTAACTTCCAAGTTCAGGAAGAGTAGCGCCTCAGCGCTTAGGCGCGGGTTTTGTGCTGCGGTTTCGGGTCAGGCGTTTTTTAGCGCCGGCCGGTTTCGGGCTTCCCGCCGGTGAGCCGGCTGACGCCGGCTTGTTACTTCTGCCGCCCGGTTTTCTGCGCCGTCCGCCGCCGCCACCGGATTTAGGCTTTGCGCCGCCGGAGCGTCCGCGTCCGCCTTTCTTCCCGCCGCCGCCGCGCCCGCCTTGGACCGGCTTATCTGTGCCGTCATAGGGCGGCATAACGGTGACGGGATTTCCCGCCGCGTCTTCGGCCGGGATAGACTGCTTAATCAGTTTTTGAATGGCTTTCAGGCTCTGAATCTCATACGGGCAGACGAGGGCAATCGCCCGGCCGTCTGCGCCGGCGCGACCGGTTCGCCCGATGCGGTGAACATAAGCCTCCGGCACATCCGGCATTTCGTAATTAACGACCAGTTCCACCTCGCGCACGTCAATACCGCGCGCCGCGATATCTGTGGCGACCATGACAAAGGCGTCCCCGCGCGTAAACGCATCCAGCGCGCGAACCCGTTGGTTTTGGGATTTATTGCCGTGAATGGCGACGGCTTGCAGATTGTCTTGATTAAGGCGTTTGGCAACGCGGTCCGCGCCGCGCTTGGTACGGGTAAAAACAATAACCCGCTGCGCCGGATAGGATTTCACAATCTGCGCCAATTTGTTGAGCTTCGCGCCGGCGTCCAAATGGATGACCTTTTGGTCAATGCGGTCCGCGGTGGCGGACACAGCCGCGACGGAGACTTCAATCGGATCGGTCAAATGATCATCGGAGAGCTTGCGGATTTCCTTGGGCATGGTTGCGGAGAACAGCAAGGTCTGACGCTCGCGCGGCGTGGCTTTCAGAATGCGGCGAATGGCCGGCATAAAGCCGATATCGAGCATTTGGTCGGCTTCGTCCAAAATGACGGTTGTAACGCGGTCAAGTTTGACGCTTTTTTGCTGCATTAAGTCTTCCAGCCGTCCCGGCGTCGCGACGAGTACATCGACGCCTTGGCGCAGGCGGTCCTGCTGCCGCTTAATCGAGACTCCGCCAACCACGCAGGCCGAACGCAGTGGCAGGCCTTTGGAATATTTCTTAATCGCGACTTCAATCTGCGAGGCCAGCTCCCGCGTCGGGGAGAGGATGAGGCAGCGCACAGGACGAAAGCTGTTATGGTTTTTACCCTTCGGGCGCTCGCCGTCCGTCGTCAGATTGTGCAAAATAGGCAGAGAGAACGCCGCCGTCTTACCCGTGCCGGTTTGCGCCAGGCCGATGACATCGCGGCCGGCAATGACCGGCGGAATGGCTTTGGTCTGAATAGGGGTGGGCGTATCATAGCCTTGCGCGTCCAGGTTTGAGAGCAGGGCAGGCGATAAGCCAAGAGATTTAAAGGTCACAATAAGCGTCTTTCGTGTGTTTCCCGCGCACATGTATAGGGGCGCGGGGGTAAGTCAATCGAATGCATCGGGAATATATGCGATTGGCGGGCAAGGGTTTAACGGCCCCGCGTGAATATCCCTCTTGTATATGCAATTTTATGCATATACTGTCTGCTTAAATTTAAAGGAGATTTCTCATGAGAGATGCAGTCATCGTATCCACCGCCCGCACCCCTATTGGCCGCGCCTATCGCGGCGCGTTTAACGCCACGCCGTCCCCGACGCTGGCCGGTCACGCCATTGACCACGCGGTCAAGCGCGCCGGCGTCGAAGGCGAATTGGTCGAAGATGTTGTCATGGGCTGCGCGCTTCAGCAAGGCGTGCAGGTCACAGTCGGGCGCAATGCCGTGCTCGCGTCGAGCCTGCCGGTCACCGTTCCGGCTATGAGCGTGGATCGCCAATGCTCTTCCGGCATGGTCGCAATCGGAATTGCCGCGCGCAAGATTATGTGCGGGGAAGTTGATATTGCCATTGGCGGCGGCGTGGACAGCATTTCCATGGTCCAAACGCCTGATATGCGCGTGGCGCCGGATCCGGCCGTGATTGCCAAGCATCCGGCCGCCTATATGCCGATGCTGCAAACGGCGGAAGTCGTTGCGGACCGCTATAAGGTCTCGCGTGAGCGCATGGACGAATATGCCCTGATGAGCCAGCAGCGCACCCACGCCGCGCAGCAAGCCGGCGCGTTTGATGACGAAATTGTCCCGTTGAAATCCACCATGATGGTCAAGAACAAAGAAACCGGCGAGATTTCCAAACAAGACGTCACGCTGGAAAAAGATGAAGGCAATCGCCCGTCAACAACGCTTGAAGGTTTGCAGGGCTTGAAGCCCGTGCTGGGCCCGGACAAAACGATTACGGCCGGCAATGCCAGCCAGCTTTCTGACGGGGCATCTGTTTCCGTTTTGATGGACGGCAAGACCGCGTCTGATCGCGGCCTGACGCCATTGGGTCTTTATCGCGGCATGGCGGTGGCCGGTCTGGAGCCGGATGAAATGGGCATTGGCCCAATCTACGCCGTGCCGAAACTGCTCAAAGCGCACGGCCTGACCGTTGATGATATCGACCTTTGGGAGCTTAATGAGGCGTTTGCGGTGCAGGTGCTTTACTGCGCGGATAAGCTCGGCATTCCCATGGAAAAACTGAACGTCAATGGCGGCGCAATTTCCGTTGGTCACCCCTACGGCATGAGCGGCGCCCGCATGAGCGCCCACGCCCTGATTGAAGGCAAACGCCGCGGCGCAAAATTCGTCGTCAGCACAATGTGCATCGGCGGCGGCATGGGCGCAGCGGGATTGTTTGAGGTCGCATAGGGGTTTCGCGTCGCGAAAAAATTTGATTGATAATCAAATTTAGCAATGCAACTGCGAGCCCTCGGCGAGCGGGGCCGAATGACATTTGAAAACGATAAACTCTGAAATGCCGCTTTATGTTGCATTCAAGAGATAAAAGCAGAGAACAAAAATGAGCAAAATTGAATTTAAAGACCGCGTGGCTATCGTGACCGGCGCGGGCGGCGGGTTGGGGCGCAGCCATGCTTTGGCGCTGGCGGCACGCGGCGTGAAAGTCGTGGTCAACGATTTGGGCGGCAGCGTTGACGGCACCGGCGGCGGCTCGACTATGGCGGAAAATGTCGTGGCCGAGATTAAAGCGGCCGGCGGTGAGGCCATGGCCAACGGCGCCAATGTCACCAATGAAACCGAAGTTCAGGCCATGGTCGACGCCGCCATCGCCAAATGGGGCCGGGTTGATATTCTTGTCAATAATGCCGGTATTTTGCGCGATAAATCCTTTTCCAAAATGGATATGAAAGATTGGGATTTGGTGGTTGCCGTTCACCTGAAAGGCTCGGCCGTTTGCACCAAGGCCGTCTGGAACCATATGAAAGAGCGCGGCTATGGCCGCATCGTTATGACGACGAGCTCTTCGGGCATGTATGGCAATTTCGGGCAAACCAATTACGGCGCGGCCAAGGCCGGACTTTCCGGCTTTATGCGCACGCTGTGTTTGGAAGGGGCCAAGTATAATATTCGCGTCAACACGCTCTCCCCGACGGCGCGCTCCCGCATGACAGAAAACCTGATGCCGGAAGAGATTTTGGAAAAACTGACCGTGGAATCTGTGTCCGCCGGCTTGGTTTATTTGGTCTGTGATGATGCGCCCAATCGAATGATTTTATGCGCCGGCGCCGGAGGATATTCTGAGACCAAAGTGTTTGAAACCCAAGGCATCAATCTGTCCGAAGGCGAGCAGACAGCAGAGAACGTCGCGAAATTTATCGATAAAATCCGCGACACGACCGGCATGGAAGAATTTACAAATGGCGGCCAACAGGGCACGAAATTTCTGACCCGTATCCAAGCCGGGCAATTCGAAGTATAACGGGATAATAAAAACATAAGGGAGATAAATATGGTGACGACAGTTAAAAAAGATGATTTGGCGGGCCTGACCGGCAAGGAAACCGGGGTCAGCGATTGGATTGAAATCGGCCAAGACCGCATCAACACATTTGCCGACGTAACTGAAGATCACCAATTTATCCACGTCAATGAAGACATGGCAAAAATGACGCCGTTTGGCGGCACGATTGCGCACGGATTTTTGACGCTTTCATTACTGTCTAAAATGGCGGAGCAGGGCGCTATAATGCTCGACGGCGTCAAAATGGGCGTGAATTACGGCTTTGATAAAGTCCGTTTCATCAACCCTGTACCGAGCGGGTCAAAAGTGCGCGGTCGGTTCTCGCTCAAATCTGCCGAAGAAAAACGCCCGGGACAATTTCTGATTACCTATGACGTCACGGTCGAGATTGACGGCATAGACAAGCCGGCGCTGGTCTGTGAATGGATGGGCATGCAGTTTACGGGTTAATCGGCGTCTTCGGCGCGGCGGATATTAATCAGTTTTAAAAGCTCCGCCGCGGCCTTGGCATCACACAAA
>CALLVD010000104.1 GCA_938010385.1 uncultured Robiginitomaculum sp.
CTTAGGGAGCGGAAGGTCCATAGGAGACAATCTCAATGCCGCGGAATCCTACAGGGGTCTGATAGCCCTTTATGGTTACAGTGCCACGGGTTCCAACAGTCTCGGCGAAGTCTTTTGAATAGTTGCAAATATGCATCTTCATTAAATCATGTGTCGGAAGTGTTTTGTAGCCTTTGCATTGCCGGGAAACATTGCCCTTCCACACGACATCAAATGTTTTGCTCGATTCGGCAGACCCGACAAAAGCAAGGCTTCCGATAATAATGATAAGAAAGGTAAAGCTCGCCACCCCGCACGCTATTGGAATTTGAATAAAGCGTGTGAAATCATCATCGTCGAAACCTTTACCAAAATAGAACAATCCTCGCCGGTCAAAAAAGCGGTTTAAATCGTGCCGACGCAAAATTGTAAAGATAACGCCCATGCCAATAAATCCGGCTAACGTTCCCCAAAAAAGCGGTTTAAGAAATTGCGATGCCGCCAGCATGGCATAGCGTTCAAAGTGCATCATCGGAATGAAGAGGAAAATCAGGAGGAAGAATGGCATATGGAACAAGAGCCACATCTTGGTACGCGAAAGCCCGACGAAACGATCCTGAAAATCAGGATGCGCTATTGTGTAGTCTGCGCAATCTTCGTTTTTAAAGGTCATCTCGTGTTAACGACACCTATCAACCGGTTCAATTTGGATGAGGAGGATAGGCGAATTGGAATAAAAAACACTTAATGTAAATCAGGTGTGTTTTATGTCGGCTTTTGAGATATTCAAAATCAGCTCAATTTATAACTCCTGGTGTTTAAGGGTTTGGGCATTATCAATCAGTTTGCGCCGCGCCGGCCTGTACGCCCCGATCTTTCGGGGCGGGTCATGAAGATTTTGCGTGCGGTTAAGAAGACTGTGCGGCCTTCCGGGTCAAGGGCGTCGGGTTCGTAGCCGAAGGGTACAGAGCCGTCTGCGCTGCTGACGTTTTGTTTTGAATCGGTGATATTGTTTATGTCCAGGCTGAGGCGAAGGCCGTCGCGAAAGCTGCCGCGCTTTACCCGTTTTCCGTCAGCCCGCCGTCCGAAATCATAATAGAGCCGTAAGTCGGCGGTGGTCAGCGGGTCAAAGGTCAAATCCCCGCTTCGGCTTTGGGATGCGCCCAAGGACTCCGTGCTGATAAAGCTGCCGGTTTCATGATTAAGGGATAATCGCCCGCCATAATTTTTACGTTTGCCGGACAGGCGCAGCTGCACCTCATGCTCCGCTTCGCCGCCCAATCGGCGCAGGGCAGAGCCGTCCAGCAGGTCAAACACGGGCCCGTCTTTGCGAAACTGAAAATCCTCTGTCAGCCGCCACGTATGATAAATCGATAGGCCGATACGGTCCGTCGGCCCGCGCCGCCGCCGGCCCGTTTGCGGCTTGTCTTCGGGCGGCGGAGTGTCAGCCGAGGTTTTCGGCGTAATGCGCTTGCTCCAGTTCAGCCCCGTGCGCAGGGAGTCAACCTGAGAGCGGTAAGCATTGACCGGCCGCGCGTCCAGCCCAATCAAATCCCCGGCTGCGTCCCGGGTCAGCCGGTCAGGAAAGGCTATCGCGACTTGCGGGGTTAAAAACGGAAACGATGTAATGTCATTATCAGTGCGCCGCGCCCTGTATCGGGAGGATATCCGCAAGTCGCGCGAATGCCGATACTTGGCGGTGATTTGAATGTCGCGGCGGGCTTCGGCCTGCAGGTCAGGATTGCCGCCGGACAGGCGGTCAAGAATCACGGCGTCTCCTGTGGCAAAATCGGTCAGGCGAATATTGGGGTCAGTAAAAATCGGGTCACCGATTTGGGTCAAAGACGGCGCGCGCTCGCGTACATCTGCGGATATTTGCAGCTCTGTCTTACCGGTCACATTCCAATTCAGACCGGCACCATAGCTTTTCAGTGTGCCGAAATTTTCCACATCATCGACGGAGCCGGAAAGGCGCAAACGCGTGCGCCCGGCGGCGTTCCTCCCGCCGCTTCCGCTCAGCGGTATGCTGAGGCTTGCGCGCGCTTCTGAGCTGCGGCGGGACAGTGAATTGGTCTCAGACGCATCAGTGAAGCGCGTTGTACTGTCCAGCTCGGTCACGCCCGTCTCAAGCCCGCCGGCGACAGTGACAGGACCGGCCGGCAGATCAAAGACTTGCGCATTAATCCGCGCTTTGAGCGTGCTTGATTGCGCCAGCCGGTCGCTCACTGACGGGGTGATGAGGTCCAATGGCGCGAAGGGGTTTAACTCGGGGTCGCCGTCATTGATCCGGGTTTGAATGCCTGCAATCTGCACTCTGTCAAGGCTGCGGCCTGTTTCGCGAACGTCATCGATGCGGGTATGGCTTGCTTCAATCTGCCATTGATAGCGGGCATAGTCGGCGGACAGGGAGACCGCCGCGTCAATATCCTGCTCATCACGGCGGCGCACTTGCGGTCCGTCCGCGCGGTAAAGGGTGACATCGCGGGAAAACGGTGAGAAAGGATTGCCGGCCGGTATGTCAAAGGTCGTGTTTCTCAGTCCGCGCAGGGATTCTGATTGCGTCAGGTCGGCATTGACCGACGCATTTAAGGACCAATGCTCGCCGACGGGCCGAAACAGGCTCGCGCCCAGTGACAGGGTCTCAGTTTCCGGCTGCAAATCCCGAAATCGGCCTTGGTCTTCACGATAAGGATTGCCGGCCAAATCGCCGATATCGCCAAGGGTGAACATGCCGCTTGCCGCTATTGACGGAACGCCGGCAATCGTAACGGTCTCACCGGCAATTTCTGACAAGGCGGGATCAATTTCAGCGCCGGCGCGCCCTTCAATATTGCCGCCTGTGGCAAATAAACGGCCGGCATTGCGGTCAATAATATCGCGGTCTGATTGCCGAATGGCGCTGCTTCGGGTGAGCTCTGCGCTGAGCGCGACGCGGGTGGAGTCCTTGATGCGCAGTGAATTGGCGCCGGCCTCTATGCGCTGCGCGCCGCCGCCGGTCGCCCCGCCTGCGCCGCCCTCTAAGGTGAGCGCGTTAAAGCGCCGGCGCAGGACGAAATTGATAACGCGGCGATCCGGATCGCTTGAATACCGCAGCGCCGATTCGGGCGGTAAGACATCGGCTTTGCGCACGGCCTCGCTTGGGAATTTGCTGATTTCGCGGCGATTGGCAACGGGCCTGCCGTCCAAAAGCAGGATAGGCGGCTCATCCGAGTCTGACCCCGTTTCCGCCGCAATAGCGTCCAAAAGCTCGCCCATATCGGTAACGCCGAGCGCCTGTATATCGCCGCCGTTAAAGCTGACATCCGGGGTTTGCCCGCGTAGCGGATCAAAGGCTGCTTTTTGCGCAGACGTAATAATTTCTTCCGTCTCATCAGCCCCGTCGTCTTCGTCGTCGTAGCCCGAGCCGGCCTCAAGACTGTCCGGCCGGTCAAAGCCCTGCGCGATTGCGCCGGGACTGAAACATGCCGGCGCGGCGCAAAGTAAAAGCAGAGCTTTGAGATATTTCGCGGTCATTAGCGGTCCGGAGCGAAAGAACGTCACAGTCAGTATACCCTCTAACGTCCGAGCCGAAATTTTCTGTCGGGGTTACAGGATTTTTTGACCTGTTTTTTCCCAGTCCTTCATAAAGGCGTCGAGGCCCTTTTGGGTCAGTACATGTTCAGACAGTTTTGCGATCACGTCAGGCGGGGATGTGATGACATCGGCGCCAATCAGGGCGCATTCTTTGATGTGTCCGACCGAGCGGATAGACGCGGCAAGGATTTCAGTCTCAAACCCGTAATTGTCATAAATTGTGCGGATTTCCTCAATCAGCTCCAAGCCGTCCAGACCGATATCATCAAGGCGTCCGATGAACGGGGAAATGAATGTCGCGCCGGCTTTGGCGGCCAGCAGGGCTTGGTTGGCAGAAAAGCAGAGCGTAACGTTAACAGGCGTGCCTTCGGATGACAGCACTTTACAGGCTTTCAGCCCGTCCATGGTCAAGGGCAGTTTGACGCAAACATTGGACGCGACTTTGCGCAGGTGACGACCCTCGGCAATCATGTCGTCGGCCTTCATGGCGGTGACTTCGGCAGAGACAGGGCCTTCGACCATGTCGCAAATCTCTTTAATGACTTCGATAAAGTCACGGCCGGATTTCGCGATAATGGACGGGTTTGTGGTCACGCCGTCGACAAGACCGATATCATTCAAGTAAGCGATTTTTTCCAAATCGGCGCTATCAACAAAAAACTTCATGGTTTCTCTCCATAGGGGCTGCGAATCTGCGCAGCGGTGTTAGGGTCGGCTATGACCCGCGTTATTTCAATTCTGTTTCCGGTCGGCGTGCCGGAAGCGTTTGACTATATTCTGCCCGACGCTGTGGAGGGCGCAGACGCGATTGCCGTGGGGCAATTCGTTTACGCGCCGCTCGGCAAACAGGTCAAGCTTGGCGTGGTATGGTCAATAGGCGGAAATGCGGGCGAGCGAAACCTGAAATCCGCTTTAGAGATTAAAAAATGTCCTGCGCTGTCAATTTCGTTGGTCAAATTCGTCAATTTTACCGCGCGCTATAATTGCACCTCGCCCGGCATGGTGCTGCGCAT
>CALLVD010000105.1 GCA_938010385.1 uncultured Robiginitomaculum sp.
CTGGAGCTTTTCAAGCCGTTTATCTATGCCCGTCTTGACGCCAAAGGCCTCTCCGGGACGGTTAAGCAGTCCAAAAAAATGGTCGAGAAACAACGCCCGGAAGTTTGGGATATCCTTGACGAAGTTATTCGCGAGCATCCGATCCTTCTTAACCGCGCGCCGACGCTTCACAGACTTGGCATCCAAGCGTTTGAGCCAAAGTTGACTGAGGGTAAAGCCATCCAGCTTCACCCGCTGGTTTGCGCCGCGTTTAACGCTGACTTTGACGGGGACCAAATGGCGGTTCACGTCCCGCTCTCTATCGAAGCGCAGCTGGAAGCCCGCGTGCTGATGATGTCCACCAACAACATCCTGTCACCGGCCAACGGTAAGCCGATTATCGTCCCGTCACAGGATATTGTCCTGGGTCTGTATTACATGACCATTATGGGCGAAGGCGAAAAAGGCGAAGGCCGCATGATTGCGGACATGGCCGAGCTGGAAGCCGCTATGGATAACGGCCACATCAATATTCACACCAAAATCATCGGCCGCTTTGACGTGGTGAATGAGGACGGCTCTGTGACAACAGAAACGGCTGAAACCACGGCCGGCCGTTTGATGCTGGCTGAATATCTGCCAAAGCACAAAAACCTGCCCTACACTTTGGTCAATCAGCTGATTACCAAAAAGGTTATCGGAAACATTATTGACGAAGTTTACCGCCACGCCGGTCAAAAGGCGACGGTCATCTTTGCTGATAAGATTATGGGCCTTGGCTTTAAGCAAGCGGCGAAAGCCGGCATTTCCTTCGGTAAGGATGACATGATTATCCCGGACGAGAAGAAAAAGCTTGTCGATGCCACACAGGAAATGGTTTCCGATTTCGAGCAGCAATATGCTGACGGCCTGATTACCAAAGGCGAGAAGTACAACAAAGTTGTCGACGCTTGGTCCAAATGTACCGACAAAGTGGCGGATGCCATGATGGATGAGGCTGCGCGGCCGCGTAAGCTGATTAACTCCGTCTTTATGATGGCCCATTCCGGCGCTCGCGGATCCAAAAACCAGATGAAGCAGCTCGCGGGTATGCGCGGCCTGATGGCCAAGCCGTCCGGCGAGATCATCGAAACGCCGATTACCGCCAACTTTAAAGAAGGCCTGTCGGTTCTTGATTACTTTAACTCCACCCATGGGGCCCGTAAGGGTCTGGCCGATACGGCTTTGAAAACCGCCAACTCCGGTTATCTGACGCGCCGTCTTGTTGACGTTGCCCAAGACTGTATCGTCAACGAGCAGGATTGCGGCACGGATCAGGGCATCACGCTCAAGCCTGTTGTTGACGGCGGTGAAGTTCAAGTCTCCCTCGGCGAGCGTATGCTCGGCCGGACCACTGCGACTGATTTGCAAGACCCGCGCACCGGCGATCTGCTGGCTCCGGCTAATACTTACGTCGACGAAACTGTCGCCGCAGAGATTGATGCCTCCGGCCTGCAGGACAGCCAAGTGCGCAGCCCGCTGACCTGTGAAACCCGCAACGGCATTTGCGCGACCTGCTATGGCCGTGATTTGGCCCGCGGCACAAAAGTCAATATGGGCGAAGCCGTCGGCGTTATCGCGGCCCAGTCCATCGGCGAGCCGGGCACGCAGCTGACCATGCGGACCTTCCATATTGGCGGTACCGCGTCTGTGTCAGACAAATCCGTTGTTGAATCGACCAATGAAGGTACGGTTCAGTACATTAACGGCAATGTCGTGAAAGATCAGCGCGGCGTGAATGTCGTCATGGGCCGCTCTATGAGCGTGGCCGTGGTCGATAAAGACGGCAAAGAGCTTGAGTCCCACAAAGTGTCTTACGGCTATCGCGTCTCTGTCGAGGACGGCGCAAAAATTGGCCGCGGCGACCGCATTGCGGAATGGGATCCCTATGCAACGCCAATCGTGTCCGAAGTTGAAGGCACGGCCAAGCTTTTGGATATGGTTGACGGCGTGTCAGCCAAAGAAGAAACCGATGAAGACACCGGCATTTCGTCCAAAGTCATCGTCGATTGGCGCGGCAGCTCCAAGGGTTCCGATTTGCAGCCTGTTGTCGTTGTGCAGGGTGAAGACGGTGAACCCGTCAAGCTCGGCTCCGGCAATATCGCCTCTTACATGCTCGCCGTCGGCGCAATCCTCTCCGTTAATGACGGGGACAAAATTATGCCGGGCGACATTATTGCGCGTATTCCGAAAGGCGGTGCGACCCAGCGCGACATTACCGGTGGTTTGCCGCGTGTTGCCGAGCTGTTCGAAGCCCGCCGCCCGAAAGATGACGCCGTTATCGCGTCCATCGACGGAACGGTTGAGTTCTCTCGCGATTATAAAAACAAGCGCCGGATTAAAATCCTGCCGGACAATGATGAGCAAGAGGCAGCAGAATATCTGATTGCCAAAGGCAAGCACATGGCTGTCCAGCCGGGCGACCGCGTCTCCAAAGGTGACTATCTGCTCGACGGAAATCCCGCCCCGCATGATATCCTCGAAATTATGGGCATCGAAGCTTTGGCTGAATATCTGGTCGACGAAGTGCAGGGCGTTTACCGTCTGCAGGGCGTTCCGATTAACGACAAACATATTGAAGTTATCGTGCGCCAAATGCTGCAAAAAGTCGAAGTCACCGACCCCGGTGAAACGGCCTTGCTGCGCGGCGAGCAAATTGACCGCATCGAGTTTATGGAAACCAATGAAGCCTTGCTCGAGCGTGATAAAAACAAGCGCCCGGCTGTCGGCAAGCCTGTCTTGCTCGGCATTACCAAGGCGTCACTGCAAACCCGCAGCTTTATTTCTGCGGCGTCCTTCCAGGAAACAACCCGCGTGCTGACCGATGCGTCCGTCCACGGTAAGGAAGACATGCTCGAAGGCCTGAAAGAAAACGTCATTGTCGGCCGCCTTATCCCGGCCGGCTCCGGCGCGAACCTGCGTAAATATCAAAAGCTCGCGAATGAGCGCGACAACAAAGTGCTCGAAGAGCGCCGCGAAGCCGCCGCCGCCGCGATCGAAGATCTGCCCCAGGACATCGCCGACGCGGCAGCCGACGAAGCGTAGCTTCGTAAATTGCCCCGGTGGGGCGTGTAGCGACTGAAATCAATCCGGCGGATTGATTTCAGCGGAACGCCGAACGCCTCCGGCGCTTGGAACACAGGTTGAAGAATGAAAAAGCCGCCCTGCATTACGCAGGGCGGCTTTTTGTGTGGGTTCTGCCTTAAATGTCAGGAAGGACTTCAATCTGACTTTTGAAAACAGTTGAAAAGGAACATCTAGTGAGCTAATGTTCTTTAATTGTTCTAATTTCTGGGGTTCCCGATGTCCACTTCACAAGATGTTTTTGGCAGTTTGGATTCGACAGGGAGGAAGCTGGAAATAATAAAATTTTACCTCGAAATGTATCAGAAATCGTTAGGCGTTCAAAGTTGGAGCAGGACACATTATGTGGATGCCTTTGCGGGCACAGGAGAAGTAAGCACAGCGCGACAGAAAAATAAACGACAGACAGAAATGTTTGATCCTGAAACTTACAGAGAAGCTAAGGCGGTAATAGAAGGCTCGACGAGAATCGCGTTAAATATAAAGCCAAGTTTCGACAGCTACACTTTCATTGAACTAAACAAGAAAAAGATAAACGAACTAAAAGAAAAGCTACATGGTCATCAGCAATTTGACCGAGTAAAATTTCGGCAGGGAGATGCTAATTCAGAAGTAATAGAGTTTTGCAAAACACTCGGTAGTAAAGATAGGGCAGTCGTTTTTCTTGATCCGTTTGGTTCACAAGTTAAATGGTCTACTGTCGCTGCTATCGCTGAAACAGAGAAGATTGACCTATGGTATTTATTTCCATCGGGCGGCGGGATTTATCGTCAAATATCTAAAGATGGAAAGGTTCATTTTACTCATGAAGATGCGATAACACGTATAGTTGGAACAGAGGATTGGAAGACCGAGTTTATAAAACGACACGAATCCAGAGACTTGTTTGATAATTTTACTATAACGCTTGAAAAAACAGTTGATCCTAAGTCTGCCGCGGAGTTTATGAAAAAACGTATGCGAACTGTATTTAAGGGTAAGGTAGGGGACTTCAGCATACCTTTGGGTAAGCATGCATATCCAACGTTTCATTTGCTTTTTGCATCGAGTAATCCAAGTAAGAATGCAATTGCATTAGCGAACAAACTTTCACAAGCTGCAATCCAGGCAACGGATAACAATTATGGCAGGCCTATCTGATATAGAATGGACAGATGCAACTTGGAACCCTGTTACGGGCTGTAAGATTTTGTCCCCAGGTTGCACAAATTGCTATGCGATGCGCATGGCCGCGCGATTACAAGCCATGCAACATAAGAACTATGTTGGTTCTGTCCGAAAAAGCGGGGCGAAATTCGTTTGGACCGGTCAGGTTAAGACCGTTGACGAGTCGTTGTTAATTCCGATTTCTTGGCGCAAATCGCGTCGGATATTTGTGAATTCAATGTCTGATTTGTTCCAAGATGGAGTGCCTGACGAATTTATTCGGAAGGTTTGGACGACCATGGAGACGGCTCACTGGCATCACTATCAAATCCTGACTAAGCGACCGGATAATATGCGGCGCGTAATCAAGGAGCTTGATTTACCCTTTCTTCCTCAGGTTTGGATTGGGACTTCCGTTGAGAGTGCTGAATACAATTCGCGAATTGACCATCTTCGCCAAATTCCAAATTTTATTAAATTTATTTCCTTTGAGCCCCTTTTGGCATCCGTCAAAGGCACAAATTTAACGAATATTGATTGGGCTATCGTCGGTGGTGAATCAGGACCAAAATCGCGTCCTATAAAAGAAGAATGGGTCGATGAAATTAAGGATGCCTGTGATGAGCAGGGTACGGCGTTTTTCTTTAAACAATGGGGTGGCACGAATAAGAAAGTTACGGGCCGTGAATATCGCGGACGGACATGGGATGAATATCCTGTCGACCAACAGCTTGTTTAATAGCGAAAGTCGTTCGTAAAATCGTCTGAACGATTGACGCTTTTAATCCCCCTTCGTCAATTTTTAACGCCCCCTAATGTATACTGCTCCGCATAAAAGGGAGCGCAGCGCTTTGACGACATCAAGACTGCCATATGTTTTATCAGCCATAATCTTCCTCACGGCGGTCGTCCGCATTTGGCTCTCGTCCCTTAACCATGATGCGGCTTGGCTTGTTTGGGCCGGCGAGCGGGTGCGGGGCGGGGCGCAGCTTTATACGGATATTATCGAGGTTAACCCGCCGCTTATCTTTTGGCTTGGCCGGCCGGCGGCGTGGATCAGCGATGTAACCGGGCTGAGCCTTGGCGGGGGGTATAAGGCGTGGGTGTTTTTGCTCGCCGCCGTGTCATTGATCCTGAGCGCGCAGCTTTTGCGGCGCATGACGCCTGCGCCCGGCCTGTGGGCATTGCCGGTTTTGACCTTTGCCCTGACATGGCTGGCCGCCGATCAATTTGCGCAGCGCGAGCATTTCATGGCGATCTTGATTTTGCCCTATGTACTGCTGGTGGCGTTGCGCGCGGGCGGCGCGCGGGCCTCGGTGAAGAGCGCCGCCTTTATTGCAATTCTCGCCGCAGCAGGCCTGTGCATTAAGCCTTATTACATGGCGGTGCCGGCGGCGCTTGAGCTTTATCTGCTGTTTAAAATCGGTCTGCGCCCGGCCTTAAAACGGCCGGAGCCTTGGGTGATTGCAGGGTGCGCCTTGGCCTATGTCGGCGCCATAGCCGTTTTGACGCCGCAATATTTCGGCGCGGCGTTCGGCTATATTTCTGATGTTTACAGCGCGGGATTTAAGGCGGATCCCGAAGCCGTGATTTTGGGCCTGTGGCCGCTCTGGCTTACGGTCTTGATCGGAGCTGTGTGCACCGTTCGGCTGCGGCCGACCTTTTCCGCTATTGCGCCGGTTTATATGGCGACGTCATTGACTGTTTTGGCGTTGCTTTGCGGATATTTTATTCAATTTAAAGGCTGGACGAACCATGCCTATCCGGTTTTAGCCTATGCGCTCTTTCCCGCATTTGCCGGTATGGCGGCGCTGTGGCGTCATCGGGACGGGCTGAAAATTTATGCCGGTTTAATGGGCATAGGCGTCGCGGCTTTGGCTGTTTTTGCGCCGCTTAACGCGACGTGGCAACGTGCGGATTTGCGCGACATCAGCGCTTATTTAAAAACGCAGCATGAGGCGAAATCGATTTTTATCATGTCCGCCAATCTTTATGACGGCTTTCCTTTGGTCACCGAACACAATCTGGAATGGGGCTCGCGCTTTGCGTCCCTTTGGCTGACGCCGGGCTTGCAAGCGCCCCGCGATCATCTTCGCGCTGACCTGCAGGCACGTCTGGCCGAGGCCGAGGCGTTTACAAAGTCCGCGCTGGCCCATGACTTTGCCGCGTCAAAGCCGGATGCGATTTTAGTCGACGTGCGGGAGCGTAAAAACATGTTCCGCGCGCCTTATGACTATATCGCAGATTTTTCAACGGACCCGGATTTTGCGCGCGAATTTTCAAAATATAAGCAGGCCGACTGGCCCGGGAAATACGCGCTCTATGTGCGCCGGACGGGCGCGCCGGATTAAATAAAAAGCCCCCGCAAAATTGCGAGGGCTTTTTTATTGAAATCTGAAAGTCGGACCTATTTCGGAGCGATAACCATGGTCATCATGCGGCCTTCGGTTTTAGGTTCAAACTCGACTTTGACGATGTCTTCAAAGTCTTCTTTTACGCGGGACAGCAAATCTGTGCCGCGGTCCATATGCGCCATTTCGCGGCCGCGAAACCGAATAGTGACTTTGACCTTATCGCCGCGCTCAATAAATTTGCGGATGGCTTTGCCTTTGGTCTCGTAATCATGCGTGTCGATATTCGGACGCATTTTGATTTCTTTGACTTCTTGGGTTTTTTGCTTTTTGCGGGCGGCGGCTTTTTTCTTTTGATTCTCAAACCGGACCTTGCCGTAATCAAGAATCTTGACGACAGGCATTTTGGGGTTCGGGGCGACTTCAACCAGATCCAGCCCGGCCGTGCGAGCGGCCATCAAGGCCTCATCAATGCTCACTTCGCCGCGTTTTTCGCCTGTTTCAGTAATCAGCAGGACGCGGGGTGATGTAATATCCGAGTTAATGCGCGGGCCCTTGCGGGATGGCGGCGCGGCGAGGGGTCTTCTGGCTATGTGAATGTCTCCAAATCAGCAATGTTTTTCAAATCGAGCGTGTTTATAACACACAGGCTATATGAAGTCATGTGCCGGTTTTACAAGGGGGCCGCTAAAAGCTCGGCGTATACGGCCAAAGTTTTGGCCTTCATTTGCGTATCCGAAAAGTTTTGCGCGATATGGGCGCGAGAGCTTTCGGGCGTGAACACGGCGCTTGGTCCGGCCTCTAAGGCGGCGCGCAGCGCACTTGCATCGCCCGGCGTTACGCGGGCGCCCGTCACGCCGTCAATCACGGTTTCTTTCGCTCCGCCGTGATCGCTTGCAATGACCCATTTGCCCATGGCCTGCGCTTCGGCGGCGACGCGCCCGAACGCTTCCGGATCGGTAGAGCAGGACAGCACAAAATCGGCGGCGGCGTAGGCGACCGGCATATCCGCACTGTGCCCCGGAATGCGCAGCGCGCCTTTATAGCCGAGCGCGCGCGCGCGCGCCCAAAGCGATTGGACATAATCATCACGCCCCTGCGCATCGCCGAGCAAAACAAGCACAGGATTAAGCCAAGTTTTTGTCGGCAGAGCGTCAATAGCAACCTGCTGTCCTTTCCAGCTTGTCAGGCGGCCGGGCAGCAAGATTACCGTCTGCTCGCCGTCAATATTCCAAGCGTTCAAAAGCTCTGCCTTGGCGCCGTGCGTAACCGTGGCCGGGTCAAATCGGGCCATGTCCACGCCGCGCGGGATGACGCGGATAGTGTCCGGCGACAGGCCGTGCTCCCGGACAATATGGTCGGCGGTAAATTGCGAATTGGCGATGACAATCTCGCCCCGCGCCATAATGGCATTATAGCGCCGCTTCAGCCCGCTCTTGGCGTTATAAATGCCGTGATAGGTCGCCAGATAGGGCACGCCGCACGCCTTGGCGGCGGCATAGGCGCTCCACGCCGGGGCGCGGCTGCGGGCATGGACGATATCGATGTTGTTGTCTTTAATTATCTTAATCAGCGCCTTGGTATTGCGGCGCATTTTTATCGGATTTTTGGTCTCCAGCGGCAGGCGGTGCAAGATACCGCCGGCGGCGCTCAGTTCCGGCTCTAATCGCCCGCCGGCGCAAGCCACATGGGGCGCATGGCCGCCGTCACGCAGCGCGCCCGCAATTTCAATCGCCGTTCGCTCGACGCCCCCGGCGCTGAGCGCGGGAAGAACTTGCAAGATTTTCATAAGCGGGCTTTAACGTGAGCAGCGTAAATTTGCAAAAGAGAAGATATGACAAGCCCTGACCGAATTAAATGCCCGGACGGCGAAACGATTGCCTATCACCGGCGGGCCGGCGAGGGCCCGGGCCTGATTTGGTGCGGCGGTCTTAAATCCGATATGGAGGGCAGCAAAGCGCTGGCGCTGGACGCATGGGCCCGGGCACGCGGGCAAGCCTATTTACGCTTTGACTATTTCGGTCACGGCCAAAGCAGCGGCGCGTTCACGGACGGCTGCATCAGCCGGTGGGCGCAGGACACGCAATTTGTTTTGGATGAGCTGACCGAAGGGCCGCAAATCCTGGTTGGCTCATCTATGGGCGGCTGGGCATCATTGATAACGGCTTTGGCGCGGCCGGAGCGCGTAGCCGGGCTGTTGCTGATTGCGCCGGCGCCGGACTTTACGCAAAAATTAATGTGGCCGCGCTTCACGCCGGAAATCCAAAAAGAGATTTTGCAAAACGGCATATATTATGAGCCGTCACCTTACGGCGAGCCGATGGAGCTGACGTTAAAGCTGATAGAGGACGGGCGGCAAAACCTGATTATGGACGCGCCGATAAACTTCGCCGGCCCCGTGCATATTTTGCAGGGCATGCGCGATGAGCCGGTGCCGTGGAAACATGCGCGCGAGCTTTTTGATTTGATTCAAAGCGAAGATATGGAACTGACCTTGGTCAAAGACGGTGATCACAGCCTGTCGCGGCCGGGCGATTTGGACCGCTTAACAGACTTCGCTGCGCGCTTGGTTGATAAGGTCAGGGCCGGCTTATGAATCCGGATCAGGTTTCCCGTTATGCCCGGCATTTAGTGCTGAGAGAAATCGGCGGGCCGGGGCAAGCGGCCTTGCTGTCGGCGCGCGTGGCGATTGTCGGTGCGGGCGGTCTGGGCGGGCCTGCCGGGCTCTACCTCGCGGCTGCGGGCGTCGGGCATATTACCCTGATTGATGATGACAGCGTTGATGCCTCTAACCTCCAGCGGCAAGTGCAATTCGTGCATTCCGATATCGGCATGGGCAAGGCGCGGGCGATGGCTGATACGCTGGCTGACTTAAATCCCGATATTAAAACCAAAATTTATGAAACGCGCCTGACGGCGAATAATGCGCAAGGCTTGCTCGCCGGCCACGATGTTGTGCTGGACGGGACGGACAGTTTTGCGACCCGTTTTGAGGTTAATGAGGCGGCCATGGAGCAGCAAATCCCGCTCGTGTCCGGCGCGCTCGGCCGCTGGAACGGACAGGTTGCCGCTTTTGATCACAGGCGCACAGACGGACCTTGCTATCAATGTCTGGTGCCGCAGGCGCCGCCTGACCCGGAAACTTGCGCCGGGGCCGGAGTCATCGGCGCGCTGGCCGGCGTCATCGGGTCGATGATGGCCTTGGAAACGGTGAAGATTATTACCGGATCCGGTCAGCCCCTGTTCGGTGAGCTTTTGCTCTATGACGGACTAACGGCGAAAATGCGCAAAGTGAAACTGCCCAAAGACCCGGCCTGTCCGGCCTGTCGACATCCGTCCTAATAACCGCGACTTTTTTTGCGGCGGATTTTGCGATTGGAGGGCACAGTCGCGCCGGCGAAATTGCGATTGCCGATAAAACCATTGCGCCCGAAAAAGCGCGGATTACCGAAAAAGACGCGGCGATTGGAACGACTTGACCTTGTTTGTCGCTCTAAAAGCAAATCTTGCTTGGCCTCAATCGCGGACAGGCGCGCGGATGTTTCGGCTTGTCGGGCGGCGGCCAAGCGGGCCTGCGTGCGCGCAAGCTCGCGGGCATTATTGTCGGCTTCGGCTCTTGCGCGGCGCGCGGCGGCGGCAAAATTGGCTTGCTGCTGTGCATTATAAAGCGGGGCCGGCGTCAGAACCCGAACGCCGTTATGGGTGCGCCCGGCAGACAGGCCATGCTGTACGCCGTTATAAATGCGCACATGGGAATGGTCGGCTTTTTTATACATCACGCGCGGCGTGGCCGGCTGATAATGGGCCGCCGGGTTGGTGCAGATTTTAGAGCATATTTTCGCGCCTGCCGCCGGCGCAAAGGCAGCAGCGGTCAGAATAAGGGCAGGGACAAGTTTCAAAGCGGCGCGCATATCAATCTCCGTTAGTTCGGCTCACCTTAACGGGCCGGCCGGTTAAAGGCGAGTCGGCTCTTGCCCGGCGCGAATTTCGCTGCGACCGTTCGCGTGCCCGGCCACAGTTACAAACATTTCACTCGCCAAGTCCCGCGCGCCTGATTAGGGCGGGTTTATGAGATATTTTATAAACTGCACAATGATGACTGCGGCTCTTGCCGCTGTCTTGGCCGCGCCCGCTCTGGCCTCGACGCCTAAATGCACGCCGGCCGAAGATTTGGTCAATGCGATGACCAAGATGGCCGCCTATCCGGATGCGCTGACGGACACACTCAAATTGGAAATGGTATTGGTTATTACTAAGGAAGACGGCACGAAACTGAATGAGCGCGTGTTTTACCGCGCGCCGGACGGAGCGCAGACGCCGCTGCCGTTTGATGAAGACAATATCATGACCGGGACGCAGGCTCTGGCCGGCGCCGATGCCAAAGGCGAACTGTGCCGCGCGCCGCACGAAGGCGGTGCATCTTTGGAAGAGAGAAGCTCTATCGAAGCCAACATGATGTTTGCTTATAACGACGCCGGCGGCTTGCACAGTGCGAATTCCATTATTGACGGCGCGAAAGACGGGCGCGAGCAATTAAAGGCGCTGGCCCCGGCGGCGGCGCGGCTTTTAGTGCCCAAGCTGAAATATGTTCTCGTTCGCAGCGACGATGAAACGGGCGGCCCGCTTACGGTCACAGCGCTGCGCGGCGATGCGCCTGTCGATGATTTTGACGTTCACTATACGGGCGATTTGCCGGCGTTTCCCGTGGCCGCCCTCAAAAAAGCCAAGGTCGACGCGATTCGCATTGAAGGCGGGGCCTATACGCTGATGGCTATGCCAAAACCCGGCAAAGACGCGCTGTCCGATGCGCCCAAGCCTGCGCCGGCTGCAGAGCCGACGCCCTAAGTGACAGCAAACGCGCCGATAAAGTCGCCCTGCGTTTTGACCTGCAGTCTTGATATAGAGCGCGGGCAGTGTCTGGGATGCGGGCGATCGCGCGAGCAAATCGCGCTTTGGACCCGCTATAGTGATGCGCAGCGCGATTCGATTATGGCACAGCTGCCGGAAACGCTCGCGGCCTTACTTGCGGCGCGCGGTGACGCTTAAGCGCGCGCAAATTTGCATAGCGCCCTTAGCGCGCCGCAATAAAACCGTACCTGTTTACCGATTTTATCCACCGTTAACCGGCTGTTAAGAAAAAAAATCACTTTTTGATACACTAGCTGTTGACGAACGGGGCGACTTACCCCCTATATGTAGTGGTCGGGGGCCTTCGGGGCTAACCAAAACATTTTGAACGATTTTCGCGCTCGCGTGTCGAGCGCACAGGATTTCTTGCCCTAAAGGTCAAGAGGTCTGCATGTCTTGTCGGGCCAAAATCGGTAAAATGCAGCGGCCGTGAAGGAAAGAAACGCAAAATCAAAGGGATATGGAATTAAAATGTCAGAAGAAACCACAGCTGCCGTAGAAATTGAAACGCAAGACGCTGCCGGGCGCGCCCAAACGCCGGCGCCAAGTCAGGGCTTTAAGCGCTCCGGCATCGCCAAGCCGGCCGTTCGCCATCTGCGCGAAGCTGATCAGCGCGTGAAGATTGACCGCAGCCGCGATGACAATTTGACAGATTTCGGCAAAACGACCTTGGTTGACCGCTACCTTCTGCCGGAAGAATCATATCAGGACATGTTTGCCCGCGTGTCTGAGGCATACAGTGACGATGCCGATCACGCGCAGCGCCTGTATGACTATATGTCAAAGCTCTGGTTTATGCCCGCCACGCCCGTCCTGTCCAATGGCGGCGCCGGTCGCGGCTTGCCGATTTCCTGTTTCCTAAACACTGTCGATGACAGCCTTGATTCTATCGTCGATGTCTGGAACGAAAATGTATGGCTCGCGTCAAACGGCGGCGGCATCGGAACTTACTGGGGCAATGTTCGCTCTATCGGCGAGAAAATCGGCCGCGCCGGTAAAACCTCCGGCATTATCCCGTTCATTCGCGTTATGGACAGCCTGACCTTGGCCATTTCCCAAGGGTCGCTTCGCCGCGGCTCAGCGGCCGTCTATCTCGACATTCATCACCCGGAAATTGAAGAGTTTTTGGAAATCCGCAAACCGTCCGGCGATTTCAACCGCAAATCATTGAACCTGCATCACGGTCTCAACATTACCGATGAGTTTATGGACGCAGTGCGCGAAGGCAAAGAGTTTGGTCTGCGCAGCCCGCATTCCAATGAAGTGCTGAAAACCGTTGATGCGCGCCAGATGTGGCAGAAAATCCTCGACATGCGTATGCAGACCGGCGAGCCTTATATGGTGTTCTCTGACACAGTGAACGAGGCGCTGGCCTCTCATCAAAAAGAGCAGGGCCTGTCTGTTAAGCAGTCCAATCTGTGCTCCGAGATTATGCTGCCGACCGGCAAAGACAAAGCGGGCCGTCAACGCACCGCCGTTTGCTGCCTGTCATCGGTTAATGCTGAGAAATATGACGAGTGGAAAAACGAAGAGGGCTTTATTGAGGACATTATGCGCTTCCTCGACAATGTTCTCGAGAGCTTCATCAACGATGCGCCGGATAAGATGGATGATGCGCGTTACTCTGCGGCGCGCGAGCGGTCTGTGGGTCTGGGCCTGATGGGCTTTCACAGCTTCCTGCAGTCGAAAAACGTGCCGTTTGAAAGCGCCATGGCGAAATCATTTAACAATCGTATGTTCTCGCTTATCCGCCGCGGCGCGGATGCGGCGTCCAAGAAACTCGCTGAAGAACGCGGCGCCTGTCCGGATGCGGCCGATGCCGGGGTTATGGAGCGATTCTCGCACAAGCTGGCGGTTGCGCCCACAGCCTCAATCTCGATTATTTGCGGCGGAACCTCTGCGGGTATTGAGCCTATACCGGCCAATATCTACACACATAAAACGCTCTCCGGATCGTTCACGGTGAAAAATAAATATCTTGAGCAACTGCTCGAAGACAAAGGCATCAATACGCCGGAAACATGGGCAACAATCCTTGAGGCTGAAGGCTCTGTGCAAGGGCTGGCCGAATTGGATGAGTATGAGAAGTCCATCTTTAAAACTGCGTTTGAGCTGGATCAGCGCTGGGTGATTGAGCTGGCGGCTGACCGCACGCCCTATATTTGCCAGTCACAGTCTTTGAACCTGTTCCTGCCCGGCGATATCGCCAAATGGGACCTGCATATGCTGCACTGGAGTGCATGGGAGAAGGGCATTAAATCGCTTTACTACTGCCGTTCCAAATCAATCCAGCGCGCGGCCTTTGCAGGCGCAGACAACGCAAAAGAAGGCAAATCCGAAATGGAACTGGCCATGGAAGCCGCCGCGCCGACCGATTACGAAGAGTGTCTGGCTTGCCAATAGGGCATAAATAGGCTGAATTTCGTTAAAAAACCCGCTTTATGCGGGTTTTTTTCTTTCAGCGGGAACAAAGGCCGGCATAACGTGTAATTGTGGACAGATGTTCACGAAAGCGTCATCACTTCGGCGCTAATGTTGCATTAAGACATCACAGGCACTGTAAAACACAGTGAAAACAGGGTCTGTGAATAAATTGTGCTTTGCACGCCCTGAAATAGAACCTAAAGCTTTCACAGCAATATGTTCGTATAATGACTGAAGACGCTATGACGACCCGACGAACCCATATCAGAGCTGAAAAAGGCGCTTTGCGCCTTGCAGTATCGCTGTGCGCGATTGCTGTCAGCGCGGGGACTGTATCGGCACAAAGCGTTAAAGCAGAAGAAATCCCGAAATCTAACAGCTGGTCTACCCAGACATTGACAATGGCGCCGAAGGCGCTCGACATCGACATATCCGGTCTACAGACTTTCAACGCGCTCAACGTAAATCCCGGCGCGGACAGCGCCGTCTCAGATTCCATGTTTGATCTGACAGGGGGCGATAAAACCGCTTTATTCAATCTGGATGACAGCGGTCAGCTTTGTTTGCGGACGACCGATGAGTGCGCGCTTAATAATGAAACGGTCGGCTTGGGCATTCAGGGCGATTTTGCAAAAGATGCCAAAAACGGTATCGGTATTGGCGTTCTGCCCCGCGCCGGCGTTTCGTTTAATGACGAAAGCTCATCCGCTCTGGTAGGCGCGCTCGTTAAAATCGGTGACAACCTGGAAAATGCCGAAGATATCAATCCGAACACATGGTATTTCTTTGCCGGTGCTGACGCTCAGGCGATGACTTATACGCCGGGCCGCGAAAGCCTTGACGGTGCCGGCCGGTTTGCACTGCGCGACAGCATCATCGTCGGCGACGCGCAAGCGGGTGTGGCCTACCGGCTCGGGACCGCAGATGTCTCTTTGACATATTTGCGCCGCGAAGCCCGCGCAGAGAACTACAAGTTTGAAGAAGACGCGGCGGCTGTGTCGCTGACTTGGCGCCGATAAATACACGGCGGGCATAAACCCTATACAGATTTAAGCCGGTGCATAACTGCACCGGCTTTTGTATAGATGAGGCATGAACCAAGCCCCTAAAGCTGATTTTGACGTCATTATTGTCGGCGCCGGACTGTCCGGTATCGGCTCGGCCTGCCACTTAACCCGCGAATGCCCCGGCAAAACCTATGCCGTCTTGGAAGCGCGTGAGGATATGGGCGGCACATGGGACTTGTTCCGGTACCCCGGCATACGGTCTGATACGGATATGGAAAGCTTCGGTTACGACTTTGCGCCGTGGACTACGCCGGAATCTATTGCGGCGGGTCATAAGATTCTGGACTATATAAAAAAGACCGCTGCAGACTATGACGTTACAAAGCATATTCAGTTCTCCAAACGCGTTACGACCATCAACTGGTCAAGCGAGACGGCGCTTTGGACGCTGAGCATAGACGATATTAAGGCCGGCAAGCCCGTTGAGATGACCTGCCGGTTTTTATCAATGTGCCCCGGATATTACCGCTATGATAAAGGTCACAGGCCGGAGTTTAAGGGTGAGGCCGATTTTAAGGGTGACGTAATACACCCGCAATTTTGGCCGGACGATTTGAATTATGCCGGCAAGAAAATTGTCCTGATTGGCTCCGGCGCGACGGCGATAACCCTTATGCCGCAACTGGCTGAAACGGCGGCCCATGTCACTATGATGCAGCGCACGCCGACCTATATTGCGTCCCGGCCAAGTAAAGATAAGATCGCCGTCCTGCTGCGGGCTATACTGCCTGAAAACCTTGCTTACAGACTCGTACGCGCGAAAAACATTTGGTATCTGCGCCTTATATACGACATGGCCGTCAAAAACCCGATACGGGTGCGAAAGCATTTGCGCAAACTTATCGTTAAAGATTTGGGCAGGGATTACCCCGTCGATACTCATTTTAATCCGCCCTATAACCCGTGGGATCAACGCCTTTGCGCTGTGCCCGACGGGGATTTCTTCGAAGCGATCAAATCCGGCAAAGCGTCCATGGTCACTGATAGTGTCGCGAAGTTTACAGGCGCCGGCGTCTTGACCGGGAGCGGGCAGGCCCTCGCTGCCGATATCATCATCACTGCCACCGGCATTGAGGTTGTCGCTTTCGGTGACGTTTCTGTGATTGTTGACGGCAATCGCGTTCGTCCCGCCGATACGTTCGGCTATAAGGGCATAATGTTCTCAGGTCTTCCGAATATGGTCAGCGTGTTCGGCTATACGAATGCAGCATGGACGCTGCGGGCGGACCTGATTTCAAAATTCATGTGCCGGCTGATTAATTGGCTGGACGAGCACGGTTACGACTACGCCGTGCCAAACCCGCCGGACGATATGACGCCGGCGCCGTGGACGGATTTTCAGGCCGGCTACATCACCCGCGTGATTGATGATCTTCCCAAGCAAGGCGACTGCCCGCCCTGGACGAATATCCAAAATTATAAGCGGGATAAGAAACTGATCGGCAAAGCACCGATAGATGATGGCCATATGCGATTTGGCTTGGCTGCGCCGTCATGAATGGGCTTGCCCCGGACGGATTCATATTCCAATAAGGCCAAAGCAATTCACAGGAGCCGCAGGCGATGAGTTCAGTCCCGCACCCCACGCGCAAATCCCCGATTATCACGGATAAAGCCATGATGATTGACCATCTCGCCGCGGGCAGTAAGCCCAAAGCCGATTGGCGTATCGGTACCGAGCATGAGAAGATCGGCTTTTGCCTCAAATCTTTAAAGCCGCTGCCCTATGATGAAAACGGCGCGGGCATTAAATATATGCTTGAAGGCTTGCAGCGCTTTGGCTGGAAACCCGTATCTGAAGCCGGTTACCTGATTGCGC
Source organism: uncultured Robiginitomaculum sp. (assembly GCA_938010385.1). GTDB lineage: Bacteria > Pseudomonadota > Alphaproteobacteria > Caulobacterales > Maricaulaceae > Robiginitomaculum. The sequence continues at coordinate 16,818 of CALLVD010000105.1, forward strand.
TTAAAAAAGACGGCGCATCTGTCTCTTTAGAGCCCGGCGGACAGTTTGAGCTGTCCGGCGCGCCGCTGGAGAGCGTGCATCAGACCTGCAAAGAAGTGTCGGTGCATTTAAAAGAGGTCAAAGCGGTGGCTGACGAGATTGGCGCGGGCTTTTTATCCCTTGGCTTTCGACCTGTTACCAAGCTTGAAGACGTCCCGGTCATGCCCAAAGGGCGCTATTCGATTATGCGCAATTACATGCCCAAAGTCGGCACGCACGGCCTGGAAATGATGTTTCGCACCTGCACAGTGCAAACAAATTTAGACTTCGGGTCAGAGTCCGACATGGTGAAAAAACTGCGCGTCAGCTTGGCCCTGCAACCGGTGGCGACGGCTTTGTTTGCCAATTCACCGTTCACGGATGGAAAGCTGAACGGCTACAAATCTTACCGCTCACGCATTTGGCTCGACACGGACGCAGACCGCACCGGCATGTTGCCGTTCGCGTTCGAAGAGGGGTTCGGTTTTGAGCAATATGTAGACTACGCTCTGGATGTGCCGATGTATTTTGCCTATCGGGGCGGACAATATTTAGATGCATCCGGAAAATCATTCCGTGATTTTATTGACGGAAAACTGGATATTCTCCCCGGACAAAAAGCGACTATGGCTGATTTCGAAGATCATCTGTCGACCATATTCCCCGAAGTCCGCTTGAAACAGTTCTTAGAAATGCGCGGGGCCGACACGGGACCGTGGTCGCAGCTTTGCGCCTTGCCCGCGTTTTTCGTCGGCTTGCTTTATGACGAAGCGGCGCTTGATGCGGCGTGGGATTTGGTCAAAGATTGGACTGAAGCCGAGCGCGATCAAATGCGCCGCGACGTGCCGAAAATGGGTCTGCAAACGCCGTTTCGCGGCAAGACCCTGCAGCACTACGCCAAGATTGCCCTGTTGATCTCCAGAGAAGGACTAAAGACACGCGGGCGTTTAAACGGGCACGGCGAATCTGAGACAGTTTTCCTGCAGGATTTAGACGGGTTTGCGCGGACGGGGCAAAACAATGCTGATCGCCTGATTGCGGATTACAACGGCGCGTGGGGCGGAGATATTAACAAGGCCTATGCGCTTTGTACCTATTAACGGCTTGGGCCTAAAACGTCCCCGTCAGGGTCAGGCGTAAAAACCGGCCATAAGCCTGCTCGCGATTTTGGGTAAAATCCAACACGCCTGTGTCACGGCGGCCGGTGAAGACTGCCCGGCGCGAGCCGTTTTTCACATTCGGCAAATTGAGTAATTTCAAATTGGCCGTCATGCCGTAAAAATCTTTTCGCTCGATAAAAATATCGGTGAACGGGCCTGTTGAAAATGTTCCGCCAATTTCTTCGGGCTCACGAGCTTGGGCGATGCGTTCCTCCTGCGCGCCGAAGCCCCACGCCCAGTCTGTGCCGGGAACGTCATGGCGAAACTCGACTTCGTAAAATGTATTTAAACGGTCACTGATACGGACAGTTTCTTGTGTGACAGGATCTTGCGTTTCAGTCTTTTGGGCGAAATATTCCAAATCGATCTGCATGCCGTCATAGCCCCAACGGTCCCCGCGCAGCGTGCTCTCAAAGCTGACACCGTAAGCGCTTGCGGAGTCAACATTACCGACTGCATTTGCGTCTTCGCCGAGCGGAACCTGCGTGACCAAGTCTTCTATATCCTCATAGAAAACGCGAAGCAGCACAGTGTTATCACCTTCAAAAGTTTTATCAATTTCGGCCGCAAAATTCCAAAATTGCTGTGGCACCAGCTCGGAATTGCCGTCGGTTTCAACCTCGTCCTGAAGGTCGACATCGCTGATGAAGTCAAAGAAGTTGAGCTGGTCGACAATGCGCTCAATTTCAAACCGGACCGTCAGGGACGGGCTTGCGGTCCAGCTGAAATTAGCAAAGCCTTTCGGGCGCACAAATTCCCGCGAATTGGCGGCATTGCCGGATTGAGTCAGGGTGGATTGCTCCACGCCGATGGACGCTTGTAAGTCCAAATTCGGCGTCAGGGCGCGGCTGTGGGTGAGCGCAAATTCTGCGCGATCTTCCTCGACGCGCACGCTCGGGTCATCCAAGATGATCGGCGCGAAGGCACCATTTTCAAGCTCAAAAATCTGCGTTGTACGCTCAACAAAGTTAAACGCGGTCTCGGCAGAGATTTGCCAATCATGTCCGCCGATTTCGCGGCTGTATTCTGCGCGAAGGATTTGCTCGCCTTCATCGCTTTGGGTGTAGACTTCTCTGCGCTCCGTCATGTCGCCGGCGTCATCAAAAGCGCGGATGCGGCGACGCACCGGTGAGTCTTCAAAGCCGCTGATACCAATCAGCTTGAGCGATCCTGCCCCGACAGGGAAAGTGATATCCGCACCGATTTCGCCTTCGCGCTCATCTTCACTGCGGTCAAACAAAACGCTCTCATTGACGCCTCGCGATGTTATGGCCGTCCGATCAGAGGATTCGGTTTCGTTTCTGTTGGTCTGTTTATAGGCAGCGGTGAAATTGGCAAACACGTCATCGCTGTGGTCATAGCGCAGGGTCAGCGTGCCTTCCGGCTCCTGTTGAGATTGGCGATAGCGTTCCTGCCGGATCTCAAAAATCTCGCCGGCCGCGTCTCGGACAATTTCCGGCCCGTCATCCCCGCGCTTATCTGCATCGGCGTCCAGCCCGGCTGAATAGGTCAGCTTACCAATCTGTCCGGACGCAGACAGTTTGCCGCGTAAAAGGTTGGGCTCTTGCGTCTCGCGCAGCTCCGGCCGCCATTCCCATGTCCCTGAAAATCGCGACGGGCGGGTTATAACATCCAAGACGTCACCGCTCAGGCCTGTGATAGACAGGCTCGCCCCGTCGACAATGCGCAGGGTCAGAACATTGCCGGCCGGAATCCGCGCAAGAGTTTCGCGGGAAGACACGCTTTTTCCTGAAATGCGCGCACCGTTGATTAAGACGTTGCCGCCGGCTTGGCCAAGGCCGCGCCCGTTATTATTGCCGCCGGAGATTGAAAAGCCCGGTATCTGCTCCACCATATCCAAAGCGGACTTGGGTGAGAATTGCTCAAAATATGCCGGCGGAAAGCTGCGCAGCTCAGTTTGCTCTGCCGCAAAGCTTGCGGGAACAGCAGCCATAAGTGTTGCAGCGACTAAGACGCCGCAGCGCAAAGACCGCTTCAACCTTAAAATTGTACTTGCCAGCATTAAACCCACAGCCTTTCTTACCGGCGACTCTTATGCAAAAGGTTAAGGCCTTTCAAGCAAAAGCCCGGACCGCACGGCAG
>CALLVD010000106.1 GCA_938010385.1 uncultured Robiginitomaculum sp.
AAAATTGCCGCCGGCATCATAGAGGCGGATGACGGCGAGCGGTTTTTTCAGCCGGGCACGACCGTTCGCTATTTGCCGCAAGAGCCGGATTTATCGGAATTTGAAACCGTGCGCGATTACGTTGTCGCCGGTTTAGAGGGCGCGGATGATGAATATCGGGTGCCGTATTTGCTCGACGCGCTGGGACTCACCGGCGAAGAAGATACCAAAGTCCTATCCGGCGGTGAGGCGCGCCGCGCGGCGCTGGCGCGGGCTCTGGCGCCGCAGCCGGATATTTTAATGCTGGACGAGCCGACAAACCATTTGGATTTGCCGGCGATTGAATGGCTCGAAGGCGAGCTGAAATCCTTGCGCAGCGCAATTGTTTTAATCTCCCATGACCGGCGCTTTTTGGAAAACCTGACGCGCAAAACCGTCTGGATGGACCGGGGATTATCACGCACGCTGGATAAAGGGTTTTCGCATTTTGAAGATTGGCGTGATGAAGTTTTAGAGCAGGAAGAGACGGAGCAGCACAAGCTCGGCCGGCAAATCGCGCGCGAGCAGCACTGGATTGTTCACGGCGTATCCGGCCGCCGAAAACGCAATGTGCGCCGCGTCAAAGAACTGGCCGGCCTGCGGCAACAAAAGAAAGATTACCGCAGCGTGCAAGGCGGGGTGAACATTACGGTGGCCGAGGGCAAAAGCTCCGGTAAATCCGTGGTAAAGATGGATAATGTGTCCAAGAGTTTTGATCGCCCGATTGTGTCTGACTTGACCCTGAAAATTAATCGCGGCGACCGCCTCGGCATTATCGGGCCCAATGGCGGGGGTAAGACAACGCTGCTAAAGCTTATCATGGGGCAGCTTGCTCCGGACAGCGGCGAGGTGAAACTCGGCGTGAATTTAGAGCCGCTTGTGCTGGATCAAAAACGCGAAGCGCTGGATCCGAACTGGACGCTGAAAGACGCGCTGACCGATGGCAGCGGGGATAAAGTCGAAGTGGCCGGGGAGAGCAAACACGTTATCGGTTATATGAAAGATTTCCTGTTTTTGCCCGAGCAAGCGCGCACGCCGCTGCATGCTTTGTCCGGCGGGGAGCGGGGCCGGCTTGGGCTGGCGCGGGGATTGCGTAAACCGTCTAACCTGCTTGTGCTGGATGAACCGACCAATGATTTGGATTTGGAAACTTTGGATCTCTTGCAGGAAATGATCGCAGATTATAACGGCACGGTTTTGGTCGTGTCCCATGACCGGGATTTCTTAGACCGGGTGACCACATCCGTTTTGGCGCTGGAGCCGGACAGTGACGGGAACTGGGAAGAATTTCCGGGCGGTTATTCCGACATGGTGCGCCAACGGGGGACCGGCGTTCAGGCGCGCAAAACCGCAAGCGCGCAGAAAAAAGCCGATGCCAAAGCCGCGCCAAAAGCTGCGAGCGCGCCCAAGCCGAAAGGCAAGCTGACGTATAAAGATAAGCACGCGCTCGAAACTCTGCCGGGCGAAATTGAATTGCTGAACGCGCAGCTGAAGGAACTGGAAGCTAAAATTTCTGACGGTGATTTTTACGAGCGCGATCCAAACGGCTTTAACGCGGCCATCGCGCAAATGGGAAAACTGCAGGAAACTGTAGCTGCGAAAGAAGAGCAATGGCTGGATATTGAAATGCGCAAAGATGAGTTGGAATAAAGCCTTGATTTTCTTTTTGCCCGCATACGCAAATCCCGTTAGCTAAGGCCAATGGAGAGCCGATTACAACATTGCGGATGGGACATCGCAATCAGCCCTGAGAACGGCGGCGCCATTCTGTATTGCCGCTATGAGGGCGTTGATATTCTGCGCGCTTATGACGGGCCGCGAGGCGATGACTTTGAAATTTTTAAGGCAGGCGGGTTTTGTATGGTCCCGTTTTCAAACCGTATTGCCGGCGGGACATTCAGCTATAACGGCAAGTCTGTCAGCATTCGCCAAACCCGGCCCGATTTTCCTAACCCCATTCACGGCTCCGGGTGGGTGTCGCAATGGCAAGCGGAGTCGCGATCGCCGGAAACTTTGATTTTAAAATACAGCTACGCGCCCGGCAATGAGGGTTTTGATTGGCCATGGGCATTTGAGGCGGTTCAAACGTTTAAAGCCGGTAAAAACATTTTAACTCACAGCCTGTCTGTCACCAACCGGTCGGATGAAACTATGCCCGCAGGATTGGGGTTTCATCCCTATTTTCCCGACATTGAAACCGCCGTCTTAACCGCGGGTGCGGACGGCGTTTGGCAAGCCGATGACTCCGGCCTGCCTCGGGATTTACAACGGGTTCCGCCCGCTTGGGATTTCAAATCCGGCCGGGCTTTAGACGGGACAGGCATTGATAATTGCTTTGTAGGCGCAGGGCGTGAGGCGATTATAACGCGCGATAAATCCAATTTTAAACTCCTGCTTGAATCATCAGAAAATTTAAAATTTGCCGTAATCTACACCGCTGCGGGAGACGGCAGTTTTTGCTATGAACCCGTCACTCATATGAACAATGCCGTCAATTTTGACGGCCGCATCGCTGAAACCGGCCTTAAAGACCTGCCGGCAGGCGACACGTTTACAGCGTCAATGCAGTATATCGTTCAATTATAAAAAACCCGCGCCCGGGACACCCGGCGCGGGTTTTTACAAATTTATAAAATGTTATTCAGGGCAAACTGCCTGTCCCTCATTAGTGACGATTTCGGCATTTTGAATACTAATTGTCGTGCCGGCATCAGCCGATAAAACCAAAGGCGCTTTAACCCCCTGCATCAAGGCTTGCTCACCGAGGCAAGACAGCTTTATGTCGAGATTTTTCCACTCGCCTTTGCCGGCCAACAAATCGCCGATGGCAACGGGGCTGCCGCAGGTTTCGTTACATTCAACATCCATTGTCAGTCCTCTTGGCGCTGCGTCATTTTCATTGCGGATACGCACGCGCATGGCCATATCGCCCGTATTTTGACGGGAGATATTGACGGCTTCGCCGGAAATTCTGAATGTCGCGGGCCCGGTAAATGCTAAGGTTTTAATGTTTTCCTGAACGCCGTCATCCATGGATTTCACCGACAAAGTTCCGGACGGGCTTTTTGCCGCCGTGGTTACCATTTTCGTCTCGCCGGTATTGTCAGACAAAACCATATTCCACGGGAAGATGGCTTTACCTGCTCGCATATAAATGCCGCTCTCAGCTGAGTTCAGCACCATGCCGGGATTCGGGTCAAGGTCCCCGACCTCGCCGGGCTTGGCATAAGACAGGCCATAGCCAAACGCGAATAGCGGATCGTAATCCTCATCGCCGTAATTCAGCGTGGTCTGGCTTGGCAGTTTCGGCCAACTGTAAGACAGCTTGCCTTTAAAATCGTGAGTCGATTTGCCGGATGCGTCCGCCATAATCACATCCGCCGTACCGGCCCCGCCTTCTGAGCCCGGCAGCCATGCCGCTACGAACGCATCGGAAGCATTGAGCTCGCGGTTTACCCATAACGGGCGGCCGGAGATAAACACGGATACAACCGGAATGCCGTCCGCTTTAAATTTTTGCAAAAGCTTCAAGTCTGCATCACCGACAGAGCGGTAGGCCAAATCGCTCACATCGCCCTGAAATTCTGCGTATGGGTCTTCGCCGAAGACCACAACGGCAACGTCAGGCTTTTCGCTGTAGCTGCCGTCTACGGACAGAACGGCTTTGCCGCCGGCCGCTTTGGTTCTGGCCGCAATGCCGTCATAGATAGAGCTGCCGCCTTTAAAGTCGGAGTTCTTATTGCCGGTGCCCTGCCAAGAGAAGGTCCAGCCGCCGCTTTGCTTGCCGATATTATCGGCGCCGTCTCCGGCAACCAGGATTGTTTGGCTCGATTTAATCGGCAGCACGCCGTTGTTTTTCAAAAGCACCAAGCTTTCCCGTACGGCTTGGCGGGCAACAGCCTTACTGGCCGGGTCGTTGAGGATGTCATATTGCGCAGTAATGGCGCGCTCTGACGGGCGGCCGGCGTCCATAACGCCGCTGCGGATTTTTACGCGCAAAATACGGCGGATGGCATCATCAAGACGGTTCATGTCAACCTCACCGCGTTCGGCCTGTGCCAGCATAGTGTCAAACAGGCCCTTCCACGTATCCGGAGCCATATACATATCGATGCCGGCATCCAGCGCGGCCAGACAATTTGTATTGGTACATCCTGCGATTTGCCCCTGAGCATTCCAGTCGGAAACCACGAAGCCGTCAAAGCCCATTTGGCCTTTCAGAACATCCGTAATCAGGCCTTTATGGCCGGTCAGTTTTTTGCCGTGCCAGCTGGAAAATGAAATCATTACGCTCTGTACGCCGGCGTCCAGCGCCTTGGGATAGGCTGCGCCGTGAATGTCGCGCAGATCTGCTTCGCTGTCGATATTATCGCCTTGGTCGCGGCCGGAATCTGTGCCGCCGTCGCCGACGAAATGTTTAGCCGTGGCGATAACATTGTCATTAGTCAGGAAATCATCCTTGCCCGGCAAGCCCTGAATGCCGCGGATAAGCGGTGCAGCAAACGAGGCTGTCACATCAGGATTTTCGGAATAGCCTTCATAGGTGCGGCCCCAGCGATCGTCGCGCACAACGGCGAGAGTTGGCGCAAAAGTCCATTCCATACCTGTGACGCGGGTTTCGCGGGCGGTAATATCGCCGATTTTTTCCATTATCGCTGTGTTACGCGACGCGCCCAGACCGATATTATGCGGGAAGATTGTCGCCCCGGGGATATTGTTATGGCCGTGGACCGCATCCGTGCCCCAGAGAATCGGAATAAACGGGCCGCCCTCAAGGTCAGCTTTTTTGGACGCATCCCAGAACGCATCAGCCAGCGCGACCCAGTCTTTGGCCGGAGAGCGATTGTCATTATTGGGCGCAGAATTGCCGCCGTTCAGGATAGACCCGAGGGGATAAGTCAGCAGGTCTTCCGGTTTAATCGAGCCGATATCGCCCTGAATAACCTGACCGATTTTCTGGCGCAGAGTCATTTGCGCGATAATGCCGTCAATGCGCTTTTCAATCGCCGCATCAATGCCCACCGGGCTTTCCAGCTTTGGCCAGATATGCGGATTTACGGCGGGCGGCGGAAGCAATGCAGTCTCATCTGTCTTGCCTGACTCGGCGCCGGAACAGGCGGTCAAAACAAGGGCTAAAGCGGAGCAGGATAAAGCGGCGGTTTTAATGTTTGATAAGGCTAACATGGCGGTCTCCAAAAAAAAAGTTAAAATAACGGCGGACACTCGGCCCGCCGCTGAAAAAAATATGTCCGGGAAGGCTTAGCCTTCCATGTCTTCAAGCTCTTTGCCTTTGGTTTCATTCACGAATTTCCAGATGAAGAAAATCGAGATGAAAGCGAAGAATGCATAGATGCCGTAGGCGGCTGCCAGACCAATGCCGACCAAGAAAATCGGGAAGGTTACGGTAATAGCGTAGTTCGCAAGCCATTGTGCCAAACCTGCAACCGCAAGGCCGGAGCCGCGAATTTGGTTCGGGAACATTTCACCCAGCATTGTCCACATGACCGGACCCCAGCTCATGTTAAAGAAGAATACATAAGCATTAGCAGCGATCAAAGCGACCAAGCCCATCTTGCCCGGCAGCTGCAATGAGCCGTCAACAAGGGAGCCTTGCGAGAAGGCAAAGCCGACCGTGGCCAATGTCAGGAACATGCCGACAGACCCCCAGAAAAGGAACGGCTTACGCCCGATTTTATCCATTGTCATAATCGTGATGACAACGGCGATAATTGAGATAGTGCCGGACAGAATATTAATCAGTAAGGCATCATTTTCGGTAAAGCCGACGGCTTGCCACAGGACAGCGCCGTAATAGAAGACGACATTGATACCGACAAGCTGCTGGAAGACGGCCAGACCGATACCGATCCAGACGATGGGACGAATTTTTCCGCCTCTGAAGATATCAGACAAGCGCGGCTTGTGATCATTAGCCAATGAATCAGCAATCTCGGCGACTTTACGGTCGCTTTCTTTTTTGCCGTACAGCTTTGTCAGCGTCTTAGCGGCGCTGTCAGCATTGTTCTTAAACATTTCATAACGCGGGCTTTTTGGAATGAAAAAAAGCAGGAAAAGGAACAAAAAGGCCGGGATTAATTCCATCCAGAACATCCAGCGCCAGGCTTCGTGACCGCCCCAAAATGTTTGGGTGGAGCCGCCTGCCGCTTTGGCAAGGAAGTAGTTGGAAACGAATGATAATGTCAGACCCAAAACAATTGCAATTTGATTCATAGAAATCAAAGCACCACGCCGCGTGGCCGGGGCAATCTCACTGATGTATGCCGGCGCCATGACAGAGGCAGCACCAACAGCGAGACCGCCAATGATGCGGTAGACCACAAACGACATTGTAGAATTTGCAATGCCTGATCCCCAAGCACTGATGATAAATAAGATCGCTGCGAATATCAGAACATTTTTGCGCCCGAATTTATCGGCCATCGTGCCCGCAAAAAAAGCGCCGACCGCAGAGCCAAGCAGCATTACGGCAACGCTTTGACCCGTCCCTACGGCACTTGAATTAAAAGCTTTTTGCAGCCCGTCCACAGTACCGTTAATGACGCCGGAATCGTATCCGAACAGGAAGCCGCCAAGCGTGGCGACCAGAGTTATCAGTATTGCATATCCAAAGCTTCCGCTGTCTTCATGCGCCGTTGCAGTATTAGCCATAGTGGCATTCCCCTGTGTAAGTTTTTTGTTGTTGCCGCGAATTAACGCTCAAATGACACCGCTGTCAATTAAAGAATTTTCCGGATCGGGTTATCGCGAAAATCGGCCTATTGCGGCACCGGGCCCGTTGATTCACGGATTATAAGCTCATGCGCCATGCGCTCTACGTCGCCCGGAGCCGCGTCGTCCAGACTGTTTTTATGTAGCAAGATGACGGCCCGTTTCGCCATATCGCGCGTTGCTTGATGAATAGTGGTAAGCGACGGATAGATAACCCTTGCGACGGGGCTGTCATCAAATCCGGCTACAGACAGTTTTTCCGGTACGCGTATATTATTGCGATAAGCCGCCGCCAGACAGCCCGCCGCCATTTCGTCATTGGCGCAAACAATCGCCGTGGGTTGCACGTCCTGATTAAGCAAAACTTCCGCGGCCTTAACTCCCGAGGCATAGCTGAAATCCCCGGCTCTTATCATCTGCGCGCTGATGGTCAGACCCGAGGCGCGCATTGAATCTTCATAGCCGAGCCGGCGCAGCAGCGAAACTTCATGAGCTTCGGGCCCGCAAATATAAGCAATAAGTTCATGGCCCAGACCGATCAGATAATCCGTGATTTCCCGCGACGCTTTGCGGTCATCCATTCCGACAGTAATACTGCCCGGCGAATCCATTTCCGACCCGACCCGCATATAACGAATGCCGGCCGCATCAAGTTCTTCCAACACGACAGGGTCATGGGAAAACGGCGGGATAAGAATAAGGCCAAGTAAAGTGTCATCTGCCGCCATGCGCGCCAAAGCATCTTTGTCAGGCGCATCTTCGATCACCAAAGACAAACCCAGTTCCTGCGCGCCGGCCATAGCCCCGATTTGCGCGTCTTGGGCGTAGCTGCGGCTGACATTGTGCAAAATCAGCGTGACCACATGAGGTTGTTTAGAGCGCAGGCGGCGGGCCGCGCTGTTAACCGTGAAGTTGAGCTTTTGCGCGGCCGCAAGGACTTTTTCCTTCGTCGCCGGACGCACGGAGGTCTCCCCATTCATAACACGTGAAACGGTCTTGAACGATACGCCCGCCTCTTTGGCGACATCAATAATTGTAGCTTTCATCGCTGGGCTTTCAAAATAGTCGTTTTTCAGGCTATAGCCGACTGATAAAAATTGACAAGGTTGTCATTTACTCCTAATTCTTTTTCTAAACTAACAAGAAAAATCAGGGAAACATCATGATCTCATCCATCAAAAAAGTCTTGCTTTTGACTGCCTGTTCAGCCTTGCTGGCATGTGAAGCCCCACCTGTAAAGTCCGGCGGCGATATGGGACAGGCGATTGCTGTAAAAACAAAGTCCGACAGCGCGCGGGTTAATGATCTGATTGCGCAAATGACTCTTGATGAAAAGCTGGCGCAGATTTCCTGCCTTTGGTTTGATAAGGCGAAGTTCATTGAAACCGACGGATCTTTCAATCCTGAAAAAATGAAAGAGCATTTCCCGCACGGTATCGGCTGTTTTGCCCGTCCGCAGGACACGTTCGGCATGGAAGCACAAAGCGAAGACCGTGACCCTAACGACAGCTCCGTTGTGCGCAAGCTCTCAGCCCGCACGCCGAGCGAAACCGCGGCCCTGATCAACGATATTCAAAAATGGCATATTGAAGAAACCCGTCTGGGTATCCCGACGCTTTTTCACGAAGAAGGCCTGCACGGATTTCAGGGTCGCTACGCCACATCGTTTCCCCAATCCATTGCGCTGGCGGCCAGTTTTGATACGGACATGGTTGAAGATATTTTCTCGGTAACTGCCCGTGAAATCCGCGTGCGCGGAGCCCATCACGTGCTCTCCCCCGTTGTCGATATTGCCCTTGACCCGCGCTGGGGCCGCATTGAAGAAACATATGGCGAAGATCCTTATCTGGTCTCTCGCATGGGCGTTGCCGCTGTTACCGGGTTTCAGGGACGCGGATTTCCGATTGCCGATGACAAAGTTCTCACCACGCTCAAGCACATGACCGGCCACGGCCAGCCCGAAGGCGGCATGAATGTCGGCCCCTCGCAAGTGTCCGAACGTGAATTGCGCGAGCGCTTTTTCCCGCCCTTTGAAGCAGCCGTGAAAGAAGCGGGCGCGGCCTCCGTTATGGCATCCTATAACGAGATTGACGGCATCCCCAGCCATGCAAACAGCTGGCTGCTCAATGATGTTCTGCGCGGGGAATGGGGCTTTGACGGCGTGGTCGTCGCTGACTATTTTGCGATTAACGAGCTGCAAGGCCGCCATAAAATCGTCGATTCAATCGGCGATGCGGGCGCGATTTCTCTGGCCTCCGGCGTTGATGTCGAGCTGCCCGACGGGATTGCCTTCTACGCCCTGAAAGATCGTATTGAGGCCGGCGATTACGATATCGCTTTGGTTGATCAAGCCGTGCGCCGGGTTTTGGAGATGAAAGAACGCGGCCGCGTCTTTGAGACGCCCTTTGCGGACGGCGCAAAAGCTGACGCTCTGACGGGCAACCAAGAAGCCCGCGATTTGGCTTTAAAAGCGGCGCACCGATCTGCCGTTCTGTTGAAAAATGAAGGCGGGCTGCTTCCTCTGGACGCCTCGAAATATAACAAGATTGCTGTCATCGGCCCTAACGCTGATGTGACAGTGCTTGGCGGCTACTCCGACGAGCCCCGCCAAACTGTCTCCATTTTGGAGGGCCTGCAAACTAAACTCGGCGCGGATAAGATTATTCATTCACAAGGTGTAAAGCTTACGGATAATCGCTCTTGGTGGGATGATGAGGTCAACCTGATTGACCGCGATGAAAACTTGGCAAGCATTAAAAAAGCGGTGGACGCCGCTAAAAATGCCGACCTGATTATTCTGGCAATCGGCGGTGACGAGTCCACATCCCGCGAAGCTTGGAACGAGCAGCATATGGGCGATCGCAACGACATTACCCTGATCGGAGAGCAAAAAGAACTCGTCGAAGCGCTGGCCAAAACCGGCAAGCCTATGGCGACGGTTGTTATCTCCGGCCGTCCGCTATCGCTGGCCAATGTCGAGGACAAAATGCCGGCGATTTTATATGGCTGGTTGCTGGGTCAGGAAACAGGAACGGCTGTCGCGGACATTTTGTTCGGTGACGTGAACCCCGGCGGTAAGATGCCGGTCTCTGTCCCGCGCACTGTCGGGCAAATCCCCGCCTTTTATAACCACAAACCGACAGCGCGGCGTGGCTACGCTTTTGATGATGTAAGCCCGCTATATCCGTTCGGTTACGGCATAAGCTATACTAGCTTTGAGATTTCAGAGCCGAAACTCTCAGCGGCGACAATCGCGCCTGACGGCTCTTTGGACGTGTCAGTGACTGTAACCAATACCGGCGAAATGGCCGGCGACGAGGTTGTTCAGCTTTATATCCGTGATAAAATCAGCACCATTACACGGCCTGTCAAAGAGCTGAAGGGCTTTACCCGCGTCACGCTTGAGCCGGGCGCAAGTGAGACGGTAACACTGCCGATTGATACAAGCGCGCTGCAATTTTTTGATCGGAATATGAAGCGCGTTGTAGAGCCGGGCGAGTTTGACATCATGGTCGGAAACAGCTCTGACAATGTTCAAACTGTCACGCTGACGGTTGAGTAAATATGTATCTCGGCCTTGATATAGGCACATCGGGGGTCAAAGCCGTTTTGGTCGATGACGCGCAACACGTCGTCGATCAAGCGAGTGCGCCTCTGTCTGTGTCGCGGCCAAAGCCTCTTTGGTCCGAGCAAGACCCGGCCGATTGGTGGCGCGCCGTAAACGAGGCCGTGACAAAGCTCGACAGCCGCGCGCGCCGCGCCGTCAAAGCCATTGGCTTGTCCGGACAAATGCACGGCGCGACCAGCCTTGATAAGTCAGGCAAAGTCATCCGCCCGGCTGTTTTATGGAATGACGGACGCAGCGATGACAATTGCAAGGCCATGACAGACGCCCTGCCCGCCTTGACAGATATATCCGGCAATCTGGCAATGCCCGGCTTTACTGCGCCGAAACTGCATTGGATGCGCGAGCATGAGCCGGAAAATTTTGCGCGCACAGCCAAGGTTTTGCTCCCTAAAGATTATGTGCGCTTTTTGATGAGCGGCACCTACGCCTCTGACATGTCAGACAGCGCAGGAACGTTATGGCTGGACGTTAAAAACCGAAAATGGTCGGACGATTTGCTGGGCCTGACCGGCCTGACCGAGGCGCATATGCCGGAGCTTTTTGAAGGCAGCGCGTCCACGGCAACCCTGTCACAAAGCGTAGCCGATGATTGGGGTATGGCCTGCGTGCCGATTGCGGCGGGCGGCGGTGACAATGCGGCCGGCGCCGTCGGCGCGGGCGTGGTTAATCCGGGCGAAGGCTTTGTCTCGCTGGGAACGTCCGGCGTCGTCTTTCTTTCTGATAATCAATACCGCCCCAATACGGCCGGCGGCGTGCATACTTTCTGCCATGCCCTGCCGGGTCTATGGCATCAAATGAGCGTGATTTTATCAGCGGCAAGCGCCGTCGATTTTGTCGCGCGCACGTCAGGATTTAAAACCGAAAGCGCGCTTTATGATGCGACCGCCGATGCAGCCACTCCGGGACGCGGGGCGATCTTTTTGCCATATCTGTCCGGCGAGCGAACGCCGCATAATGACCCTTCTGCCAAGGGCGCATTTTTTGGCCTGACCCATGAAGATACGCCGGTGACCTTAGCCCAAGCTGCGCTGGAAGGCGTAGCCTTTGCGCTGGCTGACGGCATGGACGTTCTGCGCGATACCGGCGCGGCGATTGATAATATCTCAGTCATCGGCGGCGGATCGCGGTCAAATTGGTGGGGCAAAATTATTGCAAGCGCAATGGATCTGCCTCTGACCTATCGCAAAAGCTCTGCCGTCGGCCCGGCCTTTGGCGCGGCGCGTTTGGCGCGTTTGTCGGTCAGCGGCGAAACGTTTAAAACGGTCTGCACACCGCCGCCGGCCGAGCGGGTGATTGAGCCTGATACTGAGATGCGTGACCTTTACGCAGGTCGCCGCGAAACCTTCACAAAACTATATAAAAATACAAAGGACATCACGCTATGAGCGGATATTTTAACCACATTGACCCGATAAAATTTGAAGGCAAAGACAGCGATAATCCGCTGGCTTTTAAATATTACGACGCCAACAAAAAAGTCATGGGCAAGACCATGGCCGAGCATTTGCGAATGGCCGTTTGCTATTGGCATACATTCTGCTGGGATGGGTTTGATGTTTTTGGCGGCGGCACGTTTGATCGCCCGTGGCATGGCAACAATAATGACCAAGCCGCAGCCGAAGCGAAGCTCGACGCTGCGTTTGATTTCTTTGATCGCCTGGGCAATGACTTTTGGTGTTTCCATGACACAGATGTCATGGCCGCCGCGAACACGCCCCGCGAACATGTTGAAAACTTTGCCGCGATTTTGGATAAAATCGAAGCCAAGATGGACAGCCGTGACATCAAGCTTTTGTGGGGTACGGCAAATATGTTTTCCCACCCGCGCTATATGGCCGGCGCATCAACCAACCCGAACCCTGATGTGGTCGCCTTCTGCGCGCTGCAAGTTCAAAAAGCCATGGAAGCCACGCACCGTTTGGGCGGCTCCGGATATGTGCTGTGGGGCGGCCGCGAAGGCTATGACACAATCCTGAACACGAATGTGAAACAGGAAATGGAGCAGCTCGGCCGCTTTGTCACCATGGCTGTGGAGCATAAACACAAGATCGGCTTTAAGGGCGATATTTGGATTGAGCCAAAACCACACGAGCCAACCAAGCATCAATATGACCGCGACGTCGCCACAGTGTACGGCTTCTTAAAAGAATACGGTCTTGAGAAAGAAGTCGGCGTCAATATCGAGCCTAACCACGCGACACTGGCCGGAAACAGTTTCGAACACGAAGTTGAAATGGCCAATGCGTTTGGCATTTTCGGCTCTATCGATTTTAATCGCGGCGATCCGCAAAACGGATGGGACACGGATCAATTCCCGAATGATTTGCGTGAAAATACCATGGCGCTTTATTATATTTTAAAAGGCGGCGGCTTTAAAAACGGCGGCGCAAATTTTGACGCTAAAGTACGCCGGCAATCGCGCGACGCGGAAGACTTGTTCTACGCCCATATCGGCGGCATGGACCTGCTGGCCCGCGCTCTGGAAAACGCAGCCGGCTTGATTGAATCAGAAAAACTGTCGGGCTTTGTTCAGGACCGCTACGCCGGCTGGGACAAAGGCATTGGCAAAGACATGATGTCAGGCAAGCTCTCGCTTTCAGAGATGGCAGACGCTGCATTGAAATCCAATCTGTCGCCGGAGCCGATTTCCGGCCGTCAGGAGCATTTGGAAAACATCGTAACATTGGCCGTAAAATAGCCGCCTATAATACTGAGGAGTTTGGACGCCTCGACCTTATCAGTTGAAAGGACGTCGCTGTCTCTTAAATGAGCGGCGGCGTCCTTTTGTCATTGCCGACCGACAGCTATTGTCCGCGGGGCATCATGCCGGCCTGACGGGCCAGAGCGCGCACCAGATTTTGCCGCATATGCAGCCGATGCTCCCGGCTGTGCTCGCCCAAAACGCCGCGCACATTTTCAGGCAGATGATCCGCCACCGGCCCGTTTTCTTTAAAGACTAAATGATCAAAGGCCTCTTGCCAGGTTTTGCGCTGGCGGTCCGGCATGCCTGAAAAGGCAATAAAGGCATGAAGCAGCGCATCAAACGGCGAGCCCAAATCCGGGTCCATATCGTTCCACCAATAGTTGACCAGAATATTGAACGGCTCAAGAGATTGGACGTGATGCCACCAAAAATACGGAATATAGAGCGCGTCGCCGGGCTCCAATTCACTGCTCATACCATGCTCAAGGGCGCGGGAAAAATTTGGGTATTTCTCCTCATCAACCGGGTCAAGGCGCACCATGGATATAGGCGGGCCGGCGAGGGTGTTTTCAAACGGCCCGATATACATATTCTTGGTCTGGCTCGGCGGGAACAGCGTAAAACGCCGGCGGCCCGCAACCACGCAAGCGACATTATCCGACAGGTCAAAATGGGTTTGCACCGTCAGGCGGTTACCGATCCAAATGCGCGGAATCACGCTGTCATGCACAAGGCCGAGGTCGTTATCGCGCGCAAAGCCGCTGAGGATTTCAGGCGTTGGCGCAGATTGAATATAGATAGCCGATGCGGGATTAGCCTGCAAATCAGCCAAAGTCCGCGACAGACCTGCCGGTTTTTTCGTGAAATTTAAGCCCTGTAAGTCCTCGGTGTAAAAAAACTGACCGTCGATATTTTCAGGGCCATACATGACGGGAATTTCGCGTCCGGTATCCCGCGCCGCGAGATAATCAACGACATCAGCATCAGAGCGCCGCGCGGCCCTAACGGCGGGCCAATCTGCGACAAAGCCTTTGAGCACCGCCGGCTTGCCGAGCGGATAAATGTCATTGCGAAAGCTTTGCGGAGTGACGCCGCTATAGGCAGGGATTTCGGCAAGGGCGGTGAGGTCGGTCATAGGGAAAGACTATACAAAAAGTCAGCATAAAAAAAGCCGCCGTGACGGCGGCTTTTAAATTTAAAAACAGGACGCTTTAGAACGTGCCGCGCAGGGCAAATGTAAAGCGGCGATCGTTTCTGAACGCAGACCGGAAGCCTTTACGGCCATCCGAGTTCGGCAGCAGTGACGTTGTATTGGTCACAGTGTCGAGAAGGTTAGAGCCCTGTACGCCGACTTTCAGATTGTCGTTAATCGTGTAGAAGAACGAGCCGTCAAGCTGGCCGGAGTCATCTTGGAAAATCGGGTAGAACGGCGTGATCACGTCACGTGCGGTTACCAGATATTCACTGCGCCAGTTATAAGACAGGCGGGTTGAAATCGGGCCCTTCTCATAAATTGCGCTGGCATTGTAGTTATGCTCGGACAAGCCGGCGAGCGGAAGTTCATCGTTGTCAACCAAAATCTGATTGGCTGAAGCCGTTGAGTCGGTATTGCTCAGCGTCGAGGAATTAATGCCATTACTGTCAACATATGTGTAAGTCATCGCTGTACCGAAACCTTCTGCCCATGCAGGAAGGAAATCATCATAGAACTGCTGATGCGCAATTTCGAATCCGGTGACTTCTCCCGTGTCCGGGGAGTTACCCGGTGTCACCAAGAAGACATTGTTATCGGTTACGCCATTATTCTCAAATGTTCGGATTGATGAACCTGAGTCGATAATATCTTCGATTTCCTTATAGAACCCGGATACGGTCAGAGAGCCGACATCATCAAAATACCACTCAAAGGAAATATCGTAATTATCTGCTACGGTCGGACTTAAGAACGGATTACCACCGTCCCCTTGGAAACCATACCAGCCATTTCTGAAACCGGTCGGCGCTGCTTCTACAGTCGGCGTGCGCGGATCATCCTCAGTTGCTGCCCTTAAGATAGCATAGTTGCGCAGCAGACCGACATCAGCACGCGATATACCTTTCGAGTACCCTAAACGAATGATTTTATCTTCATCCAAACCAATCTTAATATTCAAGCTCGGAAGGAGCACATCATAGCTGTTATTGGCAACACTCCTGACAGAACGGTCATCTCCGCTTGCTGCAAAATCCAAGGCAGCACGCCGCACGGCTTCAGACTCGGCGCAAAGCCCGGGAGGCTCTTGCGTCTGATTACCCATTCCGGGGTTAGGCGCATTAGGATCAGGTTCCAGGCACTCATTGGGTCGCTGACCAAAAATAGGAGAATTCGGATCGGTCAACCCCGGGTCTCGCGGCCGAATAGTGCCAAATGTGTTAGGCACCTCGCCCTGCGGCGGCGCGTCGAAGGTACCGGTCGATGTTACGTCAGTATTCACGTAACGCAGACCTATATTGCCGTCGATTGTAATACCATTTCCAAACGGGTTGTCATGGCCAAAGTCAAGTCTGCCGTAGAAAGCTGTTGTCTCTTCGACAACATCTGCGATTTCTCCGGGCAGATATTGGCCGTCAACCAAATCTTCACGATCTGACAGGCGTCTCCATCCTGCGGAACCGCCGCCGGGCGTTGCGCCGCCCAGCCACCTGGAGACAACGCGATCCGACAGGTCAGCCGCAGCCTCATAGTTGGATGCGGGATTTCGCGTGAAGAACTGCAGATCCGGCGGAGCGGTCACTTCGCCGCGTTGGTAATCATCCCAACCGAAGGCGCTAATTGCGCCTTCGCGTTCGCCAATTTCATCCATCCAGACCGGACCGCCATTACCCCAAATTTCTGACAGAACACCCCAGTTATAAATTGAGAAACGGGTCTTTTGATCCCGTTCGGCATAACGGGCGCCGAAACGAACGTCCTTCACCCAGCCCCTATCAAGATTATACTGTGCATCGGCGCGGAAGGCGTTTTGTGTACCTTCACTATCCTCTGTATGGTCCATAGCCGCGCGCCAGAAGCTGTTATACGGATCGTCAAGCGAGCGGTTATTACCGATCAGGTAATCCGGACAGGTATTGCTGCCAAGATTAGACGGAGGAGCGCTCGGATTATCCGGATCAAAATTACAAGCATTATCGTTATTTCCTCCAAAGCCGGGCTGTTGGTTTGGCGGAATCAAATACTCAATATCCGGGATATCACCGTTAATGTTCAGACGAACATCTTGAAATGTTGTGCCCAAGATAGAAACGTCAACATTAGATTTTTCTGATTCCACATACTGATAATCAAAGTTAAAGGCCCAATCATCATTCGGCGTATATTTGAAGTTCAAAGAGTAATCGGATGTGATATTCTCTTCTTCAACGCCGCGGCGTGTATTGTTGGATTGCAGGCCATAAATCGGCGTGCGGGCATTGCCTGAAAATTGATCGTCACGCCAGCCGGTCGGAGCCGACAAGCTGCCGGATGTGAAAAGATCATCACCGCCATATGTAAACTCTGTGCCCGGAAGCGCAAAGAAGGCATTGTCGCCGACATTATCCGTTGCAATCTCAGAAACGTGCTCACCCCAAGATGTTGTCGCTTCGGACCGAATAAACTCGGCTGTCGCTTCCATCGTTTGATCGGGACTGGCCCACTGCGCCGCTGCGCCATAGCCGACACGCTTTCGGTCAAAATCTTGCGTCCGAACAACGGAACCTTCCGGTGCGTAAACAGTCGAGCCCTCAACCAAGTCCGTACGCGGCTGGAAGCTGGAAATTTGCGAGCCGTCAGAGCGCGATTTCAGCTCTGAAGATACGGCGTTAACACGAAGGCCGAACTCACCCATGTCTGTATCCCAGCGATTGGAATAAAGGCCGGAAATGGTCGGGGAAATCTCGTCACGGAAATCTGTGTAATTCGCCTCAACAGAGCCGGCGATAACGCGGCCGGATTTGTCGAATGGCTTAACAGTTTCAAGGCTGACAGTACCGGCGATGCCGCCTTCAACCAGATCAGCGGTTTGGTTTTTGAAAACCTGAACAGAGCCGAGCAATTCCGGCGGCACGTCCGCAAACCCAAGCGTGCGGCCATTATTGGCAGAGAACGTCTCACGGCCGTTAAACTGCGACGCCACATAGGTCAGGCCGCGAACGACAACATCTGTACCCTCAATAGAGAAGTGATCCGGGTCATCGGCAGCGGCGAAGCGGGAGATTGTAACGCCGGGGACGCGTTGCAGCGCTTCGGTAACGGAGCGATCAGGGAGCGCGCCGATGTCTTCGGACGTGATGGCGTCAACAAATGTATCGGCGTTTTGCTTGATAGCCTGCGCTGATTTCAGCGACTGACGGATGCCCGTAACGACGATTTCTTCGACTTCGCCGCTTGCCCCATCTTCCGAGTCCGCTGTCTGTGCGTAAGCCGGCATCGCTGCAACAAGTGCAAGACCCGAAGCCCCGCAAAGGACGGTTTTGGTTAATGCGGAATAAAGACGATTCGTATCTGTAGATTTGGTTTTCACTAAAGTATCTCCCTGTATGTTTTTTATAGCCGGCGAAAATGTTAGCGCTAGCATTTCGCGTTATTTTGCAAAGCCCTCCCCTATTGTCAACTTGAAACTGATAGCGTTAAACTATTTGCGGCGGAGTGTGATAAATAGGTCATACTTTTATGCTGAGTACCGACAAAAACACAAATTCAGAGGCTTAAACCGCAGTGATACGGGACAATACAGAGATTAAGACAATTGTCATTGCAGGCGGCGGAACGGCCGGCTGGATGAGCGCAGCCGCGCTGGCAAAGCTTGTCGCGCCCCGGGGAATCCGGATAATTTTAGTCGAATCGGACCAAATCGGCACTGTTGGCGTGGGGGAGGCGACTTTGCCGCACCTGCGCTTTTTCAACCAAACTTTGGGTATTGACGAGCGGGAATTGATCAAAGCGACCAACGCCACAATCAAGTTGGGAATTGAATTTTGTGATTGGGGGCAAAGGGGCGACAGCTATATTCACCCGTTCGGCGATTACGGGCGCGAAATACAAAATGTCGAGTTTCACCATTACTGGTCCCGCGCAGCCCGTGAAGCGAAAGGCGGCGACGCGGCGCGTATCTGCGATTGGTCCCTGCCCGTTATTATGGCGCAAAAGAACAAGTTCGGCATGCCGGCAACTGACCCGGATCAGATTATGTCGTCATTCTCTTATGCCTACCAATTTGATGCCACGGCTTACGCGGCCTATCTGAGCCGGTTTGCGCAAGACAAAGGCGTCGAGCGTGTTGAGGGCAAAATCACGCAAGTGCTGACCGATACAGAAAACGGCGCAATCTCGGGCCTGAAAATGGAAAACGGCGAGGTGATATCCGGCGATTTCTTTATAGACTGCACAGGCTTTCGGTCTTTGCTGATGAACGGCGCGCTGGATGTGGGTTTTGAAGACTGGTCAAAATGGCTGCCCTGTGACCGCGCCGTTGCTGTGCCGTGCGAAGGCGATGACGCGCCGCAGCCCTATACCCGCGCCACAGCTCAAGCCGCCGGCTGGACATGGCGCATTCCGCTGCAACACCGCATCGGCAACGGACATGTCTATTGCTCTGACTATATGAGCGATAATGAAGCTTTAGACGTGCTGCTGGACGGACTGGAAGGCAAGCCGACCCGCGATCCGAAGTTTTTAAGATTTAAGGCCGGTCGCCGCGTCAAAAGCTGGGAAAAGAACTGCGTGGCTGTCGGGTTGTCGGGAGGCTTTCTTGAACCGCTGGAATCGACAAGTATCTATCTGATACAGGCTGCGATTACGCATTTTATCGAGCTGCTGCCGCAAAGCAAAGACAGTAAGTCTGACCGTGATGAGTTTAACCGCCTCATGGATTTGGAAACCGACCGCATTCGCGATTTTTTAATTTTGCACTATCACGCGACAGAGCGCGACGACACGCCGTTTTGGAATTATGTGCGCACAATGGACGTGCCCGACTCCCTGCGCGAGAAAATGGCGTTGTTCAGACAGGCCGGCATAGTTCAGGAATATAAGCACGGCCTTTTCCTGCATGCGAGCTGGGTCGCCGTCTATTTAGGGCAGCGCATCGTGCCCGCACAAAGCCATCCGGCAGTCAGCCAAGTAAACCCCGAACGCTTAGCCGCGCATCTGAGCACGCTTCGCGGCTCTATTGCGCAAACCGTGGACGCTTTGCCGGATCACCGAGACTTTTTAGCCAAGTTTTGCCAAGAGAGCGCGACATGACCTCGGCCCTTATTAATGCCGTTCATATTGAGGGCGCCGGCCCCGCCGCCGCCCTTTGCGCCGCCGCGCTGGCGCAGATGCGCGGCCGCTTGGGCTTTACCGTCAGCGCAGATCTGTCTCGCGCCGAAGGTCATCAGCCGCCGGTCATTCTCGGTCCGCAATCGCAAAAACTGCTCAGCGCGCTGGGCCTCAACGAGCGGGACTTGATTAAAGCCTGCGCCGGCACATTCGCTGTCAGCGCGACATTTGAAGGCGGCAATGCCTGTCCGTTCATCACGTCCGCCCCTGTTACGAACGGCGTCGCGCTTCACCAAATTCACGGCGCAGGGAAACCCGGCCAGCCTTATTCGCAATATTTTACTCCGGCACACATGACAGAGCCCGGCCTCTTCGCCCACCCTGATATAAGCGATGATTATCGCTACAGCGTTATTTTGGATGCGGGGTTATTTGAGCACTACATGCACCGCGCCGCCGCGCATTACGGCTGTAAACAAGCTCCGGCCGCGAGCGCAGATCTGACCGTTAAAGCGGGGCTGAATTCTGACATGCAAACGGCGCAAACACCTGATGAAACAATGCCGGTGTCCCTGTCCTATAATTTATCCGAAACCGGCGTGACGGCCACGGCGGTCACGCAGACCCATAAATATGTCACGCTAGCCAAAGTGCCGGCCGCGCAAAAACAGGCAGATATGTGGAGCGGCGATGTTATTGACGCCGGTTCATGGACCGGCGAGCTACACGCGCTTGATCACAGCTATATGGACGCATTGGCCTTCAGCTTGCAGTCTCTGTTTGATATCTGGCCGGCAAGCGCGGATAAGGCCCTCGCCCGAAGCGAGTTTAACCGCAGGACCGGCAGCTTCATCGCCCGCGCCGCAGACTATCAGGCTGCGCCGATGATTTTGGCCGGCTACAGGGCACAGCATGCCGCCTCGCCGGAGCTGACTGTCAAGCTGACTCAGTTCTTATCCCGCGGCCGCCTTGTAAGCTTTGATGATGAACCGGTCAGTGACGCAGAATGGACCGCTTATATGCTCGCCGCCGGCGCAAAGCCGGGGCGGACAGACCCATTGGCAAGTCAGTTCAGCGCCGCGCAGATCGAGGATATTCTGTCCGGCCGCAAGCAGGCCGCAAAAAAACGCGCCGCCGATATGCGGTCTCAAACGGATTATCTGCGGGCCTCTGACGCCCTGACCGGCAACGTTCAAAGAGCCGCATCATGAGCAAGCTGAGCGCATCGACCCTGGAACATATTGTCATTGCGGGCGGCGGCACGGCCGGCTGGATGACAGCCGCCGCGCTCAGTCGCCTTGCGCAAAACGGCAAGACCCGCATTACGCTTATCGAATCTGAGGATATCGGCACAGTCGGTGTCGGCGAAGCGACCATTCCCCCGATCGTTAATTTCAATCAGCTGCTGGGCATTGATGAGGCGGATTTTATTCGCGAAACCGCCGGCACATTTAAGCTGGGCATTGAGTTTGCAAATTGGAATAAAATCGGCGACCGATACATGCATCCCTTCGGCAGTTTCGGGCGCGATATTGAATCAATAAAATTTTACCAAATCTGGTTAAAATTGCGCGCCATGGGCCGCGCGCCGCAGATAACGCAATACTGCCTGTCGTCTGTCGCCGCCTATGCCGGCAAATATGCCGCCCCGTCGAATAACCCCGGCAGCGTTATGTCGAGCCTGGCTTACGCCTATCACTTTGACTCTGCGCTTTATGCCAAGCTCCTGCGCAGACGCGCCGAAGCCCAAGGCGTTACCCGTATTGAAGGCAAAATCACTGACACGCATTTAGGCGGTGAAGACGGACACATCAAAGCGTTAAGCCTGGAAGACGGGCAGCGCATTGAGGCCGATTTCTTTATCGATTGCACCGGCTTTCGCGCGCTTCTAATCGGACAAGCCTTGGGCGTCGGATTTGAAGATTATTCGCACTGGCTGCCCTGCGACCGCGCGGTTACGGTCGCCGGAAAACGTGACGCGGAGCCGGCGCCTTATACGCGGGCAAGCGCGCAAGATGCCGGTTGGCAATGGCGCATTCCGCTGCAAAAACGCACCGGCAACGGTCATGTGTATTGTTCGGGCTATATATCTGATGATGAGGCAAAACACACGCTGCTAACCAATCTTGAAGGTGAGGCCGAGGGCGATATACGGACAATTAAATTTAAAACGGGACGTCGCGAAAAAGCCTACCATAAGAACTGCGTCGCAATCGGGCTGTCTGCCGGGTTCATGGAACCGCTGGAATCAACTTCAATCCACCTCATCCAAGCCGGCATATCAAAACTGATTGCGCTGCTTCCGGATTCCGGTTTCAACCCGGCAGAGGCTAAGACCTATAACAGGCTGACAAAAATACAGTTTGAGCAAATCCGCGATTTTATCATTCTGCACTACAAAGCGACGCAGCGGGGCGACACCGAGTTTTGGCGCTATGTTAAAGACATGGATGTCCCGGACAGCCTGCGCGACAAAATGGACCTTTATAAATCCAAAGGCCGTCTGTTACGCTTTCAAGATGAGCTTTTCGGTGAAGATAATTGGGCGGCAGTATTGCTGGGGCAAGGCGTCGTGCCGCGCACATGGGATCCGCTTGTGGACACGCTCGATATAAACGCGGTCGCGCGCCACGCCGAGGGCATGCGAAACATAATTGCTAAAACGGCGCAAAACATGCCGGCGCATGGCGCCTATATTCAAAATTTAATAACCAACCCTGATAAGCAGAGATTATAATGGCACGAATTCAAAAAATAGTAATTGCCGGCGGCGGGACGGCAGGATGGATGACAGCGGCCGCGCTGTCTAAAATCTTGGGTCCGGATTATTGCGAAGTCGAACTGATTGAATCCGAGCAAATCGGCACGGTCGGCGTCGGCGAAGCGACCATTCCGCAGATCAACACGTTTAACCGTACGCTGGGCATCAGTGAGGACGAGTTTGTTCGCGAAACCAATGCGACGTTCAAGCTGGGCATTGAATTTGTAAATTGGGGCCAAATCGGTGACCGCTATATTCACCCGTTCGGCGGTTATGGTTTGGATATGGGGGGCGTGTCTTTCCATGCTTATTATTTGAAAAACCATCCCAACCATGATCACCAAACTCTTGAGAAATACTCGCTTCAAGCTCACGCCGCGCGCAAACATAAATTTATGCGCCCGGTCAATGCCGGTAACTCGCCTCTGTCCAATATCGCTTATGCCTTTCATTTTGACTCCGGGCTTTACGCGAAATTTTTGCGCAAGTTTTCCGAAGAGCGCAAAGTCACCCGCACGGAAGGCAAAATCGTTGACGTTGTTCAGGACAGCGAAACCGGCTTTGTCAAATCTTTAACGCTGGACAGCGGAAAGACGGTCAGCGGTGATTTATTCATTGATTGCACGGGCTTTCGCGGCTTGTTGATTGAGCAGACTTTAAAAACAGGTTTTACGGATTGGTCTCATTGGCTGCCCTGTGACAGCGCCATTGTTGCGCCTTGCGCGCGCAAGGGTCCGATGCTGCCATATACAAAATCCACGGCGAGCGCGGCCGGTTGGCAATGGCGCATTCCGCTGCAACACCGCGTCGGGAACGGGCATGTCTACTCTTCCAAATATATGTCGGACGAAGACGCCCGCGCCCATTTCCTCAGCAATCTGGAAAGCGAGCCCTTAGCTGAGCCGCGCGTCATCCGGTTTAAAACCGGCATTCGCAACAAGGCGTGGAATAAAAATGTCGTCGCCTTGGGACTGGCCGCCGGCTTCTTGGAGCCGCTGGAATCGACCTCTATCCATCTTATCCAGCACGGCATTGCCAAACTTTTGCAGATGTTCCCTGACAAGTCGTTTAATGAAGCGAATACGAACCGTTACAATCGCGTCAACCTGTTTGAAACGGAGCTCATCCGTGATTTCATCATCCTGCATTACAAAGCAACCCAGCGTGATGACAGCCCGTTTTGGAACTATACCCGCACCATGGATATTCCGGATTTCCTTCAGGAAAAATTTGACCTTTTCAAATCCTATGGCCGCGCTTACCGCGAGCAAGAAGAGTTGTTTAATGACACAAGCTGGTTTGCCGTCATGATGGGACAAAACATTATCCCTGAAACATATGATCCTGTGGCCGATGTATTCAGCGACGAAGAAACCGCCAAGCGTTTAAAAGAAGTCGCCGGCACTATCGATGCCTCGTCTGAATATATGCCGAGCCATGAAGATTTCATTCGTGAGCACTGCGCGTCGGAAAACTTTTTGAAGCAGAACCGGGCAAGCTAAGCCTCGCCCGCGGCCACGCACTCTCACCTGCTACCGCCCGAGCAAAAACGTATTAATCGACAGCCGGGCACGGCTTGGATCATCGCAAAAATCATTATCCGGGTTAATCTGCCCGGAGTGAAGACTGTTGCCGTGATAAATCACCATGCGGTTATATTTGGCCTCAACGCTGCCGATTTTTTCAAACGCCGCGCAGGACTGCGTTTTATAAGCGCCGGTCGGCAACTGCCCCTTATCGCGCTGCCGGTTCAAAGCGGCGTCATAGGCCATGTCGCGGTCCGGCGTCATAGACTCAAACCCCGTCTCAATATGACGATAAAAAGCTGTGCCCCCTTTTTCCGGACTGTCGATATAATGCAGCAACGCCATTTGCTTTGGATCGGACCCGTCACTGTGCGGGATAGATTGCGACTCGCTTAAATCTTGCGGCCGGGTCGTGACGATAGAGGCGCAACATTCGCGCAGCACGACGCCGTTAGACAGGCCGAAAACGCCGGCTAAGACCTGCTGCAATCCGGCCATAGCCGGCGCCATATAGTTCGGGTCAAATGGCGCGCGAAGGCCGGGATAGGCGTAATTCGGTGCCGTATAAGACAGCGAGATTGCCCGATTGCGCAGGGCATCAGGGTCGGGATGAAAATCATCGATTACCACAACAGGGTGACCTTCATTGCCGAACTTTAAAACTTTATAATCCATATCTGTTTGTACCCTTGAGGGACCGGAAGGTCACGCAAAACTAACGCTCTCGGCCGAAACAGACGCAATTTTCGTTGCATGACAGGCTTAAACCCTGTCATATGACACTGCGCACCCCGGGGCGGGCTATATGGGCGGAGACAAAACAATATGAACATCACCACCGCTCGCGGCCAAGTGACGATTAAAGACGTGGCCAAGCGCGCCGGCGTCTCTCTCATGACCGTATCGCGCGTCGTCAACGGTCAGGGGCGTGTCAAAGAGTCAACCCGCGATAAAGTGCAGGCCGCCATACGCGAGCTAAATTATCGGCCCAATATTATGGCGCGGCGGCTGGCCGGCGGCGGCTCGCTGTTTATTGGCATTATTTATTACAATCCCAGCCCGAGCTATTTGTCAAAAGTTCTGGACGGTGCACTGCGGGCCTGCCGGTCCTTCGGGCACCATTTGGTGGTCGATGATATGGGCGGGGTCACGCCGGATGAAGAGAATTACAGAAGCATTGCCGAAAACCTGCATAAGGTTGGCCTGGACGGCATCATTTTAACGCCGCCTTTGTCAGATAATCGACAGCTTGTTGACGCGCTCACAGACTTGAAGATTTCCTGCGTGCGCGTTGCACCGGGTAATATTTTCACCGAAACCCTGCGTGTGGCTATGGACGATACGAAAGCCGTGCATGAAATGATTGATTATCTCATTGCGCAGGGACACAAGCGCATCGGCTTCATTAAGGCGCCGACAGAGACCAAGGCCTCGGCTCTGCGCTATGCCGGTTATGTATCAGCGCTGAAAGATAACAATATTCCGCTGGATCCCGACCTGGTCGTTGGCGGAGAGTATACCTACCGCTCGGGCATGGACGGGGCGTTTACACTTTTGTCCCTGCCCCAACGCCCGACCGCGATTTTTGCCAGCAATGATGATATGGCCGCCGGCGCAATTGCGGCGGCGAATATGCGCGGTTTCTCTGTTCCTGACGCCTTGTCCGTGGCGGGGTTCGATGACACCGAAATCGCCACCTCTATCTGGCCGGAACTGACCACAGTTCGCCAACCGATTGCGCAAATGGCAGAGCAAGCGGTCAGTCTTATTACGGACAGCCTAACCAAGGGAAGCGGTTTAAAAGAGCGCAATCAGGCCCTTTTGGAATTTGATATTGTCAAACGCGGTTCTGTCAAAAATCTTTAACACGGGCGCGCCGTGGACGGGCTGGATGTTGAAATCACAGTCCGGTCGGTGAACGCATCGACGCCGGCGCAAACGGCCAATATCGCGGCGGGCCGGGCCGGCATACGGAAGTCAGCACCACGGAGGGTCATGAATGTGATTTCTCCGCCATGTTTGACCGAGTCAACCATCCGGCGCGCGGACGTCTTGGCGGAAAGGACGGCAGCCGCACATCCGTCACCCTCGATGACGGAACCGTTCGAAAAGGCAAAGGGAAACAATTTGTCCCGCACGGCCGAAAAGTCATTTTAGATTTTCCCGGCGGCGGCTATGAACCTGTCAGCGCGCGTGACCGGCAGGCCGTAAAACAAGACCTTACCCGCGGCTATATTTCTGAGGAAGCAGCACGGGATATTTACGGCTTATCGCAAGCTGACATTGATGCCATACTCAACGCCGTGGAAACCGGGGAGATTGACATTTGAAGCGGGTCGACACTGTTCCCAGCTTAAAAAGCGATGACGTCGTCATTATCTGCGCGTCAGCGGAGTGGTTTTTATCTGACAACAAGGATTTTTATGGCGAGCTGCGCAACAAATTTCGGACACATAAAAGATTACCCCGCGCGGTTTAAGAATGAAAAGGATTGCACTTTTCTCTTATTGCCCGGAAACAGCTTATTTGTAGCGCAGGATAAGCCTCGAGAATGACCGGGCAATTCCAAATTGTTGACGGTGAATGGTCAGCGCCTTACCGTAATTAAAAAGATTTCTTATGAGCCTCGGCATCAACACTTTAGACTCCATGATATCGGGCCGGTCCGTTTATCGCCGCGACTACCGCAAGCGCGACGGTCGGGATTTGTTCCTGTACGGATATGCGCCTCACGAATTGCCGGCGCTCGCGGAAGATGACTTTGAAGTCGCCAAGGGCGGCGAATTGCGATGGCATCCGTTGCGGGGTGAATGGAATGTCTACGCCGCGCATCGGCAAAACCGCACATTCAAGCCGTCGGCCGCTGAGGACCCGCTGGCGCCGAGCAAGCCCGGCGGCGCGCCGACAGAAATCCCTTTCACGGACTTTGAGCTGGCCGTTTTTGAAAATAAGTTCACTAGCCTGCATGCGCAGGCCCCGAGCGAGGCCGCCAATCCGTTATTTGAACGCGCCCGCGCGGCCGGCCGTTGTGACGTGATTGTTTACGGCCCCGAAGGTACCGGCAATCTGCACTCCATCGGGCAAGCCCAGCGCCGACTCTTGGTCGCGGCCTGGATTGATCGTTATCAGGCGCTTTATACGGCAGGGCATAAATTTGTCTTTCCGTTTGAAAATCGCGGCGATGAAGTCGGGGTCACATTGCATCATCCCCACGGCCAAATTTATGCCTTTCCATTTGTGCCCCGCGTTCAGCAAGATGCCGCCAAGGCCTTTGCCGGCGGATATGATTTGGAAAAAGCGCTGACGCAAATCGGGCCGGATTACGGCATTGCAGATACCGGCAGCGTGATGGCCTTTTGTCCGCCTTTTGCGCGCTTTCCTTACGAAGTTTGGCTTGCGCCCAAAATCCGAAGGCCGGGGCCGTGGGCGTTTAATGAGGATGAGATGGACGGGTTTGCGCACCTGATCGGCGATATGACCCGACGCTATGATGAATTTTTCGGGCGCGAGACGGCTTATATGCTCTCCCTGCATGCCGCGCCTCTGGGCGAAGAGGGCACGTTTCATTTTACCGCGCAGTTTTATCCGCTGCTGCGCGGTCCCGGGCGGGTTAAATATTTGGCCTCGGTAGAGCAATCGACCGGAGCGTTCACCGTGGATGTCATGCCGGAATCGGCCGCCAAAATTTTACGGGCGCTGTAATGGCCGTAGAGCCCACTTTTAAATCCGCCTTTAACGCTGCGCCGGCGGCGCACAGTTTTACGCCCGGTCGCGTCAACCTTATCGGTGAGCACACGGACTATAACGGCGGCCACGTCCTGCCGGCGGCCCTGCATATCGGGATTCACGCCGCGATGACGCCGCGCGCCGACAATAAGGTTCGCGTGACATCAGATATGTTTACGGGACTTTCAGAGCGTGATTTATCTGACAGCGCGGCGAACCATTGGTCCGATTACGCGCTGGGCGCCGTTATTTTTGCCAATAAAGCCGGCTATTTGAGCGGCGGGGCCGATATTGCTATGACCGGCAATCTGCCGACCGGGGCGGGCCTGTCTTCGTCATCAGCTTTAACCGTCGGGCTTTTAAAGCTGGCGGCGGAGCTGTCGGGCAAACAGATTGATAATACCGACGTGTCTAAGCTGGCGCGGCGCATTGAAAACGAATTTATCGGCATGCCTTGCGGGATTATGGATCAAATGGCCGTGGCTGTGGCGCGGCCGGGACAGGCGCTCTCGTTGGATACAAAACATCTGACTTATGATTTGGTGGATTTGCCCGCAGATTATCATTTTGCCGTGCTGCACTCCGGCCAATATCGCCGCAATGCAGACGGGCATTACAAAATTCGCAAGCAAGAATGCGACGCGGTCAAAGCGGCTCTGGGCCATGACGATCCGTGCCTGATGAGCGACGCAGAGCTTGCCGGGCTTTCGCATTTGGATGACAAGCTCATCAGGCGGGCGCGCCATTGCATGACCGAGCACCGGCGCACGCTGCGGGCCGCGCAGGCGCTGAAAAACGGTGACATTACGATGCTCGGACGGCTCATGAATGAGAGCCATGTCTCTATGCGTGATGATTTCGAAATGAGCCTGCCGCCCATTGATGCCTTAGTTGCGGACGCAGTCAAGCTCGGCGCCGCCGGCGCGCGCCTGACCGGCGGGGGCTTTGGCGGCTGCATTGTCGCTTGCGTTAAAAAGACTGATTTAGACGACTGGACAAAGGCCCTGCTGGCGCTTCATCCCGACGCCTTCGCGGTTTGCTGAAGAAAGATAAGACAATGAGCTCAGATAATTACAGCCTGTCCGGTCAAACTCTGATTGTCGTCGGCGGGGCCGGTTATATCGGATCGCATGTTTGCAAAATGATTGCAAAGCATGGCGGGACGCCGGTGACATTTGATAATTTCTCCGCCGGCCATGAACACGCCGTCAAATGGGGGCCTTACGAGACGGTCGATTTGCGTGACCGCGAGGCCGTGATTGTGGCTTGCGAGAAACACAAAACCGCCCGCGCTGTCATCCATCTGGCCAGCTCCATTGAGGTCGGCATCGGCGAAAAACAGCCGGCGGAGTTTTACGACAATAACGTGCTTGGCGCGCTCAACTTGCTGCACGGCATGCGCGCGGCCGGCCTTGATGAGCTGATATTCTCATCGACCTGCGCGACTTACGGCGAGACGCAAAACATGCCATTGGTCGAGACAGAGGTGCAAAATCCGTTCAGTGTTTACGGCAAAACCAAGCTCGCTATTGAGCATATGATTCAAAGCTTCCACAAAGCTTACGCCTTAAAATATATCACTCTGCGTTATTTCAACGCGAGCGGCGCGGATGAGGACGGCGATATCGGCGAGGAGCATGACCCGGAAACGCACCTGATTCCCAATGCGCTGAAAGCGGCTGCCGGATTGGGCGGGCGCATGAAACTGTTCGGCACAGATTACAATACGCCGGACGGGACCTGCATACGCGACTATATTCATGTCAACGATATCGCCGCCGCGCATATTGACTGCCTGCGCGCCTTTGATAACGGCCGGGCCGGTACTGAGGTCAATATCGGCACCGGCCAAGGCGTAACGAATTTAGAGATTTTAAATTTGATTGAAAAAGTCACCGGCAACCCCGTCCCGTATGACGCCGCCCCGCGCCGCGAGGGCGATTTGACCCGCCTCTATGCTGACGCGTCTTATGCCAGTGAGATTTTAGGATTTGAGCCCAAGCATTCCGACCCCGAGCATATCATCGCGACGGCTTGGAATTTTCATCGTAAAAAGTGGGGCGTTTAGCCAAAGCCATATGCCGATTACCGGATCCCTCGACAGCATATATATCGCTGACGGACAATATAAAACGCCCTCCCGGAAGACCGGAAGGGCGCGTAACTCAATGCTTTAGTGAGGCTTACGCCGCATCAACATCAATGACTGTGAAGTCGTCATCTGATTGCGCATCATCAAGAGCAACGGCTTGCGCACCCGCGAGTGAGTCAGCGACTTTGCTTGAAAGCGATCCCGCAGCCGCCTGCGCCGGAGCAAAGACAAAATCTGATGCATCCAAATCGGTCGACGCAACGCCGACCAGCACGATTTGACCGTAGTCAGAGATAACCAATGTACCCGATCCGCCTGAGATGATGTTAAGATCAGCGAATGTGAACGTCGCATCATCATAACGAATAAGGTCAACACCGTCTTCGAAATCAGTAATCGCATCACGACTCGCAATACCGGAATCAACTTCGTTGTAGACAAATTCGTCAGCGCCTGCACCGCCGACAAGCACATCACGACCTAAGCCTCCTTCAACAATATCATTACCCTCTTCACCGTAAAGACGATCAGCGCCGTCGCCGCCTAAAAGGGTGTCTTCACCTGTGCCGCCTTCAAGACGATCATTGCCGGCTTCGCCTGACAGCATGTCATCACCGACACGGCCGTATAAAGTATCAGCGCCCGCACCGCCGCTGATCATATCAGCACCGTCACGTCCGTCGAAGAGGTTATCATTGGCATCACCGACAAGAATATCGGTATTGTTCGATCCGAAAATACGTTCAATGCTGATATACGTATCACCGGCAGCTTCACCCGTATTGTTAGAGGTGTCAGCAAGGTCAACCGTCACGCCGACCATTGATCTCAGATACACGGCACTGTCGACGCCGGCGCCGCCGTCAAGTACGTCTGCACCTGCGCCGCCGTTAAGGCCGTCATTGCCGTTACCGCCGTTGAGCGTATCGTCACCGCCATTGCCGCGAAGGACGTCATCGCCGTCATTTCCGTTGATTACATCCGCATCAGATGTTCCGTCGATCTCATCGCGATTGGGTGTGCCCTCAGTAGGACCGGTCGCTGTTCCTGCGTTCTCAAGACGGAAGTTATCAAAAGCGTTTTCCTCGGCATTTCCGCTTAAGCTTCCGCCATTGGCGTCAGGGCCATTATCAAAGTCTTGCAAGCGCAGATAAAGCGTGTTGCCCGTACCCGTCAGGTCAAAGGAAAATTCCTCTAACGTCATTCGCGTAGCACCGCCTTGGCTACCCATTACTGTTGTTTCGTTAGCATCAATAACGCCGTTAAGATTATCGTCGCGAATTAGACCTCCGCCCGCAGTAGCTGCACCGATAAAGCGCAAACCGACAGTTAAATCAGCCTCGTTTGTGCTGTCGAAAGCATACGAAACTTCAACGAAATCACCGACTTCATAAGTTGCCCCGTTTAAATTAGAGGCGAAAAGACCTGAGAAAGAAATATCCGCAAGTCCTGCTGTGCTTATGCCTGTCCAGTCAATGATTCCCAAATCGGGATCACGGTTAGCGTCACCGCCGGTAGACTCGCGAATATCCTCAGAAATCCAAATCCAGTCTCCGTCACGACCGTCAAACCTACGTTCATTGCCGACTGAAACGTCACGGGAAACACCTTCCCATCTGACGAAAAAATCGCTTACGCCGCCGGGGCCGAGTTCGACCGGGTCAGTAGCATCGATCGTGCCATCGCCGTTACGGTCAAACGGTCCGGAACCGTTATCGGTGTCAGCATGTCCGACGGCTACGCGGGTGCCCGTCCCTAGATCCGGGCCTGTTTCTGTTTCAAAACTATCTTGCCAAAAGAGAGGCATAATTATCTCCTAAGTTATTAAAAATACCGACGAATTTGTCGATATGAACAAATAGGAATACTAATGATAATCTGTACTTCGCACCGATATGCCCAACGGTTGAATATTGCGAAGAGACCTCCCCTCAGTTTCCCTGACCCTTTTGCCGAGCCTTGTATATTTCGTAAGCCGGCGGGGATTGTGATGCAATGATTTTCTTAAGTTTGACTGTGTTTCACGGGCTAAAATCTCTCTTAATCTCCCCGACGCGTGCCCCCC
>CALLVD010000107.1 GCA_938010385.1 uncultured Robiginitomaculum sp.
AATGACCACAATCAATTTCACATATCTGCCGGGTGACGGTATCGGGCCGGAAGTCGGCGCGGCAGCCATGGCGGCTTTAACAGCTGTCGCGGAGCGGTTCGGGCACACGCTCGCGGCAGAAGAGCACCTTGTCGGCGGCGCGGCGATTGACGGCGTCGGCAGCCCCCTGCCCGCAGAGACGTTTGCGTCTTGCGAGAAAACCGGTGCTATCCTGCTCGGCGCGGTCGGCGGGCCGAAATGGGATCATTTGAAAGGCGCAGACCGGCCGGAGCTGGGATCGCTGCTGCCGCTGCGCAAAAACTTAAATCTCTATACCAATATCCGCCCGTGTAAGCCGCATGCCGCGCTGATTGACCACGCGCCGCTTAAACGCGAGCGTCTGGAGGGCGTCGATTTCGTTGTCATGCGCGAGCTGACGGGCGGGATTTATTTTGGCGATAAGGGGCGCGATGACCAAGGCGCGTTCGATATGTGCCGCTATTCTGAGGCCGAAGTCGAGCGCATCGCCATTAAAGCGTTCGACCTGGCTATGACGCGGCGCAAGAAAGTCACGTCTGTTGATAAATCCAATGTGCTGGAAACCTCCCGCCTGTGGCGTGAAACCGTTATCCGCGTCGCAGAATCCTACCCCGAAGTCGAGCTTGAGCACCTCCTCGTCGATGCCATGACCATGCACATGCTGACGCGCGGGCAGGACTATGATGTTATTCTGACGGAAAATATGTTCGGCGACATCATCACCGATGAAGCCAGCGTGCTGTGCGGCTCTATGGGCGTTATCCCGTCGGCGTCTTTGTCAGACGGCAGCGTCGGCATGTATGAACCCATCCACGGCAGCGCGCCGGACATTGCCGGTGAGGGCAAAGCCAACCCGATTGCAATGATATTATCGGCGGCATGGATGCTGCGCCTGTCCTTTGACATGGACGCGGAAGCGAGCGCCATTGAAGCCGCCGTTGATGCG
Source organism: uncultured Robiginitomaculum sp. (assembly GCA_938010385.1). Lineage (GTDB taxonomy): Bacteria > Pseudomonadota > Alphaproteobacteria > Caulobacterales > Maricaulaceae > Robiginitomaculum. Next base: position 965 of record CALLVD010000107.1, read on the forward strand.
GCCCTGCACGGCGGGCATACTACGGGTGATTTGGGCGGAAAACTGTCAACGTCGCAAGTCGGCGATTGGGTCGCCGCGCATGTGAAAGCCAATGGCTGATCCCGTCATAGATTTAGCGGATTTGAAAGCGCGCATTGACGCGGCGGATGTCTATGGCCTGGCCAAAGAAACGCCGTGCGAGCTGGCCGTCAAATTATCGGCTGAGCTGGGCCGTAATGTCTGGATGAAGCGCGAAGATTTGCAGGACGTCTTCTCTTTTAAAGTACGCGGCGCGACCAATCGCGTTGCAAGCCTGACAGACGCCGAGCGCAAAGCGGGAGTCTGCGCGGCCAGTGCGGGCAATCACGCCCAAGGCCTTGCCGCGGCAGCAGCGCATTACAAAACCAAAGCCGTCATCTTCATGCCAATCACAACGCCGGACATTAAAGTCTCCGCCGTGCAGTCACGCGGCGCGAGCACGCAGCTGGTCGGCGAAACTTATGATGAAGCCTGCGCGGCGGCGATTGATTACGCGAAAAACACAGGCGCCGTGTTTATTCATCCGTTTGACGAGCTTGACGTGATTGCGGGCCAAGGCACGGTCGGCAAAGAGATACTGGCGCAAATGCCTGTGGCTCCCGCCGCAGTCTATGTCTGCGTCGGCGGCGGCGGGTTAGTGTCCGGCGTCGGCACCTATGTCAAAGCCGTCTCGCCGCAAACAAAAATCATATCCGTGGAGCCGGCCGGCGCGGCGACGCTGAAGACATCTTTGGATGCCGGCATTCGCACGCCGCTTAATTCCGTTGACGGTTTTGCTGACGGGGTGGCGGTCAAGCTGATCGGTGAAAACACGCTGGCCATTGCCAAGCAGGTTGTCGATGATTGCGTGCTGGTGACCAATGACGAAATCAGCGCCGCCGTAAAAGACATATTCGAAGCCACCCGCACGGTGGTTGAGCCGGCCGGAGCGCTGGCTTTGGCCGGCCTGCGCAAACAGGTTCGCGAAGGCACAGCGCCTGAAGGCGACATTGTCGTGACAATATCGGGCGCGAATGTAAACTTTGACCGCATCGGCAATATTGTCGAGCGCGCAGAGCTGGGCGCCGGCGGGGAAATGCTGTTTGCCGCTTCCATCCCGGAAAAACCGGGCGCGTTTATCAATTTCATCCGCGCTCTTGGCGCGCGGCCTGTAACAGAGTTCAACTATCGCTATGCCGACAGTGATGAAGCTCATGTCCTCGTCGGGATAAAACTGCGCGCTGCCGAGGATCGTGACGACGTCATCACCGCCATGAGCCAAGCCGGCATATCGGTGACGGACCTGTCTTATGACAAACTCGCCAAGCGGCATTTGCGGCACATGGTCGGCGGCCATGCCGGCACGGATGTCAGAGAAGTCGTTTATCAATTTGAATTTCCGGAGCGCCCCGGCGCGTTGACAGATTTCCTGACCGCTCTGGACAGCCGCTGGAATATCTCCCTGTTTCACTACCGCAATCACGGCAGTGCCTGGGGACAGGTGCTTTGCGGATTTCAGGTGCCGGAAAACGATGTAGACGCGCTTGAGGCCGCCCTGCAAAAAACCGGCTTTCCGATGACGTCTGAATCGGGCAATGTTGCGTATCAATACTTTCTGAAGGGCTGATGTCTTTCGCATCCGGAAAGCCTTTATGACCGTCACATCCCAAGATTTTGCGGCCGGCATGCGAAGACTCGCGGCCAGCGTGACTGTCATTACCACGATAGACAACGGTGTGCGTCACGGCTTAACCGCCAGTGCGGTCACGTCATTATCGGCGAGCCCGCCAAGCCTTCTGGCCTGCATTAATGAAGCGGCCGGCGCGAATCCTTATGTGAAACGATCCGGAATTTTCTGCGTCAATATTTTGGCCAAATCCCAAGTCGAAATTTCAAACATTTTCTCCAGCGACGGCGTCGGTGACCGCTTTGCTTACGGGGAATGGGAAACGGCCCCATCCGGCGCGCCGCGCCTGGTCGGCGCTGCGGCCAGTTTTGATTGCCGCGTCATGGACGCGCTGCCCGGATTTTCGCACAACGTGTTTATCGGGCTGATTACCGATATAAAAACGTCAAACGCTGCGCCGCTGCTTTATGCAGACGGCGAGTACGGGCATTTCGCCATACCGACGATTTAGCCGGCCAGCCGCTCCGGCGCGACGCTTTTATAGGTAAACTGCCCCGCGTCATTAATGCGCCGCGTCATCTTTCCGCGCTTAATCAGGCAGGCCAAATGCGCGATTGATTCACCGACGGCCATAATGCGGTTGCCGTCATTAATCTCGCGGCGAAACAGGCAAGAGTAGACCTCAGTGGACAGCTTGGGCGTTTTGCAAAAATCGTAAAGCCGGGCGAGCGCTTTTTCATGATGCTCTATTAGTTTATCGAGCCGCTTATACGCGCCGCGAAACGGTATACCGTGGGCCGGGCAAACCAGCACATCTTCGGGCAGGCGCAGGCGGAGCATATAGCAAGAATCAATCCAGTCTTGCATCGGATTGCCTTCCGGCTCCGTCGGCCAGACCGACACATTAGAGCTGATATTGGGCAGTAATTGATCGCCCGTCATGCAGATGTTACGCGCTGCATTATAAAGGCAGGCGTGCTCCGGTGAATGCCCCGACCCGACGAGTATGGTCCAGTCCTCGCCGTTAATTGACACAGCTTGACCGTCCTCGATGCGGGTATATCCCTCCGGCATCGGCGTGATGGCTTTGCCAAACCCGCCAAAGCGCTGCTTGTAAAGCTCAATCTGCGGCTCGGTAAATCCCGCGCGTTCATAAAATTTCAGGGCGTGGCGCGGCGCGGGATTTCCGGTATCGGCCGCCATCAACCGGCAGAGAAAATACTCCCCGCGCGTCATATAAAGCGGGGCGTCATATTTGCGGCACAGCCAGCCGGCCAGACCGGTATGGTCCGGATGCAAATGGGTACAGATGACCTTGGTTACAGGGCGGCCTGCGGGGACAGACTTCAGCGCGCTTTCCCAAATCTTTTTGGAATCGCGACTGCCAATCCCTGTATCAATAATGGCCCAGCCGTCACCGTCTTTCAAAATCCACAAATTAATATGGTTCAATCCTGCCATCGGCAAAGGCATGCGCAGCCAGTAAATGCCCTCGCTGATTTGCGTCACGCTGCCGGGTTCGGGCGCATCATCGCGTATAAAGTCGAGCGCCGGCGGCGATGAATCCTTGGCGGATGTCAGCGACATATCGTGGGGCGTTTTCTGAGGAGCTTGAATTGTCATGGCTCTTTGTAACCTGATTGCGCCGAATTACTATAGGCAGGCTTACGACAAAATCTGAACAGCAGGCATAAAAAAGGCGGCCCGTTGAAGGCCGCCTTTGGATCTCAGCGGACCCCCCGGTTAACTGAAATCAGGTGGATCCTGCGATTGCACGGGGCGCGTGGCAGCCACAGGATCCGGTAACCAATCTCTTGATTACTGCCTTTTGTATATATTGATTTTTCTGAACGTAAACTAAACGATTATAAGCGATGAACACTTCGTTCATCTCCCATTCATGTAAAAAATAAGCTTCGCGGCTTGTCAGACCGTTGTGCAAACAGGGAGACTGCGGCGAGCTCCCTCATGCCGTCGGGGCACTGACTGACATGAGGGAATGGCGTCAGCAATCATAAACGCCACACTTAGTTACGCTGCAAATTCATGGTGAGTTTTATCACAATTTAAAGAGAGGCATAAGCTTAGCGCAAAGTGTGATCGTCTGCCGAGCCGGATCACTGACGGCAAACCTGATTGGAGACAAATGCGTCAGGCCGAACCTGAACTGAATATAAATTTCACTATCAGACAGGGTTCAGAGCCGCTGCTTCAGAGTGGAGCTCTAAACGGTGACCCGATAACCCTGCCAAATCCGGCGGGACGCGGAGCCGCCGGACAGGAGCTGAACATGACACGTCTAATAAATAGCACTGGCCGCAAAACAGCGATTGCCGCATCGGCCCTCGCTTTGCCGGCGCTTCTGATGCCCACCGCCGCATTCGCGAACCACACCGGCGGATACTACACAAACAGCCACAACAGTTACGAACGGTGCAAAACTGATGAGAAGCAAGACAAAATTGTCGGCGCTGTCATCGGCGGCGTCATCGGCGGCGTTTTAGGCAGCCAAGTTGCCGGAGACGGCGTCCGCACAGAAGGCAGCGCAATCGGCGCCGGCATTGGCGCGCTGGCCGGAGCGGGGATCGCCGACAAACAAAACGACTGTAAGCGTGATTATCGGCGCGGCTACTCCCACAACACGACGCAAACCTATGGCGACGGCCGCTACCAACCGCGTACAGTCTATAAGCCGCAACCGGTCCACACGCCGCGCCCGGTCTATAATCCGCAGCCTGTTTATAATCCGCAGCCGGTTTATAATCCCCGGCCTGTCTACAATCCGCAGCCGGTCTACCGTGATCAGGGCTATACGCAGCCGCGCTATGACAATTATACCCGGCCGCGCACGGTCTACACCACCGAACGCTATCATCCGTCATACGGAACGCCCGGCTATACGCATGGCAAAAAACGCAAGCGCCACAAGGATTTTAAATATAAGCGCGGCTATAGCTCGCCCGTATATACGCAGCAGCATCAACGGGTGACGTACGTGCAGCCTGTCCGCCATACAAGCCGCCATTATCACGGCGCTGACATCTGTCACGGCAGCCATTAGGCCTAAAGATGCGCAGCGGTGATCCCCCCGTCACCGGCCGCGCAAACCACAGGCCCGCACGCACTGCGGGCCTGTGCAAACAAAATTATTCGCGTTTTAAGGGAATCAACTGCGAAAAGCCTGAAATGTTTGGTATTTTTTTACTAAGGTATGGTTTTTGCATTACTGTTCCGAGACGCATTTTAAGTCTCATAATGAAATTCGGCCTTACTGGGGGGCCAAAATTGCCCGAGCGGCAAGACAAATGGCAAGGAGCCGAACATGAAAACACTCTTTATCTCAACAGCAATTGTTGCATTGGCTACGGCCCTGCCGACAGCTGCACACGCACAATTCAGTTTCGGCAATTCTGACAGCTATGTCGGAACAGGCATCGGTTCTGTTCTCGGCGGCGTCATCGGCTCTAACCTGGCCGGCGGCGGCGTTCAGGATGAAGGCACAGCTATCGGCGCTGTTGTCGGCGGTCTGGCCGGCAACTATCTGTCCAACCGGCGCGGCGGCTTTGGCGGATATGGCGGCGGTTACGGTGCGCCGGTTTACGGCGGCGGTTATGGCCCGTCTTACGGCGGCAATACTTTCGGCAGTAATCCTTACGTGGGTGCAGGCCTTGGCGCCGGCGTCGGCGCAGTCTTAGGCAGCCAGCTGGCTGCAAGCGGCAACCGTACTGAAGGCAGCGCCATTGGCGCAGTGCTCGGCGGCTTGGCCGGTTACGGCATTGCCAATCGCGGCCAAAGCTCTCGCTACGGCGACACAGGCTTATCTTACGGCGGCGGCTCATATGGCGGCGGTTACGGCGCACCTGTCTTTTCAGGCGGCGGATTTGGCGGCGGACGTTACGGCGCAGGTCCTGTGACTTACGCGCCTGCCGGTTATGTCGGCGGTCCTGTTATCACGCGGACTTACAGCGTCCCGGCGCCGCAGCCGGTTTACACGCAGCCAACTTATGTCTCGCGTCCTGTCTACAGCGCGCCTGCGCCTGTTTACACAGCGCCGGCCCCTGTCGTTTCTGCGCCGGTTGTCAGCTATGGCACCGTCGAAACGGCGCCATGCCCGGCCGGCACAACAACGCAGTCTGACGGTTCTTGCCTGGAGCAAACAGCGTCTTACACAGCGCCGGCGGTGACATATTCAGCGCCTGCACCGGTTTATTCCGCTCCTGTCGTCAGCAGCGCGCCTGCTGCGCCTTGCCCGGCCGGTACCACAGCGCAATCTGACGGATCTTGCATGCAGTCAAGCACAAGCTCTTACAGCAGCTCAAGCTACAGCTCATCAAGCTACAGCACGCCGAGCTACAGCTCATCAAGCTACAGCGCACCTGTCTCAAGCAGCGTCGCAACGGCGGCCTGCCCTGCCGGCACGTCTATGCAGTCTGACGGCACCTGCCTGTCTTCATCAAGCAGCTACAGCGCACCGGTCAGCAGCAGCTATAGCAGCTCGACTTATTCAAGCCCGAGCTATTCTTCGAGCTCAAGCTACAGCGTGCCATCTTCGTCAAGCTACAGCACCGGAACAACCGGCAGCTATACATTCAGCTCTTCATCAGATCACGGCGGGTCATCCTCATCCTCTGCCGGTTCTGATTGCCACTGCCACAACTAGGCAGAGGCCCCCTGAATAAAGAAAAGCCCTGCTCTTTTGAGCGGGGCTTTTTTATGCGGCGGCGCGGCTTGGCTCCAACTGCGTTAACCTTTTGCGCCGCGACCTGTTTTCCGGCAGTTTTGCAACAGATGAAACACGGGAGCCTAATATGAAAACCGCAATAACTTTAACGATCACAGCGGCTGCGGCCATGCTGATGCCAATGAGCGCCAATGCACACAGCAGCGGCTATAACCATTCCCACGGCAGTAATGACCGGGTCGCCGGCGGTTTGGCGGGCGCAGTTATCGGCGGCGTCTTAGGCTCTAATCTCGCGGGACGCGGCGTTCAGGACGAAGGCACAGCCATCGGCGCTGTCGCCGGCGCGCTGATCGGTTCGAAAATTGCGGGCAGCCGCGGGCACGGCGGCTATTATAATAACGGCTATTATCAACAGCCGCGCCAAACATATTATTCAAGCGGATACCACGGACAGCCGGTCTACAGCTCGGGCAATTACTACAATGGCGGCTACTATACGCAGCCCGCCCCGGTCTACTACTCGCGCCCTTATCGCTCCGGCTATTCTACCTACAGCCGTCCGAGCATCAGCATTAATCTGGGCGGCGGTAATTACGGCTATGGCCACAGCCGCTCCTATGGCCGTGATCGCGGCTATTACCGCACGCGCTCGCGCCACCGCAGCCGCGGCCACTATCACGGCCGCAATTTTTGCAGCAGCTACCACTAGCTTTAAAGCCGCCCCAAAAGGGGCGGCTTTTTATTAATTCAAACCTTCACTGCATGCAGCAAATATTCGTGGTTGCCGGAGCCGCCGGTAATCGGCGATTTGCAGTCGGCGCGCAGGGTCCAGCCTTGGGCCTCGACCCAAGAGCGGACAATGCGCACGGCATCTTCCGCCGTCTCGCGGTCGCGGATAACTCCGCCTTTACCGAGCGCGCCCTTGCCCATTTCAAATTGCGGCTTTATCAGCGTTATCAGCTGCGCGCCGGGCCGGGCGAGTGCCATCGGCGCGCCGAGAATTTTGGTCGCAGAGATAAAACTGGCATCACAAACGACCAGGTCTATAGGGCTGTCAAAATGCGCGCGAGTTAAGTGGCGCGCATCCGTTTGCTCCATCACAACGGCGCGGTCATCGCTGCGGATTTTTGTGTGAAGCTGATCCGTTCCGACATCGACGGCGTAGACTTTGGCTGCGCCGCGTGACAGCAGCACATCCGTAAACCCGCCGGTCGACGCGCCCACATCCAGCGCCGTTAAGCCCGCCGGGTCGACTTTAAATATATCCAGCGCATGGGCCAGTTTTATCCCGCCGCGTGACACCCAAGGGTGCGCCGCTTTGGCTGTGATGTCATCGGTATCGCTTATTTTAAAAGACGGCTTCGTAACAACCTTGCCGCCCACCGTCACGCTGCCCGAGCTGATAGCCGCCTGCGCCCGCGCCCGGCTTTCAAAAAGGCCGCGCGCGACAAGGGCGACGTCGAGACGGGTCATGGCGTTTTAAGCAGAGCTCGCGCCGGCGGCCATTTCGCGGCCCAGCGCTTTGAACACGGTTTCGACAATGCTGTCCGCGTCAAGGCCGGCTTGCTTATACATATTCGCCGGCGAATCTTGGTCAATGAAGATGTCCGGCAGGACCATAGTGCGGAATTTAAGGCCGTGATCAAACTGCCCGGTATTGGCCAGTTCCTGCATGACGAAGCCGCCAAAACCGCCGGTCGCGCCCTCTTCAATCGTAATCAGGACGTCGTGCTCTTGCGCGAGTTCACGCACCAGCTCGGTATCCAAAGGCTTGGCAAAGCGCGCATCGGCCACCGTGGTCGACAGGCCCAGATTATCAAGCTGCGTGGCCGCCGTCAGGCATTCGCTCAGGCGCGTTCCGTAAGACAGCAGCGCAATTTTGCTGCCTTTGCGAATAATCCGGCCCTTGCCGATTTCCAGCGGAAGAACCGGGTCCGGGATCGCAATCCCGGTCGCTTCGCCGCGCGGATAGCGAAAGGCTATCGGGCCGCTGTCATGGGCTGCGGCTGTTGCAACCATGCGCGCCAGCTCGGCCTCATCGGCAGCCGCCATCAGCACAAAGTTAGGCAGCGCGCCGAGGTAACCGATATCGAAACTGCCGGCATGGGTCGGGCCGTCCGCACCGACAAGGCCGGCGCGATCAATCGCAAAGCGCACGGGCAGATTTTGAATGGCCACATCGTGGACAACCTGATCATAACCGCGTTGCAGGAAGGTAGAATAAATTGCGCAAAACGGCTTCATGCCGTCGGCTGCCATGGCCGCCGCAAAAGTCACCGCATGCTGCTCGGCAATGCCGACATCAAAGCAGCGGTCAGGATAAGTCTCCCAAAACTGTTTCACGCCGGTGCCGCCCGGCATGGCCGCAGTAACGGCGACAACGCGGTCATCTTTTGCGCCTTCTGCGATGAGTTGATCCCCGAAGATTTTGGTATAGCTTGGCGCGTTGGGCGTCGATTTGGCCTGCTCGCCGGTAATGACGTTAAACTTTGAGACGCCGTGATATTTGTCCGCAGAGGCTTCAGCCGGCGCGTAGCCTTTACCCTTTTGCGTGACCACATGAATAAGGATTGGGCCCTCTTTCATATCGCGGCAGTTTTTCAAAACCGGCAAAAGCGCATCCATGTCGTGACCGTCAATCGGGCCGACATAGTAAAAGCCAAGCTCTTCAAACAATGTGCCGCCGGTGACCATGCCGCGGGTATATTCTTCGGCCTTGCGGGCCGTATTATAGACCGGCTTTGGCATATGCTCGGCAGCACCTTTGGCGGCGCGGCGAACTTTTCTGTATGTGCGCGATGACACCATCTTTGACAATGTCGCGCTCATTGCGCCGACCGGCGGGGCAATAGACATGTCGTTATCATTAAGAATAACAATCATACGGCTGTTCATGCCGCCGGCATTGTTCATCGCCTCGTAAGCCATGCCGGCTGTAATAGCGCCGTCGCCGATGACAGAGACGACATGATTATCATCACCCTTTAAATCGCGCGCTGTCGCAAAGCCGACGCCGGCAGAAATTGAGGTGGAGGAATGGGCTGCGCCAAAATCATCATATTCCGACTCAGCCCGCTTGGTAAATCCGGACAGCCCGCCGCCTTGGCGCAGGGTGCGAATGCGGTCGCGGCGACCGGTCAAAACTTTATGCGGATAGCATTGATGTGAAACATCCCAAATCAGCTTATCTTTCGGCGTTTCAAACACATGATGCAGCGCCACAGTCAGCTCTACGACGCCCAGACCCGCGCCCAGATGACCGCCGGTGACAGACACAGCGTCAATGACTTCGGTGCGCAATTCGTCCGCCAGCTGCTTTAGCTGCTCTTTGGAAAATTCACGAATATCGGCAGGAAGGTTGACCGTATCTAAAAGCGGCGTTTGGCTCATTTAAAACTCTTCATTCTCAGGCGCAAAACTGCGCCTATTTGTTTCGTGTTAGCACGAAATCAATCGCGCTTTTAAGGGGTGCGGCCTTATGCCCAAAAGGCTCTAAATGCCCTGCCGCCTGCTCTGCTAAATCGCGCGCCCTCGCCTTAGCTCCGTCAATGCCTAAGATAGAGACGAATGTGGCTTTACCGTGGTCATCATCTTTTTGCACCGCTTTTCCGACTGTATCGGCATCGCCTTCCGCGTCCAGTAAATCATCGGTAATTTGGAAAATCAGGCCGATATGCGCGGCGTAGGCTGACAGATGCTTTCGCGCCGCGTCGTCCGCGCCCGCCAATGTCGCGCCCGCCATAACGCCGTAATGAATCAGCGCGCCGGTTTTTAAATCCTGCAGCCGCGTAATCGTCTCTTCTGTGGCCGGCAGGCTGTCCATAGACAAGTCAATCATTTGCCCGCCAATCATGCCGTCATGGCCTGACGCCTTTGTCAAATCCCGGATCAGCGCGAGACGGACAAGCGGGTCGGCGTGCACAGTGTCTCGGGCGAGCAAGTCAAACGCATGGGTCAGCAGCGCGTCGCCCGCCAGCACGGCTGTCGCCTCGTCCCATTTTTTATGAACAGTCGGCTTACCGCGGCGAACATCATCATCATCCATGCACGGCAAATCATCATGAACCAGAGAGTAAACATGCACGCATTCCAGCGCGCTTGCCACCGCCCATACTCCCGGCGCGTCATAGCCAAGCATGCGGGCTGTTTGCACAACGAAAAAAGGACGCAACCGCTTGCCGCCGCCAAGGGACGTGTAGCGCATAGCCTCAATGACCTTGCCCTGCAGGCCGGCGACAGGCGGCAAATGCGCGGCAAAGTGCTGCTCAAATTCTTCAGCCACCGCTGTAATGTTCGATATAAAGTCCGTCACGGCTGCGGCCTATTCTGCGTCAAAGCTTTCCGTTTGCGGCGCGCCGTCCGGGCCGAGGACGATTTTATCGACCTTCAGCTTGGCGGCTTTCAGCTTAGCATCGCAATGGGCTTTTAAGGCCGCGCCGCGTTCATAGATTGAAATACTTTCTTCGAGCTTGGCATCGCCGCGCTCAAGCTTTGTCACAATCGTCTCAAGCTCGGCCAGAGCGTCTTCAAAGCTCATATCTTTAATCGGTGTGTCGGTCATATAGATTCCTTACTGCTCGCCTGTTGTGCGCTCATAGCGGCGATATTTCCAGTGCAAATCACCCTGATTCTTCGTCATTTTCCAGCCCTGCCGGCGCAGCTGGGTCCCGATCATGCGATTAAACCAGCCATGGGCAAAAAGAACGACCATTTGCTCGTCGCCGGCCGCTTCGCTTAAGACCAAGGCTGCCTTTTTCGCGCGAAGGCGTGCCGGCGTGACGCGCTCATGGCTGTCGATTAGCCCGTAAAACCAAACAATGCGCGACAGCGTGCCCCAAGACTTCGGGCGAAGCTTTAAAGGCCCGAGCCAAGGCGAGGGCAAAGCAGCCTCCCGAAACAGCGCATCAACCCTATCCGGATCCCGGCCGGCCGCCATAACTGCGGTCTCAACCGCGCGCCGCAAATCGCTGGCAAAAACCCGGTCGGCGTTGCTCATGACCGCTTTGAGCTTTTTGGGCACGCTTTGGCCCGGCTCAAGCCCGCTTTCATCATAACGCGCCCACCAATCCCGATATTCGCGCCACGTTAATCTGATTTTGCGTGACAGTGACGGCTTACCGTGACGCACCAAAATAACCACGTCCTTCCCCGCCCGCTTTCGCGTGCTCGGCCATTTCGGCTCGGCGCTGGAATGAGTCTCCGTCATAACGGAAAATAACTAATGATTAAGCCGGTCAGGAGCAAGGAAAATGGTGCGGCCGAGAAGAGTGAAATTTTGAAGGGCGATACCACCTTTTAGAAATTATGCGCATAGATGCTTAGAGTAACTGTAAGACGTAATCATACTTCTCGGCGCAGCCGGAAAGAGGCTTATGAAATTGTGCCAGCCAAATATGCGCCGCCCAAAAGGCCGGCGTCATCGCCCAAACCGGGCGTGACGATCAAATCAGCGATATCGGCTTCCGATTGTCCCAAATAATTATTGGCGAGATTTTTATATTGCTCTCTGACTTTTCCGATGAGGTGGGGCGCGAGCATAAGTCCGCCGCCCAGAACAATTCGTTCAGGCCGAAGGGCCAGAGACAAAGCAATACAGGCCTGGGCCAAATAATAAGCTTCTGCTTCCCAGCCCATGTGATCTTCAGGCAGTTCTATCGGGTTGCCAAAGCGCTCGGTCAGGGCATTCGCAGACGCCAACCCTTCCAGACAGTCACCGTGAATTGAGCAAAGACCCTTAAAGTCCTTGTCAGCCTCATGACGCTTAACCTGAATATGACCGAATTCCGGATGGGACGGCTTGCCGATAAGATCACCGTTACAATATAGCCCTGCGCCTATGCCGGTACCGATTGTTACATAGGCCGCGCTGTCTGAACCCTGGGCGGCGCCCCATTTTAATTCCGCAAGCAAAGCCCCGTTCACATCCGTATCGACGGCAACGGGTATGGACATTGCCGTTTCAAAATAGACTTTCAAATTTGTCCCTGCCCAAAGAGATTTGGGTCCGGCCAATATCGTGCCGTAACTATCGGAATTGGGATCAACATCCAGAGGCCCAAATGATGCGATTCCCATTGCGCCGGGTTTAATCCCTTTTTCAGCTTGGTCCCGGAAAAATTTCAGGCAGCCCTTGAGCGTCTCATCAGGACGGGTCGTCGGGATGCGTGCGCTCGCGATTATCCCTCGCCCTTCTTGAAAAAGACCGCATTTAAATGTTGTGCCGCCCGCATCTATTGTTGCCAAAATCGGCTGCGCGCCCGCGCCATCAGAAACCCGTGTCATATCTATACCCTTTATACAGTCGGCGTTCGCGATGCCCTTACTTTACCCGGAACATGCAAGATAATAAAACTAATTGCAATCGATTGTATTTTTGTCTATGACCGAGGAAACAGAGGAAACAAGACCATGGAATCTCAGATTAAACCGGGCGCGCCGGCGGGTCGATACTTTGCTGTCACGGCGCTCACCTACGCCATGTTTTTCATGTTCGCGATGACAACCGATGCCGTCGGTGAGATTATCAAGATCGCCAAAGGCGAAATGAACCTTTCCAACACACAAGCGAGCGCGTTTCACTGGGCGACCATGACCGCGATTGCCCTGTCCGGCATATTTTTTGGGTATTTTGCCGATAAATTCGGGCGTAAGAAAACGATTATCGCCGGCCTGGCCATTTATGGCCTTGCCAGTGCTTCGTTTTTTATGGGCACGAGCTTTCAACTCTATTTCTCCCTGTTGTTTGTCAGCGGACTGGCCATCGGTATTTTTAAAACAGCCGCCCTCGCCCTAATCAGTGATATTACGACATCTACCCAAGAGCACACGCGTACCATGAATGCTCTGGAAGGATTTTTTGGTATCGGCGCGATTGTCGGGCCGCTTATAGTTATTTCCCTTCACAATAACGGCATATCATGGACGTGGCTTTACTTAATCGCGGCGGCCCTTTGCCTGATTATGATTGTCTGGGCTGCTTTCACAAAATACCCGGAAACGAAAAAAACGTCCGACGAACCGATCAATTTGGGTAAGTCTTTCGCCTTAATGGGCAACAAATATGCTATAGGTTTTTCGATGGCAATTGCGCTTTATGTGGCCGCGGAAGTTTCAATTTTTGTTTGGCTTCCGACTTATCTCGACGGATATTCCGGCGCAGCGCTCGCCTCGTGGATGGCAACCTATGCTGTGATGGTGTTTTTCGTATTTCGCGCTGCGGGCCGTTTTTTAGGCGTATGGATCCTTAAGCATTTTAAATGGACGACCGTCATGATGGTCTTCTCAGGCATCATATTTGCTTGCTTTGCTGCCAGTGCCTTCTTCGGTCAAACAGTCGCTGCCTTCCTGATGCCGCTGTCAGGTCTTTTTATGTCGATGATGTACCCGACCTTAAATTCAAAAGGCATAAGCGGCTTTCCAAAATCTCAACATGGCGCCGTGGCCGGGTTGATCTTATTCTTCACCGCAGTCTCTGCGGCCGCCATTGCGCCGTTAATGGGCTTTGTCGCCGACAGTTTCGGCGGCGACATGCGCTATGGGTTTATTTTGGCAACAGCGCTTGCGGGGCTTTTGTTCGTCGGCATGATCTACAATTTTATTAAAGACCCTGCCGAAGCCGCTTTGGCTCATGCCAATCAAACAGAATACGACCTGTAGAGACCTGACTGATGCCCCTCTCTTTACCCACACTTCCGCCGGCATTTCCCGGCCTGTTCACGGGCGGTATCAACCACCCTGATCTTTGGCTGTGGGACAGCTGGACTTATCGGGACGGAGATACGCTGAACCTCTACACACTCGCCCTGAGCCGTAAGGCAGAGGACGGATCAGATATCGACCATAGCGAGCGCAATAATTACCCCTTCCATTTTCGTCGATTCAAAAGCGTGGATAACGGGGCAAGCTGGCACGATTTAGGGGCGATCTTCGAGCCTGCTGCGGGCACCTATTATGACAGAAATGTTTGGAGCGGATCAGCATTGAAACTGCCTGACGGGCGCGTTCTTATGGGCTTTACAGGGTTGCGCCGTGTGGACGATGACCATTTGTTCTTACAAAATATCGGCTTAGCGATCTCAAAAGACGGTCATACCCTTGACACAGTTCAGCCTGCCCCGCTCTCATGTCCGCGCCGCGATTACGAAGCGATCATTGCCGCAGGATATTTCCTTGGCCCGAAAAATAATTTGGGCAGTAAAGACGGCGAAGACAGCGGCCCGATACTGGCATGGCGCGACCCTTATTTTTTCTTGGATAAAGACGGGAAGCTGCACTGTTTATGGTCAGCCAAGATAAGCGCAAAAGTCGGCGCGATTGCCCATGCGACGCTTATTGAAACGGGGACCGGTTTTGAGATTGAAACGCTGCATCCGCCGCTGACATTACCGGATGCAAATACAATCACCCAAGCGGAAGTCCCGAAAGTTTATTTCGACGATGCCGAGCAGATTTATTACATGCTCGTTTCAGCCTGCGACCGGCTCTATGAGGGCCAAGATGATAGCGAGGTGTCTAAAACGCTGCGTCTTTATACAGCTGAGAAGATAAGCGGACCTTGGGCACCTTACAGAGGGAAGCAGACAATTCTGCCGAATTTACCGCATATGTTCGGAGCCGGAATAATTGAGACTGACTTTGAAAACGGGACCGCGTCTTTGATTGCGCCAATTACGGAATTCGCGCCCAAAGACCTGCAACTGACAATCGCGCCGGTTCAGACAATCAAAGTCAGGCCGGACAGCGCTAAGGCTTAGCGCCGCAGGATTGCCGTATGACAAGCTCCGTCGGCGTGAAGGCGCTTTGAACTTTTTTACCGTCAATTTTTTTCAGTAGCATTTCCACCATCATCTCGCCGCCGCGCCTAATGTTTTGATTGATGGTCGTCAGAGCGGGAGTCGACATGGCGGCTTGACCGACATTATCGTATCCGACCACAGATACATCGCCCGGAACGGTGACGCCTTCCGATTGCAAAGCTTGGATAGCTGACATTGCCAAAACATCAGAGGCCGCAAATATAGCGTCAAATTTGCGGGCGGATGCGGCGAAACCTTTAACGGCTGCAAAGACTGTTTCCCCGCCGAAATTGGCCTTTAAAATTAATGACGGATCAACGTCTGTCCCGCGCGCCGCGTGCGCTTTGATATAGCCGTCATGCCGCATGGCAACTTCGGGCAAGCCAATATCGCCCAGAAACAAAATCCGCCGACGGCCCAGATCCAATAAATGATCCGTAGCCAAGCGCCCGCCCTCGATATTATCACTGCCGACCAAAGTGTAGCTGTGATCTTTTTCGCGCCCGCCCCAGACAACAATATTGCTGCGGTTTTTATTAAGCTCTTCCAGCCGTTCGGCCCGCCCGGCCTGCCCTATGACAATCAACCCGTCTGCGCGGCCCGTAGTCAGCAGGCGGCGTTCGGCAATTTGAGTTTCGCTTTGCGGCACGGAGAGTATCAAATCATATCGGTGTTTGGAGGCAGCATGGGAAACAGAGCCAACCATTTCCAAAAAGAACGGATCTGAAATCGTCTGCCCCGAGTCAGGCGCCAGAGGAATTACAATGCCGATTGCTTGCGAGGACTGCTTGCGCAGATTACGGGCTGAGGCATTAATGACATAGCCGGTTTCGGCTGCGACTTTTAAGACATGCTCTTTGGTGACCTGCTTGACCAAAGGGCTGTCATTGAGCGCACGCGAAACCGTCGAAATATCAACTTTCGCAATGCGGGCAAGCTCCGCCATTGTAATTTTCTTTGCCATAGGACTTTCAAACATAACCGATGTACCTAACCATACCGCATCAGAGGCGCCAATCAATTGATTTAGCCCCCGGCTTTTACCGCTTTGGCACAGCGCACAGGGCTTAGCCCATCCCAACTAAAAAAGACCCGCCTTTCAGCGGGTCAGTCAGGGTTTTTACACAGAAATTTCGCGAAGGCCCCCGAAGCGGCATAACCGCTTCGGGGCAGTTCATTTAAAAGTCGTAACGCAATGTCGCGGATACTGTACGGCCGTTAATCGGACGGAAGCGCACAAAATCGCCGGCAACCGGAGAGCTTTCTTCGCCTTCGGAGAAACCGACTTCATCAAACAGATTGTTTGCGTTGAAGCTCAGGCCCAGATTTTCGCGCACATCATAATTGAAATATGCGCCGACGGTCGTGTATTCCGGCAAATCAAATTGGTTGTCATTGCCGACGGGCGCTTTGGCCGTGTGGAAGATATTGAACCCGACGTCATAACCTTCGCCCTCAAAGTAAGGGTTTACGTTGAAGATTGACGGAGCCTGACGGCGTGGCGTGTTGCCTAAATTCGCATCTGTAGACGGGCCGCTGATTTCGGAGTCTGTGAACGTCGCATTGCCGCGAACGCCAAAGCCGTTGTCAAAGTAAAAGTCACCTTCAACTTCAATGCCGGTCGTATCAAAAGAGTTCTGCAAAACCCGCAATGTAGACGCTTCAAGCTGTCCGCCCTCGCGCACATCGGCGTTAAAGTAGACAACGCTGAAATCGCCGTTTGTGACGCGGAATTTTGCGCCGATTTCAAAGGCATCAACAAAGTTTAAGAACTGGTCATTACTGCCGGTCAGAACATTACCTGTGGTCGACGTTGCGCCCGCAGGGGCCAAAAGCAAGCCGGTTGACCGATCCGGTGAAGTCACAGATGCCCCTTCGGAATAGTTTGCAAAGACGGCCAGGCGGTCATCGACTTCATAATTTGCGCCGATGGAAAACGCATCATAATCCGCATCATAACTTGCGCGTTGCAGGCCGGTTGCCGCTTGTCGGGTCGTCAGGTTTATGGTGCCGGGCGCTGTGTCAATCGTGCCGACATTGGTTTCATTGGTTCCGACCGTTCCATTACCGTCCGCGTCCTGAGGTCCGGTCAAAGAGGCCTCGGAGAACGTGCCTGAGATTTCATTCTCATTGCGCCGGAAACTCGCATCCAGTGTCAAACGGTCAAGTTCCAGCGTGCCGGAAATGTAGGGCGCAAATTGCTCAATGTCGAAATTATACAGACGGCTGCAACATCCGCCAAAGGCGGCATTGGAGCTGTAACCGTTGATAAAGGCACCGCCGGCAGGATTTGTAAAGCTGCCGGGGGCGCCGTTTGTGACCAAACGGCCACCGACAAGCGTTGCGCGGGCTTCGTTAAAGTTCCATTCCTGACGGCTCTTTTGATCGGCGATCTCAATACCGGCCTTAAAGCTCAGCATGCCGAAATCGCCCTGTAAATTTACATCACCGAATGTATTGCCCATGTCGGGAATAGAGGTGTTGAACAGAGCAAAACTGATGTCTTCTTCCCCGGGATTAGAGCCGGCAGCAATGCTTGCCGGGAAAGGCGAGTAGAAATTACCGGAGATATCAGCCGTACGCGCCTTAGCGGCAACAGTGAAATTATCGTTGATTTCAAAATCACCGACAACAGCGAGGGTTGTCATCTCGGCCTGAAAACCTTCTTTATAGGACGCAAAGTTTCCGTTTGCGCGGGCTGCAAAATCCGTCAGGCCCAGTGAGTTTGTGCCGTCACCTAAATCCAAGCCGATTGTCCCGATGCTGCCGTCAGATTGAACGCGCGCCGGAAGCGGAAGGTAGGTCGGAACTGTATCGTCCAAATGCTTAAAGTGTATCGCAATGCTGCCACGGTCAAAGTCATTGCCGACGCTGGCTTTAATTTGGAAGCCCTCTTCCTGACTGCCGCGAACTTCACGTACGCCCTCGCCTGTCCGGTAGAATCCGCCGATATGATAGTAGCCGCCGTCACCGAAGACGCCGCCATATTCTGCGTCCAGGCGTTGAGAATCATAATCAAGACCCAAAGTGGCCGCCACAGATCCGCCGTTTTCCGTCGGCTTTTTTGAAATCAGGTTGACGATACCGCCCGCCGCGTTGGGCGCTTGCGTCGCGGATGAACCGCCACGAATGGCCTGCACAGAGCCGATAGTTGAGTCAACGCGCACAAAACTGTCCGCTGTTGCAAACGCTGCATCCCCAATCAGCAATGTCGGAAATCCGTTCTCCTGCATTGAGAGATAGCGCGAACCGCCGGATGCAATCGGAAGACCGCGAACTTTAATATTTGCGTTTGCGTCGCCGCCTGTGTCTTCGGCTTTAATACCGGGCAAGGAGCGAAACAGCTCATTAATGGAGCGCGGCGCCAGGTTTTCGATTGCCTCGTCTGAAATCGAGGATACGGATGCGGTTGAATCAAAAACGGTTGTCGCTTTTGCAACACCTGTGACAATGATTTCGTAATTTTCGTCATTAGTCTGCGCGAATGCAGGTGACGTTAAAATCGCGAGCGATCCGGCCGTAGCCAATAAAGTTTGAGTGGTCAGATTTTTCATTATTAAATCCCCTATGGACATAAGTTTATTGCTTTCGCCTGACTTAAGCGCCTGAATCCAGACCTTCTCCGACAAGCTCAAGCCTCACATGACTCGCATTACAAACGATTGCAAGGTAAAATACAAACGATTGTAATTTTTATTTAGGAGCGTTGCATAAATGTCACGCCGGCGGGTTATGCCTCGTCATCAGCTTTACGGCCTTTACTGTGCTGCGTGTAAATTGACCTCAATAACTTGCGGCTTTTGTTTAATGCGCGACTTGAGTAGAGAACTCATTGTCCCTTAGGAAACTGCGCGCCTCGCGCAAATCACGGAAGTAAGCGTAATGCATGATAAGCTTTCAAATAAATAGTCTGCCTAATGCCCGCTCTGCCCCAACGAAGACTAAACACCCATTGTTCCCGTCCGGCCCTCGTGGCGACTGAAGTACTCACGTCGACCCTAACTGAAAAAGGCTACACCCGCCAAAATTGCTGAGGTGGCAAACATATTCAGCTTGGAAAAAATTGGCTCCCTATACCGCGCGCTGTTGAGATTGCGCAAGACGCTTTAGAAAAAGCCACCAAGTTTACGTTCGAGCGGCGTGAAACAGATCTACCAACAGAGCGCCGAGCCGGTCTATCGACTGAGCTTTTACAAGAGTCCATTCGGCAAACAAAATGGGCCGCTTACTCAGCCGAAACCAATGTTGCGAGAATGACGCCGGAGCAAATTTGTAAAGATATTCAGACAGCCTTTAGCCTGTATATACCATGGCTAATCCAGCCTAAAAACCCAGCTCAAACTCTAACTTTTCCGGGCAATTTTGCCGCGTGGAATCCGTGACACGTAGAGAAATTACGTAGGCCCCACATAAGGTGACGCCACAACTTCTCCCAAGCATAGCAGGGAAAACGCCAGACCGGTGACACAAAGCCCTTTAGCGGTGGAGTTACGAAAAACGATGTGCAGACAATGCGTTAGCATGGGCGTGACACCACCCCCTTTTATCTTGCCTTCCGCGCCCCAAATGATTTTCCGCCCCGCGCCC
>CALLVD010000108.1 GCA_938010385.1 uncultured Robiginitomaculum sp.
AATTTTAAAGACATAGTATTTTCCTTTTATGTATTCGGTTTGAATTTAAGTGTCAGTGTTGTTTCGTTATTTCTTCTTGCCAAAAGGGCTGCCTAATCCGGGGAGGCCCTTGCCGCCGCCAAGGCCGGGCAGTCCCTTGCCAAGGCCCGGAAGTCCGCCGGGCATTTTGCCCATTTTGGCTTCCATATCGGCGAGCATTTTCGGGTCGATATTATCAAGGCTTGGCATGCCGCCGCCTGCGCCGCCGCCGGGCATGCCCATGCCGCCCATTTGGTCCATCATGCCTTTCATGCCGCCCTTACCGAGCTTTTTCATCATGTCCGACATTTGGCGATGCATTTTAATCAGCTTGTTAACGTCCTGTACCGTTTGGCCGGAGCCGGCGGCGACGCGTTTTTTGCGCGAGGCTTTTAAGATAGCCGGATTGCGCCGTTCCTGCATGGTCATGGAATAAATAATGGCTTGCTGACGCGCGACGACCTTGTCGTCAATGCCGCCGGCCGCGTCGAGCTGTTTGGACAGTTTGCCCATGCCGGGCATTAATTTCATCAGGCCGCCCATGCCGCCCATTTTTTGCATTTGGCCAAGCTGCCGCGCCAGGTCGTCCAGATCGAACTTGCCCTTTTGCATTTTCTTGGCCATGCGGGCCGCGTCGTCTTGGTCAATAACCTCGGCGGCTTTTTCAACCAGGCTGACAATATCGCCTTGGCCCAAAATGCGGCCGGCCAGACGTTGCGCGTCAAAGGCTTCCAGACCGTCAAGCTTTTCGCCGGTGCCGAGAAACTTAATCGGCAGGCCGGTGACCGCGCGCATAGACAGCGCCGCGCCGCCGCGGCCGTCACCGTCAATCCGGGTCAGCACAAGGCCGGTCAGGGGCAGGCGGGCATGAAACCGCTCGGCCGTTTGGACGGCGTCCTGGCCGGTCAGGCTGTCGGCAACCAAAAGCGTTTCGGTTGGGTTCGTCGCAGCCACAATGGCGGCCGCCTCGTCCATCAGGTCATCATCAAGCGTGGTGCGGCCCGCCGTATCCAGGAAAACCACATCAGCTGATGCCAGCTTGCCGGCCTCAACGGCGCGCTTGGCGATTGTGACGGCGTTTTCGCCTTTCACAATCGGCAGAAAATCAACGCCGGCTTGCTCTGCCAGCATGCCGAGCTGCTCCATCGCGGCCGGGCGGCGCGTATCCAGAGAGGCCAGCAGGACTTTTTTCTTCTGCTTGTCTTTTAAATATTTCGCCAGCTTACCGGCCGTCGTGGTTTTACCCGAGCCTTGCAGGCCGGCCATGACGATAACCGCCGGCGGTTTAACCGACAGGTTTAACGCGCTGCTCATGGCCTGCGCGCGGGCCTTCACGCCGTCTTCATCGTCCTCGCCGGTATCAAGCTGCCCGCCCAGCATATCGACCAAGGCGTCATTGACGATTTTGACGACCATCTGGCCGGGCTTAACGGATTTGATGACTTTCTCGCCGACGGCCTCAGCTTTGACTTTAGACACAAAGGCTTTGACAACGGGCAGGGCGACGTCGGCTTCAAGCAAGGCAATACGGATTTCACGCATGGCGGCAGAGACGTCTTTTTCAGACAAAGCGCCTTTGCCGGTCAGACCGTCAAATACACCGCTTAATTTATCTCCGAGTGCTTCAAACATTCGTACTTAATCCAATTACCCAAATTCAACAGTCAAAGCGCAATACGGCAAAAACTCCGGTGAACGATAACGTCGACCGGAGGACCCCGCCTGCATCATCCGACTTTATCGGGCTCGCACAGGTCAGAGCGCAAATTACCATTGCGCAGAATTCGCGGTGTATAGGCGCGCAGGCCGGGGGTGTCAACAGGGGGCAACGCCTAGCCAGACTCTCGGCTCATATGCAGCACTGAAATGACTTCGACGGTGCCATCTGTGATTCTGTACACCAAAATATAGCGCGTTGCGGGGACAATCATTTCCCTGGTGCCGGATTCCCGGCCCTTGCGCCCGATTTTCGGATGGCTTTTTAAATGCTCTGCAGAAGCCGGTATTCTGTCATAAATCTTTACAGCCGACCTTAAATTATATTCTTCCAGATAGCTGACAACTTGGCCCAGATTTCTTCGTGCCATTGGCGTCCATACAATCTTAGCCACCGGCGTCAATCAGTCTTTGACGCAAGGATTTGAACGTTTCTTGCATATCTTCGTCACTGACAAAAATTCCGGCTTTTGCTTCCGCAAGACCCGCCCTAATGTGCTCGAGTTGCCATTCTTGCAATTCAATGTAATTCGCAACGGCTTCATTCAATAGGCGACTTCTGTCGCGGTCTTGCATTTTGGCCAACAAATCGAGCGATTGGATGTCGTTTTTGTCGGCCCTGAAAGATACGGTTTGTTTTGTCATACGTTATAATACAGCATAATACACCGCAAGACAAGCTAAGTGATCGCCTCCGGTTTGACGTTTCCCGCCCCTCTTCCTAAGCTTTAGTTATGACCTACAGTGACAACCCGCGACTGGCAAAAGTCTATGCGGCCGGCACCGCCGACGCGCAGCGTGAGGCTTATAATGAATGGGCCGGCCGTTATGACGCTGATGTCACCGGTTTCGGGATCAGGCTTCCTTATGTGGGCGCGGCCGTGTTTGCGCGCTATGTCGAGCTTGGCTGCGGGCCGATATTGGACGCGGGCTGCGGCACCGGAATGCATACGCTCCCGCTCGCTTTGATGGGTTACACGCCGATTACAGGGATCGATATTTCTGACGGCATGCTGGAAATCTCTAAGAGCCGAAACATTTACAGTGAGCTTCGGCAAATGGCGCTGGGCCCGACGCTTGATTTTCCGCATAATCATTTTGCGGCCGCCTACTGCATTGGCGTGCTGGCGCCGGGCCACGCGCCGCCGGACAGTTTGAACGGCCTTATCCGCGTCACCCGGCCGGGCGGGCGGATTGTTTTTTCTGTCCACGCTCATGACAGCCCGGAAAGCCGGCCTTTCCACGACAAGCGCCGCGCGCTGGCCGATGCGGGCCTTTGGACAAAACTTTATCAGACCGACCCGTTTGTCTCCATGCCGGGCGGCGATGCTTCGATTCAGCACGCGGTCTACGTCTACAGCGTCACTTAAATAAAATCCTCCGCTTCGGGCACGCGGCCGAAAGCGATTTTGCCGCCGGCGAATCCGCCGGGAAGGTTTGCGCGCGGGCCCATCGTGACCAAAGCTTTGCCGTGTTTCGCGTTCAGCCCGTCCATGGCGGTCATAATATTGCCCCAGCGTTTTGACCGGGCGCTGTCTTCGTCGGCAAAATCAAATAGATCACCGCTGATCGCTTCGGGCTTACTGATATCATGAAGCATGACGTAGACAGATTTAATACGGACATTTTCGGAAAACTGCGCGCGGCCCAATTTAAACAATGTGCGCATTTGCCGGCTCAGCGCCTGATCATCATTGCACGGGGCAAATGTACTTTGCGCGCTCCACCGCTCACCGTCTTGCGGACGCAAAGCAATGGACAGGGCCTTACATAAATAACCCGACCGCCGCAGGCGATAAGCGGCTTTCACGGTCAACAATGATAAACAATCCAGCGCTTTGTCCGGGCTGTTCCAGCCTTTGGTTAAAACCCGGCTGTGGCCGAACATACGTTTTTGGGTTTCCGGCCGCTCGACCCGGTGGCCATGCAGTTGCGCCCACATACGCTCGCCTTCAATATTGCCCCAAATGGCGCGGGCATGTTTAGGCGCAAGATTCCAAAAATCTTCCACGGTCTGAACCCCGGCGCGGTCCAGGCGCACGGACATGCCCGCCGAAATGCCGGGCAAGTCTGTCAATTTTAAATTGAGCAGTGGCCCCGGCAGGTTGCGCGGATGCAAAACGGTCAGCCCGTTCGGCTTATTCATATCGCCGGCCACTTTGGCTAAAAACTGATTGGCGGACAGGCCGATGGACGGCGTAATATACGGCCCGACCGCTTTGGCCAGCCCTTCGCGAATACGCTCGGCCAGTTGCGGGGCAGAAAAGCGTTCGCGCCCGGTCAGCGTACATTCCATTTCATCAATCGACCAAACCTTAGTGACCGGGACATGACGGTCAATTTCTTCAAGTATGCGGTTGTGAATTTTGACATAAACATCCGGCCGCGCCACCTGCACGGACAGGGTCGGGCAGATGGCGCGGGCATCGCGCACTTTCATGCCGCGCTTAATCCCGAACTTTTTGGCCTCATAACAGCGTGTGATGAAGGAAGAGTATTCCGAATCCAGCGCCGTCACCCCGACCGGCAACCGGCGGATTTCCGGGCGCAACTGCTTTTCCACGCTCGCAAAGAACGCGTCAAAATCTATATATAAACACTCAATTTCGCTGACTTGCGCCATGACCTGCCTC
>CALLVD010000109.1 GCA_938010385.1 uncultured Robiginitomaculum sp.
CAAGGCGGTTTTGCAACGGTTTTTTGCCGGGAAATTGCAGCGGTGAAAAAAACGCATTTAACGGCAATATCAGCGTTGACGGGCAGGGCGGTCTTGTCTAGTAAGCTGCAACGTCGCGCAGACGATTTGCGCGGGTGTAGCTCAGTTGGTTAGAGCGCCGGCCTGTCACGCCGGAGGCCGCGGGTTCGAGTCCCGTCACTCGCGCCATTTATTTCTGTAAATGGCGCTGATTTTCCCTTCATTTAAATTACCTTGCGTTTAATTGAAACGCTTGTCTCGCTTGCGCGTAAATAAAGCAGCACATCTGCAGGAATCGCCTGCTTGCTTTTAGCCCGAGCAGGGCAGTCAGGTCGCCTCATGAGTTTTTCCCTCAGCCCTAATCATGACTCCTTGGAAGCTTATCTGAAACAATTTGCGGCCGGTGAGCCCGAATTTCATCAAGCGGTCAATGAGGTGATGGAGGACATTAAACCGGTAATTGATAATAATGAGGCTTATAAACAGGCCAATGTTTTCGAACGTTTGGTAAACCCGGAACGCATTATAAAATTTCAGGTTCCTTGGCAAACTGATGCGGGCGATATCCGTGTTAATCGCGGTTATCGGGTGCAGTTCAACGGCGCGATCGGGCCCTATAAAGGGGGCATCCGGTTCCACCCGACGGTCAATCAGTCGATTTTAAAATTTTTGGGGTTCGAGCAAACCTTTAAAAACGCATTGACCGGCTTGCCCATGGGCGGCGGGAAAGGCGGCTCCGACTTTGACCCGTCCGGCCGCTCTGACGCGGAGATTATGCGGTTCTGTAACGCGTTCATGCAGGCGCTCCACAGTCATATCGGACCGGATATTGACGTGCCGGCCGGAGATATCAATGTTGGCGCGCGGGAGATCGGCTATCTGTTCGGTGCTTATCGCCGTATTACGGGCCGATTTCAGGGCGTGTTGACAGGAAAGGCTTTGCCTTATGGCGGCAGCCCTTTGCGGACTGAGGCGACAGGCTACGGCGTCATGTATTTTGCGCAGCACATATTGGAAGCTCACGATGATTCTATCGATGGCAAAGCGCTGATTATTTCCGGCGCAGGAAACGTTGCGATTCACACGGCCGAAAAAGCCTGTGAAATGGGCGGTAAAGTTATCAGCCTGTCCGACAGCAGCGGCTTCATTTATGACGCGGACGGGCTGGACAGTGAAAAGCTTGATTGGGTCAAAACTCATAAGGCCAAATCAGGCGCGACGCTGGAGCCCTATGCCAAAAAGTTTGGCGCGAAATGGACCCCAGGCAAAGCGCCGTGGGGCTTAACCGGCGACATCGTGTTGCCCTGTGCGACGCAAAATGAGCTGGACGAAGAAGGCGCAAAGCAGCTTTTAAAGAACGGGGCGAAATATGTCATCGAAGGGGCCAATATGCCCTCTACGGCTGACGCAAAATCAGTATTTGCCGACGCAGACATTGTTTTTGCGCCGGGCAAAGCCGCCAACGCCGGAGGCGTGGCTGTGTCCGGACTGGAAATTTCCCAGAATCGCAAACGGCAGAGTGATGACCGCGACGAAATTGATGCGCGCCTGAGGGAGATTATGGAGCATATCCATGAGTCTTGCCGCGAAGAAGGTACTCGCGACGGCAAAATCAACTATTCCAAAGGCGCCAATATTGCGGGCTTTCGGAAAGTCGCAGACGCTATGGTCGCGCAAGGCGTCGGCTGATTAAAAATCCAATATTTCCGGACTGTCCCAACCGCGGCGCATGCAGGCGGCGATGACGGTATTGCGCAGCAGACAGGCAATCGTCATGGGCCCAACGCCGCCGGGAACAGGGGTGATGCTGCCGGCGACTTTTTTGGACGGCAGATAATCGACATCACCGACGAGGCGGGTTTTGCCGGGGTTTTTAATCGAATCGACCCGGTTAATACCCACATCAATCACGCAGGCGCCGGGCTTAATCCATTCCGCTTTGACCATTTGCGGGCGGCCCACAGCGGGGACGAGAATATCGGCTTCACGGCAAACGGCGGGCAGATCCTTGGTTCGCGAATGGGCTATCGTGACTGTGCAATTTTGCTCCAGGAACAAAAGCGCAGCCGGCTTGCCGACTAAAATAGAGCGCCCCAAAACCACGCAATGTTTGCCGGACAAATCGCCCAGCGCGTCTTTGGCCAGCATAACGCAGCCGGTCGGCGTGCATGGCCGCAGGCCGGGCTTGCCCAATGACAGGCGCCCCGCAGAGGTTTCGGTCAATCCGTCCACGTCTTTATCGGGATGAATTTCAGCAATAACGCGGTCAGAGTTCAGGCCTTTGGGCAGAGGCAGTTGCACCAAAATACCGTCGCATTCCGGATCCTCATTTAAAGACCGCACGAGCGCGACAACGTCGTCTTCGGATGCGTCAGCGGGCAGTTTATGCTCAAGAGAGCGCATGCCGCATTCGACAGTGAACTTTGCTTTCGACGCGACATAAACTTGGCTGGCCGGGTCTTCACCGACCAGAACCACCGCCAGGGTTGGCTGCTTTGGGAGGCCCGCCACAGCTTTTGTAATGCGCTCGCGTAGGCCCTGCGCATACGCCCGTCCGTCAATTTTTGTGCCGCTCATGGCCTGCTCCTTTAGATTTATTTCGGGTCTATCCTGACCCGTCCGGTTTGAAAAGGGGGCGGCAACACCATGCGGGGGTGAAATAGGGGAAATAAAGGTCCGTAATAGCGCGGAAGGCAATTTGCGCGGGCGTCAAAGCGGTGTATCAGGCATTGATGAGCCAATTAATCGACAGCTTCGGGCGCGAGATTACCTATCTGCGCCTGTCCGTGACAGATCGGTGTGATCTGCGCTGCAATTACTGCATGGCGGAAAAGATGACTTTTCTGCCTCGCAAAGACTTGCTGAGCCTCGAAGAATTGGAGCAGTTGTCATCAGCATTTATTGACCGCGGCGTTCGCAAAATTCGTATCACCGGCGGAGAGCCTTTGGTGCGGCGCGATATTATGACCCTGATTAAGGGGCTGGGCCGCTATAAAGAGGCGGGCGCGCTTGATGAGGTGACCGTGACGACAAACGGTACGCAGCTTCACAAATATGCCAAAGACTTAAAGGCTTATGGCGTAGAGCGCATCAATGTTTCTTTGGACACGTTCGACGCAGACAAGTTTGCGAAATTGACTCGGCGCGACGCACTGGATCAGGTTCTGCGCGGTCTGGACGCGGCGCAGGAGGCGGGGCTGAGCGTTAAAATAAACGCTGTGGCGCTCAAAGGCATTAATGACACTGAAATAGCGGACATGGTGCGCCGGGTTCACGGGCGCGGCATGGAGATGACCCTGATTGAAGTCATGCCTCTGGGCGTAATTGACGGGGACCGGGTCGATCAATATGTACCGCTGACCGAAATCCGTGAGCGTTTGGAGCGTGATTTCACGCTTATCGATTCGGCGAAACGGACCGGCGGTCCCGCGCGTTATGTTAAGGTGAAGGAGACAGGCGGCACGCTCGGCTTTATTTCGCCGCTGACCAATAATTTCTGTGCGGGCTGTAACCGCGTTCGGGTGACCTGTACCGGGCAGATTTATATGTGTCTCGGTCACAGTGATAAGCTCGACTTGCGTGCGGCGCTGCGCAGTGAGCGGCCGGACGAAAATCTGGCGCAAGCCTTGGATTTGGCCATGCGCCGAAAGCCGGAAAAACACTTTTTCGATATTAAAGACCGCGGCGCGCCTCCGGCGGTTGCGCGGCACATGTCCGTGACCGGCGGTTAGGCCGAAAGCCGTAGCCAATTATAAGCCAGACGCATCGCCACGGTAAGAATGAGAATGCCGGTCAGGCGTTTCAGCGCAATTTCCGGCAGTTTCAAAACGCCAATCCGGCTGCCGATAATTCCGCCGATAAACACGGCCGGGATGAACGGCCAATACTCAAGCGCTTGCATTGCCAAGGCGTTGTTCGCCAATTTCATAAATTGACCCGCCATGCCTGATAAAGAATTGACGAGGATAAACAGGCTGCAGGCAGCCGCGATTTGCCGCGCTGTGCCCCAACGGGCGGCATATAGAACCGGCGCGAGAAATATCCCGCCGCCTATACCGACAAGCCCCGAATAAAACCCGATGGCACTTCCGATAAAGGCGCCGGCCCATAACGGGAGGTCTTTTGTCATCACGGCATCGCGCTTGGGTTTTTGACTTAATAAGAGCCGCAGCCCGGCCATCAAGAGCGCCGCCGCGAGCAAGCCGATAAACAGACGCTCTGAAATATTCAGACGCCCGCCCGCCCAAGCGGCCGGAACGGAGAATAGGATGAGCGGAAGAATTTTATGCCATGCAATTAATCCCGCCCGAGAAAACCGCCAACTATTCCCGCTGACCACGGTCACATTACAGGCAAGCGAAATAATCGGGACGAGATAAAGCGGCGTGCCGAATAAGATAAGCAGCGCCGTATAAGTCGACCCGCCGCCAAAGCCGACAGAGGAATAGAGCAGGGCCGTCAGGAAAAATAATGCGACCGCGACAAGCTTCATACCAAGCCGGATCCCGTGCCCAGCATAATGACGTCCGCCACGTCACCCGCGTCGCGCGCCGGCGCGTCGGGCTCCAGCTTTAAAAGCGCGTTCGATTTTGCCAGCGGCGTTATCAGGGAGCTGTCCTGTTTCGGAAACGGCGTCACCGTCATGCCGTCAAGACCGGCGCGAACCCGCGCACGCAAATAGCTCTCGCGCGGGCCGTTCGCAGAGATAGGTTTGGTCAGGCGTGCTTGCGCAGCAACCCCGCTTTGCGCGGTAATCAACGGGCGCAAGAACAAATGCGCGCAAACGGCGGCGGAAGCCGGATTGCCTGGCAGGCCTAAAACCCGCTGCGCTCCCAACGTGCCAAACCAAGTCGGCTTGCCCGGCTTGACGGCGATTTTTTCGAAAATCATGCGCAGGCCCGCTTTGGCGAAGGCTGCGCGCATATGGTCGTGGTCACCGACCGACGCGCCTCCGACCGGAACGATAATGTCGGCGTCAGCGCAGGTTTTAATCATTGCCAGAATTTCGTCTTGGCTGTCGCGCGCAATGCCGGCTTGAACAGCCATGCCGCCCCAACTCTCAATAAGGCTTGCAAGAAAAGGCGGGTTGGAATTGTTGATTTGTCCCGGCAGCAGCTCGCTTCCGGGGACGCGCAATTCATCACCGTTTGCGATAATCGCCACGCGCGGGCGGCGATAGACCAAAGCGCTGTCATGATTGCCGGCCGCTAAAAGCGCGATTTGCGCAGGACCGATAACATCGCCTTTGCGGGCAAGGATATCGCCGGCCTTAAAATCAATACCGGCTTTGCGGATATGGCGCGGAATTTCCGCGTCTTGCAGGGTCGTAATAATGTCGCCGTCCCTCGTGACATTTTCCTGAATGACGATTGTGTCTGCGCCGTTCGAGATGACGCTGCCCGTAAAGATTCGTACGCATTCGCCCGGACCGACAGGCCGGTCGAAAGGCGTCCCTGCAGGGGCTTCGCCGATAACTTTTAGTGTCTTCCCGGCCTCACAAGCGTCCTCGAACCGCGCCGCGTAGCCGTCCATAGCAGAGGCGTCATGGGGCGGCAGGGTCACCTTTGCAGCAACGTCCTGCGCGAGCCTAGCGCCGATTAAGCCATTTAGAGGCACGCGCTCCGTCGCCGGTTGCGCGCGGTGCTTGGCGATGTCTGACAGGGCTTGGGAAACGGATATCATGATTGCGTTTTGGGCCGGCAAGGCGGCGCGGTCAATGATGGGCTATGGCAAATGACGCCGGGCTGTATTAGCGTTGCGGGGTGAGACATAATTATCACCACTGCGAAGACGTTTTGGGCGCTCTGCGGACTTGGCAAAAAGCGGGAGCGTCGGGCGCGCTCGCTATTGTGACAAACGTCACCGGCGGGTCGATGCGTGGCCCCGGCGCTCTTATGGCGATTGACGGACGCGGCAACACAGCGGGCTATATATCCAATGGCTGTGTTGACGGCGATATTGCAGCGCGCGCGATAGCAGCCATGAAGACAGGAGAGAATGCCGCGCTGCGTTACGGTGAAGGCTCTCCGTTCAAAGATATTGTCCTGCCTTGCGGCGGGTCTATTGATGTTTTGATTGTCGCGCATTCCGACATTCAGGCTGTTCAGACCTTGTCTGCATCTCTACGCGCGCGCGAAAGCCTAACGGTTTATGCAAGCGTAAAAGCCGGTTTAAGCCTGAGCGCTGTCGCGGGGTTTTCTTACGACTTTAAACCCAAATTACGTTTGCAGGTCGCGGGGCGCGGGGCGGCTATGACGGCGCTGGCGCTGCAAGCGGCGGCGGCCGGGATCGACGTTTTCGCCGCTTCGCCGGAGCAGGATGATTTAAACGCATTGTCAGAGATTAATGCGACCTTGCTGACGCCGGACACGCCGGCCTTCGCGCCGGCGGATGCGCATACCGCGGTTGCTGTCATGTTT
>CALLVD010000110.1 GCA_938010385.1 uncultured Robiginitomaculum sp.
TCTCAATGATCCTCGGTTTTGACAAATTTGTGAAGCTCTCAGATGTTGCGTCAGCGGAAGCTGAGTCATCCAAAATTCCTGCATAAAACAATACCTTAGCTATGAGTTAACTTGGCATTAAACAGCACAACCTATAGTGTATTAAAAATAAATATAGGAATTTAATCCTCTTTTTGATTTAAGCTGTTATACTCAGCTTATAACAAATCGGGGAACGTATATGCACGCAGACAAATACATCAAAAGCGACCTTGCGCGCGCGCAGCTGGTTATGGCGGCCGTTGCGCTGGAGTTCGGCGTGCCTGATGTTCAAGTTCAATCAGAGAGCAAGGGCAGCTCGCGCAGCAGTTTCGCCCGGCAAATCGCCATGTATTTGACCCATATTGTTTATGAAATAAATCTGTCACGGGTCGCGAGAACTTTTAATCGAGATCGCAGCACAGCAAGTCACGCTTGCCGTGTTGTCGAAGAATCCAGAGATGACGATCTTATTGATGAAAAACTGACCGGCCTTGAGGCCTTTCTTGAACGTGCCCCTGTCCCCCCTGCGGAGCTAGACCATGACACCTAAACTCAAACGCTTACTGACCCGACTGTCAGAAAAAAAAGCGCTGATAGTCAGCGATACACAAGGCGGGTGCGTGACCTATGCGGCCTATCCCGGCGGTGATCGCCGTTGCCGGCCTGTCAGTTGGATCAGCAAGGATGTGTTTCGCGAATGGCTGGCCGCCGGCATCGTTATCGCGAAAGGAAAAGGCTACGAGGTTGCGCCCGGCGTAATCGCGCGCCATGCCGGCGCCGGTCACGGCGCGGCCCAGCGGACCCTGCAGACCGAGTCCGTCAGCGGTGAAGACGGCGTGTTTCGGCCGGCGCAGATGAACTTGAATACGCGCTCCGGCTTTCGCGCGTTGGCGCAGCGTTTGGACAAAAGCGGTGAGCCGTTTTTATCGGCCTGTGAGCTTGAGGCCGGGGAGCGGTTTTCCGCTGACTGGGCGCGGGCCAATTACGGACGCAGCCCCACCCAAGATTACATGCACGCCGGCAGCGACCGCAGTTTCAGCAACAGCGCGGAGACCGCCGCCATCGCTGCCATCGATTCGCGCAATCGTTTAAATACGGCCATTGCTTATGTCGGCCCCGGGCTCAGCCGCGCGGTTATCTCGATTTGCGGCAAAGATATGGGGCTGGAGCAAATGGAAAAAGCCGAAGGCTGGGCGCGGCGATCGGGCCGAACGGTCTTAAAGCTGGCCCTGCAAAGGCTGGCCGAGTTTTATGGGACGACCCCCGGCGCGCGCCCGCATCAGCGCCCCGATCAGGACGCAAGCGCGCGCGCGTCGCTTTGAATGCGGGCCACCATAGCAGCGAGCCCGTTACTGCGCTGCATGGACAAATGTTCGGCCAAGCCTAAGTCCTCAAAAACGGCTTTGGCATCAATATCCAAAATTGCTTGCGCCGTCTGTCCGGAATAAAGCAGCAGCGTTACAGCCACTAAGCCTTTGACAATATGGGCATCGCTGTCACCGCGGTAGATCAGGCGTCCGTCGTCCGAAACAGATTTCACCAGCCAGACTTGCGAAACGCAGCCTTTGACTTTGGTTGTCTCATTACGCTCTTGCGTGCTGAGCTCCGGCAGCGCCTTGCCGAGTTCGATAACGTGGACATAGCGGTCTTCCCAATCATCGAGAAAGGCAAAATCGTCAATTAAATCTTGGATATGGGCGGGATGAGACATAGCGCTCATTTAGGAAGCGGGCAGGGCCGGCGCAAGGCTTAATAGCCCGCCTTGGCCAAACACTTGGCCGCGTCACTTAACTGATGCTCGGCAATGCAATAGGCATCTTCAAACTTGTAATGTCCGGCCGCCAGGCATTGCTCTGTATGCAGGCGTGACCAATTGGTGCACTGATTGAGCGCGGGCGTGGTTGTGTAATTTGTAATCCAAGTCGAGCTTTTGCTGTCCGTTGCGCCCAGGACGTCAAGAGCGGCCAGCGTCAGGGCGCGTTTCATGCGTTTATTCATTCTCGGCGCGCCGCCGCCCGCCATTATGCCTGATTTTGAATAGGCTCTCCAGAAGCCGGCTGTGCGTTGCGCGCCGTCAAAATCGCGGCTGCTGACCGCGCCGGCGGCGGCGATGTCACGGTGCGAGGCGCTGTCAATTGAGGCCAAAACATTTCGCGATGCCTTCAGGGCGGCAATGCGCTCTTTGCGCGAATCTGCGCGTTGTTTTTTCCACGCCGGATTTTTTTGAAGGCTGTAAGACTGCTGTTTTAGCTGCGCGCCGGCATTTCTGATTGCGCTGATATCGTCCCGCCAGGCTGCAGCGATATCGGCGGCCGCTGCGTAGCTTCCTGAAAATCCCCCGGCATAATCGGCGTTTGAATAAAGCCGGTTAACAACAGTGCCCGTGCCCTCCGCTTGGGCTCGGTCCAGAACGCTGTCGACAAATTGCGTGTTTTGCGTTGCCACCAAAGCGCCATAGCTTGTTAAACCTACGCCAAATGTCGGCGAAAACACGACGGTTAATTCATCCATCATGCGGTTCAAATCGTCTTTGGTGCTGATTGGCGAACCGGCGGCTTGGGTAACGCGGCGCATAACCCCGGCGTGAGAGGCTGCGCTGCGGACTAAGGCTTCGTTCATACGCACGTCCGGCGTGCGCGACGGGATCGTGAAAACTTGCTGCACAATCGGTGCCGGCGCAATGACAACGGGGACAGGGGCCGGCGCAGGCATTGGCGCGGGCGCAGCGATTACAGGCGGCGGAGGCGGCGTGGCACAGGCCGAAAAGCCTGCCGTAAAAATTGCGAGAATTGAAATTGTCTTTAAACCGAATGCGCGCATTATAAACCCTTAGTGCAGTGCCTCCCCGGCCCAAACAGTGGTATGCATATTCGGCATAGGGTGAAAGGCTTAATATCATCTTGTCGGCCGCTCATTTGGCGCTTTTCAGGCGTGTTCTTGGCGCGCGCATAGTCCGTAGCGCGAATTTGCTCGCGCTTTCGCTGATATCGCCGCTATACATTAACCTTAACGACTGTAAGCTCTACCCTGATTGAGCGGGCTTGCAGCCCAATTTTGAGATGAAGCCATGGCGATGACAGATACCACACTCACGAAGGCAGATATGCGGCCTCTGCCGGGCAGCGGCTTGCGACTGGTCAGTTTTATTTGGATAGTCGCCGTTGCCGCCGCCTTAATTGCGAGCGTGATCAGCGGGACTTTAACCGGGGCGCTGTTAATGACGGGCCTGGCTGCAATCGTGCCGGCCGTTTTAAGTTTTATACTCTCTTCCGTTTCAGACAAAGAATGGGCAAGGGTCGCCGTTTTACTGGCTTGGACAGCATTGGCGGTCACAGCGACTTTGGCGATTGCCTTTTTGCCAATGGCGTTTTTGTTTTTGTGCGCTCCGGCTGCGGCGGTTTTATTTAAACGCGAAATGGTTATCGAAGCCATGGTGCTTTCGGCATTGGCGGCAGGGGCGGTCTGGTATGCATCGCGATGGGGCCTGACCGGCGGTCTTGAAGCGTCGGCCGCTGTCAGTGATTGGGCTCAAGCTGCCGGACCGGCGGCGACAATCGTTTTTATGGTGGCGTCCATGTTCGCTGTTGCCGGCCGCGGCGAGCCGCAAAGCGTAAATGCTGCGCCGGTAGTCGCTGATGATGACGGGGCGGGCCATGCGCTGACCGACATTGCGGCCCCTGTGCTGCGCATTGGCGAAGACGGGCAAGTTTTATCAGGATCGGAATCTTCGCTGCCGGATGCGACGGGATCGGATATAAATGATCTGATCGCGTTTGGGTCCGGTATCAATATGACACCCCGTGATTTAATTTCAGCGGCAATCATATCAGGTGCTGACCGCTCACTGCCTTGCCGGCTGTCGGCTGAAAATGACAGCGATTTGGATAAGAAGCTTTTCGTATTTCCGCGCGGCGACAGCGCGGACATTATCCTTGCTGATATTGCTGACGAACGCGCGCACATTTCGCGTCTGGAAGCGCAGGGTGAGCAAGCCGGAAAGGACGCGGACAGCAAAACATTATTCTTTGCCGGGGTCAGTCATGAACTGCGCACACCGCTGAATGCCATAATCGGATTTTCCGACATGATGCGCTCCCGCCTGTTTGGGCCTTTGCCCGGCAAATATTCTGAATATGCAGACCTGATCCATGACAGCGGTCAGCATATGCTCGATTTAATCGGAGACGTTTTGGACATTTCCAAAATTGAAGCCGGGAAATATGAGCTGTCCTACGATGATTTTGATA
Organism: uncultured Robiginitomaculum sp.; assembly: GCA_938010385.1. Lineage (GTDB taxonomy): Bacteria > Pseudomonadota > Alphaproteobacteria > Caulobacterales > Maricaulaceae > Robiginitomaculum. The sequence continues at coordinate 4,269 of CALLVD010000110.1, forward strand.
TTGCGGACGTGACTCGCTCGGCAATGAAAATGATTCGCCCGGCGGCTGATGCTGCCGAGGTTATTTTAGATGCTGATATTGATGACAGCCGGCCGATGATGATCAGGGCTGACCGCCGGGCCGTGCGGCAGATTGTGCTGAATCTGCTCAGCAATGCCGTAAAATTTACGCCAAAGGGCGGGCGCATTACGACCAAGGTAGCCAAAGATAAAAACGGCGCGGTAACGCTTCGCGTAGAAGATACCGGTTCTGGCATGAACGAAGCCGAGTTGGCAATCGCCGGCACGCCCTATGTTCAAGGCGAGGGCGGCAAGAAAGCGCAGGCACGCGGAACGGGCTTGGGGTTGTCCTTAGTCAAATCTTTGGCCGAGCTGCACGGCGGAACGTTTACAATTGAAAGCACGCCGGGCGAAGGTACCACCGCCGGCATAAATCTGCCCGCAGGTGATCCGGACGGGGATAGCTAGCCGATATTTTTATTGGATGATGACGGCGCCGCGAGGCCGATCAACATCAGCGCCATTACGCTGACCAGGAAAATCAACAAGCCTTTTGATTTCAGATCACCGCTCAGCAGGGCTTTGATCTCCGGCTTGGCGTTCTCTCCTGACGCAGGCAATTTGCCGAGCAAAGCTTTGGTTTTGTGCGCAACATTTGTTTTAAAATATTGCGCGTCAAAGCCGGACCAATCCAAAACAGACTGAAGGGAAAAGTCTTGCGCGGGCGCGCTGTTAATATGGCTCGTAGCTTTCAAATCTGACCGGCCGCGCAGGACAGCCGGGGTGACAGTAACAGGCTTTGCGATTGTTTTGGGGGCGGCCACGGTAATGGCTGCAGGAGCCGTGATTGCGGGCGCTGCGACTTTGGCCGCCTGTACGGGGGCAGCTTTGGACGGTTTCAGGCTTGCCAGGAAATCAAGCCCGCCGGAAAAACGGTCTTTTACCGCTACGTTAAAAGCCTTTACAGCGCCGGCCAGATCACCGCCGGGCGAGGCGACTTTTGCCGGTTTGACCGTAATGTTTGTATCCGCCGCTTGCAATAAAGTGACGCCTTTCCTGTCCCATGACGCGACGCTGCCGGACAGGTTGGACCAGTTTGGCTCTTGGACCAAAGCACCGGCAAGTTTGCTGAAATTGCCGGAACGCGGGGTCGAGATAACCCCGACGACAGTGCCGGTGTTTTGCGCCGCAAATATGGTTGCAATCCCGCCGGATGCGACGGATTTTGTGCGCGAGTTTTGGTTTGCGGCCAAGGCAAATGCAGACGTGCCGTCATTCGATGCCGTCTTTACGACGCCGGGCGAAACCTGTCCGCGCATGGCATTTCGGAATGCGCGCGGCGCGCCGGACAACACGCCGGCTTTTGAGACCGGCAGGGGGCCGATGATGAAAGCGTGACGCTGCGCGTCTAAATTCTGCGGTGATTTGGCCGAGAAACGCGCTGCCGTCCAGCCTTCGCCTGATGTTTGCGCAGCCTTGGCCAAAATCTTTAAGGCAGAGGCGCGATTATACTCGCTGCCTGTCAGGTAAACATCGGTCAGCGCGCCGGATGCGCCGGAAAACGGCGTGCCGCCGGCGGCGAAACTACCCAGATCAATCACGCTGTTTTTCGGGCTTTCGATAATGAGTGCGGTTTTCGCAGAAATCAAAAGGCTTGGCGGCAAGCCGGCAGATGTGCAGTTTTGAGTTCCTGACAGGGCCGGCGTGACCGTGATTTCATTATTGCCGGACATCAAGCTGCCGGCCGGGAACGGAAAAGCCACGGTTTTGCTGAGCTTATCCATTTTGGTAAAGCCGAGCGGCTTGCCATTTAAAGAAACGGCCACGCGGGATGTGTCCGCAATATCAACAGATTTAGACAGACCTAAGCGCAGCTCGCCCGTCGACATTTGCGCATTGCTGACCTTGAAATTGGCCTGCATCGGTGACGGGTTGAGACCGTATGCGAAATTTCCTGCGCCAAGATTGCTCCATGATGTTTTTCCCCTGACCGGTTTCACTGTTTCATAGGAGAAAGGCATTTGCACTTTTATCTCGGACAGAGACACACGCGCGCGGCGAGAGCGCGGAAGATGCGCGTGGGCAAAGCTTTGAACAAGGGCTTTAAGCTCACCTTGCGTGTCCGACGTGATGATCAGTTGCGGTTTGCGCGCGACGGTCTGAACGCCAATAACCGGACGCTTATCCGCGGCGATATCCACGTCTTTAATAATGCGGCCAAGTTGGGACCGTGTACCGACATATATTTTCAGATCAGCCGCGCTGTCACGCAGTTTGAATGTCGGTATGTCCTGAACCCGCAATCCGATGGCTTGCGCGGTAAGAGCTTCCAAACCCGTCTTGTCGCTGCCTTTTGCAATGATAGCGACCGAGCGGGGCGCTGTCATCGGGTGCGCCAGACGCGGTTCAATATGGGCGATTTGATAACCGGCCTTTTTAGAGCGAACATCTGCGCTCAGGCGGCTTGATTTTAAATCGATGACCCATTTGCCATGATCTGTGCCGGTACACACAGCCGCATTCGCGCCCGTATATGTCAGCGTTATGACGTTACCCTGACTGCGAACCCGCCCGCCCGAGAGTTTAATTTCTGCGGAAAATCCGTTGCCGCGACTGGACACAGGCACAGGTTTACCTGAATTAAACCGAACCATAATTTTGGCGTTACGGTCCACATCACCTTGTGGGAGCGCTCGGATTTTAAGCCGTAAATCCTCCGCATAGTCACCGGCGGGAATATCAAAGGTAAACTCTGCTTTGCCTGTCAGATGATCGAGTATAAGCTCGTCTTTACCTGTAATCTGCGCCAAACTCGCTGATACGGTTTTGCTGACGCCTGTCGACAAATCCGCGCCCGGAACAACGGCAGCGCGGGCCGTCGGTGCGGCGAAGGTCAAGAATAACGCGGCAAAGATCGCTGTGATGAGAGCGGAAGCACTTAAAATTCGCTTATTATGAAACATGTTTTAGGCCTTATGATTAATCAAAACCAAACATTGCAAGCCCGATGCCAAACCAAGGGCCCGGCGGCATTTCATTTCGCGCGCAAGGCGAAAAAGGACTGTTTTCCTAAATGAGCGTCCGAATTAAGACCCATATCTGGGCTGCGGCCCTCATTCGCCGCGCGCAAGCGTCGGGGGCTTTTGTCTATATTGCGCAAAAGGGAGATCCGGACGGGGGCGTTGCGTTGGTCAAAGTGCGTACGCCGGACGGTCAGGCCAGTCTCTATGCGCCGGAGCGAAACTTTGACGGCGAGCGCGGCTATCGATGCGTAGCAGAAGGGGCAGAGCGCGTAATTGATGAGACAATACGTAAACGCGCGCGCTTTGACCCGGACTTGTGGACCATAGAAATCGAAGACCGCGAAGGACGGCATTTCCTGACGGAGCCCCTGTTTAAAGACTGACAGGCAACTTTATGACCCTCCGGTGCGTAGTAATTCCAAAGAGGGAGCCGTCATGAATTATGTTATCGCTTATATCGCCACAATGGTTGTGTTTTTTGCAATCGATATGGTCTGGATTACTAAAGTCGCGCGCGGCGTTTATTTTAAAAATCTCGGTCATCTTCTGGCTAAAAACATGGCGTTTGGGCCCATCGCGCTTTTCTATGTCATGTATATTGCCGGTATCGTCTATTTTGCGGTGCGTCCCGCGATAGCTACCGGACAAACAAGCACGGCATTTATCAATGGCGCGCTGTTTGGGTTTTTCTGCTACGCGACCTATGAGTTTACCAATTACGCGACCTTGAAGGATTGGCCGGTCAAAGTGCTGGTCATTGATACAATGTGGGGGACCGTTTTAACCGGTACATGCGCCGCCGCCGGCTTTTACGTTATGACCAAGTTTACAAGCGGCTAAGGTCCTTGCATCCCCGTGCGCGGGCGCTTAAACCGCGCCTATGTCCAAAAATGAATCTGAACTGCGCCGCGTCTTTGCGATTATTTCCCATCCGGATGCGGGTAAAACAACGCTGACGGAAACTATGTTGTTGACCGCCGGCGCGATTCATCAGGCCGGTAAAGTGGCGGCTCGCGGCGCTGCGCGGCGCACCCAATCTGACTGGATGAAGATTGAGCAGGAACGGGGCATCTCGGTGTCCTCATCCGTGATGACATTTGAGCATGCGGGCCTGACTTTTAACCTGCTCGACACGCCGGGTCATGAAGACTTCTCTGAGGATACCTACCGAACGCTGACCGCCGCTGACAGCGCGATTATGGTGCTGGACGCCGCTAAGGGGATTGAGCCGCAAACGCTGAAACTGTTTGAAGTTTGCCGGCTGCGCTCTATTCCGATTGTGACTTTCATCAATAAATTTGACCGCGAAGCCCGCGACCCGTTTGAAACTTTGGCCGAGATTGAAGGAAAGCTGGCCTTAGACGTTGTGCCGATGCAGTGGCCCTGCGGGTCCGGCAACCGGTTTCGCGGCGTGGCCGATTTGCGCAGCGATAAATTCTACCCGTTTTCAGCCAATGCCGATGTGCAGCCTGACCCTGTCAGCCTGTCAGGAAACAGCATGGCCGAGGCGGTGGAGAACGAACAATTGCTCGAAGAGTTTATCGAGGAAGCTGAGCTGGCTAAAGAATATGGCGAATTTGATATTCAGGCCTTTAAAGACGGAGACATGTCACCGGTCTATTTCGGCTCGGCCTTGCGTAAATATGGCGTGCGCCAATTAATCGACGCGCTGGCCGAATTCATTCCCGGCCCGCAGCCCGAAAGCGCCGTCAAGGCCGGGCAGAAAACCGAGATTGAACCGACGGCCAAAGAAGTGTCCGGATTTGTCTTTAAAGTGCAGGCCAATATGGACCCTAATCACAGAGACCGGGTTGCCTTTGTGCGCCTTGTCTCCGGCGTGTTTAAGCGGGGCATGAAGCTCAAGACTACAGAGAATAAGACTATATCCGTGCACAACCCCATCATGTTTTTCGCCCAAGATCGCGAACTGGCGGAAAACGCTTTCGGCGGCGATATTATGGGTGTGCCCAACCATGGCGCGCTGCGTGTGGGGGACAGCCTTTCGGAAACCGGCAAGATTAAATTTGCGGGCATTCCCAATTTTGCGCCTGAAATTCTGCGCCGCGCCCGTCCGAAAGACCCGCTTAAGGCCAAGCACTTACGCAAGGCGCTGGAGTCCCTCGCCGAAGAAGGCGTGACGCAATTATTCAAGCCGGCGATGGGGGCGGATATGATTGTCGGCGCGGTGGGCAGCCTGCAAATTGATGTGATGGCAGAGCGGATCAAAACTGAGTATAAAATCGAAGTCACATTTGAGACCGGAATGTTCTCCACCGCGCGCTGGCTGGCGGCGGATGACGAAAAACTGCTCGACGATTTTGCCGCGAAAAACCAAGGCGCTATGGCGACGGATTTGGACGGCGCGTCGGTCCTGCTGGGCAAATCGGCGTGGGATATCGGATATGCACAGGAAAAAAATCCGGACATACGGTTTTTGACGGTCAAAGAGCGCAGCTAACCGCCCTTGCCGGACGCGGGTCTTTCGCGTTAATCTTTTGTTAAGACATTTTATCGGGCAAGCGGGCGAACCGGCGCGCTTCTTGAAACGGGATGTCTTTACAAGAGAGAGACGCCCATGTTTGAAACGCTGAACACACCGATGTTAACGCCCGCCTTGATTATGTTGGCGGTGACAATCCTGTTTGCGTCCGCGTTTTATTGGCCGGCCGTGCGGTTTCCGCGCAAAGGCAAAGTGACCAATTTTTATTGGAGCGGGTTTTGGGCTTATCTCGGCATTATTACGGCCGTTGCCGGCGCGCAGGTTACAGTCGCGATTATCGGACTGCAGGCAGACGCCTTCAGCAACGCCGTTTTGACGGCACTGACCGTCACATTTGTGATGTTCGTTGTCTTTGCCTGGGCGCGATTGGCGCTGATGGGCCTGCGATATGCCGCGACCAAAGCCGCGACATAGGGCTTAGCGCGGGGCCGGACCGGCCATCTCCAAACTTGATTTTTCAACGGGCTTAACCGGCGCAGCGGTAGAGACCGGCGCGTTCGGGTCGACAGGTGTTGTCTCGCTTAGCATTGGCGGCGTAACTGATTTTTGGGCCGCCGCCGCTTTGGCGCGGTTTAAGCGGCGTCCGAAGGCCGCAACAGCCTGACCGGAGCTTGGCCCGTCAGCGACAGGCGCGTCATACAAGGATCCGTAAAGTGGCGCTCGCGGCGCAGGCTGTGGCTGCATCATCTGCGGCTGCGGGCGGGCGGCCGGATATCCGGCCTGCGCTGCGGCGGCTTGCGGCGGCATGGGCGCGCGGGCATAGGGCGTTTGCGGGGCCGCTGCGGGGCGGCGCGGCGTGGAGGCTTGCTGCAGCTGCGGTGTTTGCGGGGTCGCCGCGCGCGCCTGCGCAGGGGCAGCGGCGCGCGCTGCGTTTTGTTTCGCCGCGATTTGCATGGCTTGCTGCTGCGTTAAGCTCATTTGCTCTGCAGCAGGTGCAGGGCGCGGTTGAGGGCGCGCTTGCGGCGCAGGGGCCGGGCCTTGCGGGCGCGTCTGCGGGGCATAAGTGCGTTTGCGAACTACGGGCGCGGGAGCAGCGCGGCGCTGCGGCGCGGTTTGCGCGCGCGCGGCTATGACCGGCGCGGCCGGCATTGCGGCTTGCGGATTGCCGATGCGGAAGGTGCGCGATTGACCTCGAACCACATTGGACGCGCCATAGGTCCGCCCGCCATTACTGCCCGAAATGGCGTAAGGATGGCCGACAGCGGCCGCGCTCGTCGCATTAAGCTCGCACATGCCCGAACCGTCAGGATTACCGCTGCGCAGGAAATTCCAGCCATAACACTGCGCCGTCCCGCTGCACTGCATCGCGCAAACATCAGCGCTCGGCATAGGCGCCGCCGCATAGACCTGTCCGGGGCGGTAAGTATTTACATCCGCCGCCATGGCAGAGCCGGCAAAAGCAAGGGTCAGGG
>CALLVD010000111.1 GCA_938010385.1 uncultured Robiginitomaculum sp.
GCGCTTTCTTTGTAAATTTTTGACGACAGCGCTTGGGTTGTCCCGACTTTTTCAAGGGTTTTCAAAACATCGGCGGGAATGGGCATTTCGCTCTTATACGGGATGACGCCTGTGCGGGCTAAATCCTCTTGCTCCATACCCAGCGCCTTCATGGCCGCGTCATAGTCTTTTTGTATCGCTGTCCATGTTTTTCCGAATTTTGCGCGGTCGAGCTCCTTGGTCCAATTGGACGAATGGGAGGTAAATTTACGCGCCAAATCCGGCGGATATTTGTGAATAATGTGCGTAAATAAATTTGTACAAATCAGCAGGGATTCTGCCGGCAGCTTATAAATGGCGCCGTCTTGCTCAATCATTGTTGAGCGGTGCTGATCATAGACAACGCGGGGCAGACCGCCGCCCGGCGCCGGGTTGATATTAAGATCAAGTTTCCAGCTTTTCGGCAGACCCATAAACTTTAAGACCTTGGCAGGCAGCTTCTCCTTGGATTGCTTGAAGCTGTAACCGTGAACATTTTCCGCGCCAAATGTATTGATCAGTGTTTTTACAATGTCATTATACGGGCGCACATAGCGGCGCAGCGCGCCTTCGGAAAAGAAGGAATAATCCCCCATGGCGCTGGACCAAAAATGCGTCGAAAGATCATGGCGGTAGTGAGAAAACGCGCGCGCAATCGGATCGCGCAGACAGAAAATAACCTGCGTTTCGCGGTCCTTCAAACAGGCTTTGGCGTTCTCAGCGAATTCCTTATAGGTATCACCATATTGCGGCGTCGCATCGATATAAACCTTGCTGTTATCTTTGGTGGAAAAGAAATTTTCATAGGCATCTATGTCATTACCGACCGCGAGATAGCCGATTTCTTTACCCGGATAAAAATTGACCCGGTCCGTGCGATTAACAAATTGGTCCCACATAAATGTGGTGCCGGATTTTGCCATGCCGGGAACAATCAAGTGCCTGATTTTATTCGCCATGAAAGCCCCCCTCAAAGCCGCAAGTCGGCGGCGCGGCGCGATGGAACGCGCCGCGGCCGGCCGCTTCGTATTGATTAGCCGATTGCGTTATAAAGCGGCTTGCCGGATCGCACGCGGTCTAAGTCTTTTTCAGCCATCATCTGCACAAGATTGGCGAAAGAAACTTCACGCTTCCAGCCGAGATTTTTGTCAGCTTTGGCGGGCGAGCCAATCAGCAGATCAACTTCACACGGACGGAAGAACTGCGGGTTCACTTCGACAATCACTTTGCCGGTTTTCTTATCGCGCAGCTTTTCGTCGATCTCGCTGCCTTCCCACTCGGCGTCAAAACCGATAGCCTCGGCCGCGCGGGTTACAAACTCCCGCACTTCGTAGGTTTCACCGGTAGACAGGACATACTCGTCAGCTTTGTCCTGTTGCAGCATGAGGTGCATGCCTTTGATATAGTCGCCGGCAAAGCCCCAATCACGTTTCGCGTCCATATTGCCGAGCTGAACGGCGGCTTCGCGGCCTTCCATCACTTCGGCCAGACCGATAGTGATTTTGCGGGTCACAAACTCAGGACCGCGCAGCGGCGATTCGTGGTTAAACAGAATACCGGAGCACGCATACATATCGTAGCTCTCACGGTAATTAATCGTCATCCAATGCGCGGCCAGCTTGGCAACGCCGTAAGGCGAGCGCGGGTAGAACGGCGTATCTTCTTTTTGCGGCACGGCCTGAACCAAACCGAACATTTCAGAGGTCGACGCCTGATAGAAACGCGCATCCGGCTTTTCTGTACGGATAGCTTCGAGCAGGTAAACCACACCAAGCGCGTCCACTTTCAGCGTGTAAGCGGGCTGATCAAAAGAGGTTCCGACAAAACTTTGCGCGGCGAGGTTATAAACTTCGTCAGGCTGATATTTACGAATAATGGCGGAGGTGATGTGCGGGTCCAGCAGGTCATACGCGACCAGCTCGACCTTGTCCAAAATACCAAGCTCTTCAATGCGCCAAGTATTGGCCGCAGAGGAGCGGCGCACGCCGCCGACAACGCGGTAGCCGTTATTAAGCAGATGCTCGGCCAGATACGCGCCGTCTTGCCCGGTAATGCCCGTGATGAATGCTGTTTTCATGATTGTGCCCACTTCATTTTCTACATTTGGTTTGTCAAAACAAGAGTTTGGCTTCACCTATTCTGCGGGCATGCAAATGGCAAGGAATTTCAGGGAAAAGCACTGCTATTTGGCTGTTATTCAACCGGCACGCGGCAGGGCATCGTTAATGCTCAACCGCAAGTGCATCAGCAAAGGTTTACGCAGATTGGACTTTAACCAAACCGCTTTGCCGCAAAATTGGGCCATAATAGCGCTCAAAGCGCTGCGGAGACACGGTTTCGCTTGCGGCGCGCCGAATGTCGGCGCGAAGCGCAGCATCGCGTCCCCGTGATTTAAACCGCGCATAAGAGGCTCTCAGCGCCTTGGCCGCCTCATCTAAATCAGGGTCCAGCCAGGCTCCGTTTTTATACAGCCGGTCATCACTGCGGCACGGCGAAGCGCTGACCATATGCGCGGCTTTCAGCTTGCCGAAAACCTGTGTCGAGCTACCGGTCGTGAAGACTGTATCCAGCCCTTGCAGCATGGCTTCAATAACCAAGAGGCCATAACCTTCCGCCCGGTGGAGGCTGAGAAACACATCACAGCGCGAAAGTAAAACCGCCACATTTTCCCGCGTCAGCACGTCGGTATTGAGCGTAATGCGCGGATCGGCGTCGCATGCGGCCTCAAGCGCCGCCATATTCGCCGGCATTGCCCGGTCGGCGTTTGACAGCTTAATTATCAGCGCCGCGTCATCCTGACCGGGAAAGGCGCGGGTGAAGGCCGCAATACTGCCGAGCGGGTTTTTGCGGCGCAGCGAGGATTGCGTGTCAGCAAAGCTGATGACGGTAAAAATGTCTGACGGCTCGGGCGCAATCAGGCCGTTTGGCCAGATCGGGATGGGATAAGGCACCATGTGCGCTTTGATTTTCGCATTTTTCAGCGCGCCGGCTGCGTGAGGACTTGGCGCCCAGATGTGGTGAAAGTAATCCGCCTGACTCGTCCAGTCACGCGGCGCAATATCAAGCTCGTAAACCCAATAGCCGATGCGGGTCCGGCCTTTAAGCGCGCTTTGCCCGAAAAAAGCCAGCGCCGCCAAGGTCTCCGGCGGGTTAACGACGAAAATGACAGGCCCGGTTTCAGGCTCGGCATCAAACCGCTCATTGAGCTTTTGCAGTTGCGGGGCGATAGCGGCAGTGACGTCAACGCGCCTGACGTCATAGCCGAGACTTTCAAGACCGTCGGCGGTCATACGCGCCGCTTGCGCGAGGCCGGTGACCGCGCTGAACAGGCCCGCCACAGTAACAGGGGCGGGCACAGCGGCCGGCGCGTCGTTCGCCTTGCCGCGCAAAGGCGCAACGGCCCGTCTTTGCCAGGCACGCTTGACGGCAGACTTCATCGGTATGGGCGCGAGCGGCATAATCGCAAATTGACCCCAAGCCGGCGGGCTGTCAATGGATTGCCCCACACGCGGGCAAAGCCTATAAGCCGCTATACAATGCATAAAGGCAGGCACATGGCAGGACCGCTGGACGGCGTAAGCGTAATCGAACTAGCCGGCATCGGGCCCGGACCTTACGCCGGGCAATTGCTGGCCGATATGGGCGCGCACGTCACCGTGGTCGAGCGCCCGGGCGGCGGCTTTGCCGGCAGCGGCCTGCCGTCTGTTGACAGGCGGGGGAAAACCTCAATCGTTACTGATTTGCGAACGCCGGAAGGCACGAAAATCGTGCTGGACCTTATCAAGCACGCCGACATTTTGATCGAAGGCAACCGGCCGGGCGTCACCGAGCGCCTCGGCGTTGGGCCGGAAGACTGCTTGGCGATCAATCCGAGGCTGATTTACGCGCGCATGACCGGCTGGGGACAGACCGGTCCTTGGGCAGGACGCGCCGGGCATGACATCAATTACATCGGCCTGACCGGGGCGCTGCAGGCGATGGGCAAGGCCGGGCAGCCGCCGGCCCCGCCGCTTAATCTGGTCGGCGATTATGGCGGCGGCAGTCTGTTTTTGGTGACCGGGATTTTAGCGGCCCTGCATGCCGTCAAGACAACCGGCAAAGGCGAGGTTATTGACGCCGCGATTATTGACGGCACATCGTCCATGATGGGCATTGTCTATTCCCTGCACGGCATCGGGCAGTGGGAGGCCGGGCGCGAGACAAACCTGCTCGACGGCTCGCGTCCGTTTTACCGCTGTTATGAAACGGCGGACGGAAAATATATGGCAGTCGGCTGTCTTGAGCCGAAATTCTTTGCGCAAATGCTGGAGGTTTTGGGCATCGATGCGGCCGATTTTGGCGGGCAATATGATTTAAAATATTTGCGCGCGCAGCATGAAAAGCTGGAAGCTGTTTTTGCGGGGCAGACCCGCGACTATTGGGAGCAAAAGTTTGAGGGCAGCGATGCCTGCGTAACGCCTGTGCTCACCTATATCGAAGCGGCGTCTCATCCGCAAAACGTCGCTCGCGGCGGGCTGAAGCAAAGCGGGCCGTTCATTCACCCGCGCCCTGCCCCCGGATTTGAAAGCCGGGCTTTAAGGACTGATTTTGATATTCCGGCCAAAGGCTCTGCGACGCGCGAAACGCTGCGCAACCTTGGCTATGATGACGCGATGATCGAGCGCCTGCTCGCAAACAAGATTATCAGCGATTAAAAGCTTTGCCCGGATACATCGCGGCGGCGCGGCAGGCCGGAGGCTTTTATCCACTCATAGAGCGCGCGCACGGCGAATATTTCTCCGCCCGCTTGCCCGAAATCCGTCTTGGACGGGTTCCAGCCATAGACGTCAAAATGCATCCACGGCGTATCTTTGACAAAGCGCTGCAGAAACAATCCGGCCGTGACGCTGCCGGCAAAGCTGCCGCCGGCGTTTTTCATATCGGCGATCGGCGACGATAAATATTTTAAATATGGCGACCAGAGCGGCATATACCAGACCGGGTCAAAATGCCGGGCCGCGCTGTCCAGCACTGACGGAACCAAATCATCTGTGTTACAGAAAAACGGCGGCAGGGTCGGCCCGAGCGCCACACGCGCCGCGCCGGTCAGCGTGGCAAAATCAATCATCAAATCCGGCTTATCTTCTGCGCCCTTAGACAGCGCATCGCCAAGCACCAAACGGCCTTCCGCGTCAGTATTGTCAATCTCGACGGTCAAGCCTTCGCGCGATTGTAAAATATCCCCGGGACGGTAAGCCCCGGCAGAAATAGCGTTTTCCGCAATGGCTATAAGCACATGCAAACGCACCGGCAATTTGGCAGCCATAATCATATCGGCAAGTGCAATGGCGTGGGCCGAGCCGCCCATATCTTTTTTCATAATCCGCGCTCCGGTCGCCGATTTGATATTCAGCCCGCCGGTGTCAAACGTGATGCCTTTGCCGACCAAAGTCAGTTTGGGGTCTTCCGGATTGCCCCATTTAAATTCCACCAAACGCGGCGCTTCATGGGCGGCGCGGCCGACAGCGTGAATCATCGGGTAATTATCATCCAGCAGAGCTTGCCCGACTGTCGCCGTGACCGTCGCGCCGTGGCGCTCGGCGACTTTTTGCGTCTCCGCGTGCAGGGCTTTGGGGCCCATATCGCCGGCCGGCGTGTTGATTAAATCGCGACCGTTATTAATCGCACTGACTATCGCGCGGGTCTCATCCGGGCTGTGCAAGCCGGTCAGAACCAAGCGCGGCAGGTCTTCGCGCGGCTCAAGATAGCGGGTGAATTTATAACTGCCCAGGCCCCACGCAATCGCCAGGAGTTGCCAGTCCCAATTGACCGGCTTTTCTGCAATCATATAGCGGCCGGCCGGCAGAATGCGAGGCAAACGGCCGGCAGACATCGCGCCGAGCGCGCTGTCTTCTTGCGCTCCGGCGCCGGCCAGAACGCCGATAACGCCGCCGGCATCATTGCGCAAAACCAAGACTTCCGACGATTGGCCTTCAAACATGCGGCCGGACGCCGCTTTGGCCAAATCATCCGGCATTATTGTTTTGACAGACTGCGCACTGTCCGGGGCTGCAATGTAAATCGGAACAGTCGTGTCATCGCGGCTGTCGGCAAAGCAATCGGTCATAGTTTCATCCTGTCAACGCGCATATGAAGCGCAAAATTCATGCTCTTGGCTTACTGTTATTTCATGCGCCGCGCCAGCTTTGTTAACCAAATATTGACCGAAACGGCGCAATTCTTAACGCCTTGCTAACCAAGAGCCCGTTTCATGTCTTATCCCCTTACGAAATTTTCCAAGCTTGCACTTCTATCCGCCTCTGTGATTGTCCTGACCGGCTGCGCAGCAACAAAATATACGCCGGCGGAACAGGAAATGGCCGATACGATGGGCGCAAGCCAATATCAGCCTCGCACCCAACTTGAGCGCGAGGCGGTTGAGACCCAAGATTTGTTTGCTCAGGCGGCCTTTTGGTCGCGTGAATATGACCTCAATCCCGGAGACCTTGAAGCCGCGATGAAGCTGTCGTCGACCTTGCGCAAAATGGGCAATCCGTCCCAAGCCCTGGAGATTGCCAAAACCGCCCGCGCGCTCTATCCCCGCGACACAAATTTGCTGGCCGAATATGCCGCCGGCCTGGTCGCACTGGAGCAAGGCAAGCGCGCTATCGCGCCGCTGTCCCAAGGCGTGCGGCAAAACCCGAACAATGCGCGGCTTTGGTCGCTTATGGGCGCGGCTCACGATCAAATCGGGCAGTTTACCAAAGCGCGCGATCATTATGGCCGCGCCTTGGCACTTGCCCCCAATGACTCCAATATTTTAGCCAATGTCGGTCTGTCCTATGCGCTGGAAGGCGATCCGCGCACGGCAGAAATTTGGCTGCGCCGCGCGGCCGCCAATCCGCAAGCCTCCGCCCATGTGCGCCAAAATCTGGCGCTGGTCTTAGGCCTTCAGGGAAAATATGACGAAGCGGAAAGTTTGGCCCGCGAGGATTTAAACGCAGACGGCGCGGAAAACAATCTGGCTTATTTGAAATCCATGCGCGGCGGCGGGCGCACCTATGAAGCGCTTGCGCAGCCTGAAGCGGCCGCACAACCGCAGCGCCCTGTGCAAGCCGCTCCGCGGCCTGTTTCCCGTCCGCAGCAGGCCCCGGCGCGCCCTGCAAAGGGCTATCCGCAAACGCAAAGATATTCTGCCGCGCAGCCCGGCGCGCAAGCTTACCTGCCGCCTACCGCACCGAATGTCTCGGTTCAAGGCGGCGGCGCGCGCGAAGCGGCGATGGCGGCGGCGCGGCGCATGCAGGAAAGCGGCGGCGCCAAGCGCACGATACCCATAAGTCAAAATGAGATTGCCGCGCAGCAAAACGTGCTCTCGCGCATAGGCCAATCCGTTGCGCCGAAAACGGCGCCGGCTCCGGAAAATCGCCCGACCTACGCGCAGATGCAGGCCCGCGCCGCGCAAATTAATGCCCAAGCGCAGGCCCAAGCTGAGGCCGAGGCCCGCGCCGCCGCGCAGCAGGCTCAGATGCGCGCGCAGCAAAATCGCGGCGCGCCGCCGCGCGGACAATATGCTCCGCAAAACCCTTATGCGCAGCAAGGCCAATATCCGGCGGCTGCGCCCGGCGGCTATAGCGCGCCGCAAGGCTACCGCGCCCCGGCCAGACGCCGCGAATAACCGCCCGCCTCTAATCAATCATGAAAAAAGCGCCCTGACATTCAGAGCGCTTTTTTTTATTCGGTAGAGATTTAAGCCTGCCTAAAAGGCGCCGCCCAGACGCATGGCCGCCGGGGTCAGAATAACGATAAAGAGGACCGGCAGGAAGAACAGGATCATCGGAACTGTCAGCTTGGCCGGCAGGGCCGCCGCTTTTTTCTCCGCAGCCATAATGCGCATTTCGCGGTTTTCATTCGCCATGGTGCGCAATGTTGAACCGAGGGGCGTACCGTAACGCTCTGACTGAACAAGCGCTGTTGCCACGGACTTAATGCCGGGGTGATTGTTGCGACGCGCCAGATTTTCATAAGCTTGGCGGCGCGATTGCAGATAAGACAGCTCTGCCGTCGTTAATGATAATTCTTCGGCCAGCTCTATCGATGAGGTTGCCATTTCGCCGGCCACTTTGCCAAAGGCCAGTTCAATCGACATGCCGGATTCCACACAAATCAACAGCAGGTCCAGCGCGTCCGGAAAGGCCGGCATAATCGATGCCTGACGCTTTGACGCGACATTTTTAATATAAATTCCGGGCGCGTAATAACCGAATAATGCCGCGGCAACGGTCGCAAAGGCGCTTCGGCTCATCGGCCAGCCGGCCGGGTTTAAAACGATAAAGTATAAAAAGCCGACAACACCCAAAACAATCGGAGCCGCCAAACGGAAGAAGTAAAAGGTTTGCATCGGCCGCGTTCCGCGATAACCGGCCTGCATTAGTTTATCACGCAGCTCCGGCGCAGCCAGCAATCTTTCAAGACTGAGCTTGTCTACGGTGCGCTTAACAAACCCGTCATCATTGGAGCGTAAAGAGCCTTGGTTTTGCAGAGCGTCCATACGCTGCCGCCGCATTGTATCGCGTTCCGACGTCACCGCCTTCATACGTTTTTTCTGCTTATCCCCGGCGAGCATGGGGGCAAAAATCGTGTACAGGGTTGCCGCAAACATCAGCGCCACCAGCAAGCTGCCGGCGGTGGTGTACATTTCTACTGTGCCTGCTTCCATGTCCTTGCGTCCTAGATCTTAAAGTTAATCATTTTACGCATGACCAGCGTACCGGAAACCATCATGGCTGCGCCAATCATCAGATTTCTGTGACCCGTTTTCGTCGTGTAAAGTTCTGTCATGTAATCCGGAGCCATCATGGTTACGAGGACCATAACGCCGGGCGGCAGCGCGCCGATAATCATCGCTGACGCTTTCGCTTCAGCGGCCAGCGCTTTAATTTTTTCGCGCAGCATTTTGCGGCCGCGCAGCACGTTGGACAAATTAGCCAAAGCCTCGCCCAAATTACCGCCTGTTGAGCGCTGAATATTCAAAACGGTTGAGAAGAATTTTACTTCCGACAGCGGCATGCGATCATACATGCGCTCCAGACAGGTCTCAATCGGCACGCCGACGCCTTCGGCTTCGACGACCAGACGAAATTCAGTTTGGACAGGCTCAGGGCTTTCATGGGCGATAATTTTCAAACAATCGCCCAGCGGCAAGCCGGTGCGAACGCCGCGAACGATAATGTCCATGGCGTCTGAGAAATGCTCTGTAAACTTTTTTTGGCGGCGGGTAACAACCATATTCAGGAACCAACGCGGCAAACCAAACCCGACAACAATGCCGATACCGGCAACGATCAGTAAAGGCGCTTTTGCAAGGAAGGCCCCGGCAGCGGCAATGACGCCCAATATTACCGAAACCATCATAAAGGTCTGCGCCGTCATAGACCAATCGGCCTGAATGAGTTTCGCCTTCAGAGTTTTACGCGCTTTTTCTTTGTCTCTGGTACGCATTTCCAGATCGCCCAGAGAGGCTTCAATCTGTTTACGGCGATTTGAATTATCTTCGGATTTTAAAAATGCAAAAATGCCTGACTTAACGGGTTTGCCGCTGTTCACAATTGCATTTTTACGCTTGGCGTTTGCGCCGCTGCCGCCGGACATTGCCAGATAGCCGAGGATTAAAACAATCCCGGCCCCGGCGGCGGCTAATATAGTACTTTCATCCACGACTTACGTTCCGGCCGCATCCAGCGCTTCGGCCAGATCTTTTTCGAGGTTGAAGTAACGGGCGCGGTCCCAGAAATTCGGGCGGGCAATACCGGTTGATTTATGTTCGCCGATAATTTTGCCGTTCGCGTCCTCGCCATCCATTTCATAAGAAATCAGATCTTGGGTCACGATAACGTCCCCTTCCATCCCAATAACTTCTGTAATTTTGGTAATACGGCGAGACCCGTCACGCAGACGCGCCGCCTGCACAATAACATCAACAGAACCTGTAATCATTTCGCGAATTGTCTTCATCGGCAGGTTAAAGCCGCCCATAGTAATCATGGATTCCATACGAGACAAAGCTTCGCGCGGCGAGTTGGCATGGAGCGTTCCCATTGAGCCATCATGACCCGTATTCATGGCCTGCAAAAGGTCAAACGCTTCGGGCCCACGAACCTCACCGACGATAATGCGCTCG
>CALLVD010000112.1 GCA_938010385.1 uncultured Robiginitomaculum sp.
GCGGGCTTTTCGACCGCGCAGGAATCAAACGCTTTTTATCGCAAGAACCTTGCCGCCGGGCAAAAAGGCCTGTCAGTTGCTTTCGATTTGGCAACCCATCGGGGCTATGATTCTGATCATCCGCGCGTGCGCGGCGATGTCGGTAAAGCCGGCGTGGCTATCGATTCTGTCGAGGATATGAAAATCCTGTTTGAAGGCATACCGCTGGATAAAATGTCGGTCTCTATGACCATGAACGGCGCGGTTATTCCGGTGCTGGCCATGTTTATCGTGGCGGGGCAAGAGCAGGGCGTCGATACGGCGAAGCTCTCAGGCACTATTCAAAACGATGTCCTCAAAGAGTTCATGGTGCGCAATACTTACATCTATCCGCCCGCGCCCAGCATGCGGATTATCGGCGATATTATTGAATATACGTCCAATGAAATGCCGAAATTTAATTCCATTTCTATTTCCGGCTATCACATGCAGGAAGCCGGTGCGACCCTGACGCAAGAACTGGCTTACACGCTCGCCGACGGGATGGAATATGTGCGCACGGCGCTTGCCAAGGGGCTTGACGTAGACGCCTTTGCCGGCCGTCTGTCCTTCTTTTTCTGCATCGGCCCTGATATGTTTATGGAAGTCGCCAAGCTGCGCGCCGCCCGGCAAATGTGGTCAAAAATTATGACGGATTTCGGGGCCAAGTCAGAGCGTTCCAAAATGCTGCGCACACATTGCCAAACCTCCGGCGTGTCCCTGACCATGCAGGACCCATACAATAATGTTGTGCGCACAACGGTTGAGGCCATGGCGGCAACGCTCGGCGGGACGCAATCCTTGCATACCAATGCCTTTGATGAGGCGATTGCCTTGCCGACGGAAACGTCTGCGCGCCTTGCCCGTAATACGCAGCTGATTTTGCAGCATGAAACCGGGATTACCCGCGTGGTCGACCCGCTCGCAGGGTCTTATTATGTCGAAAGCCTGACCGCGCAAATGGCGGAGAAAGCTTGGGCTATGATCGATGAGGTCGAAGCGCTCGGCGGCATGACGAAAGCGATTGAGAGCGGTCTGCCCAAGCTTAACATTGAACGCGCCGCCCTGACGAAACAATCGCGTATTGACGGCGGCGAAGATGTCATCGTCGGGGTGAACCGCTACGCTTTGGAAGATGAAGACCCGGTTGAAATTTTGGAAATCGACAATGACGCCGTGCGTGCCGGCCAAATACAAAGCCTTGCGCAAATCCGCAAGACGCGTAATCCCAAGGCGGTAGAAGAAGCGCTTGCCGCGCTCACAAACGCAGCCAAAACGGGCGAGGGCAACCTGCTCGCGGCCGCCGTGACCGCCGCCAAAGCGCGGGCAACTCTGGGCGAAATTACGAAGGCTATGGAAGCTGTCTTCGGCCGGCATAAGGCCGTCACCCGCGTTCTGTCGGGGGTTTATGCGGACTTAAACAAAGACGATCCGAGCTTTCAAAATATCCAAACCCGCATTGGTGATTTTAATGCCGAGCACGGCCGGGACCCGCAACTCCTTGTCGCGAAAATGGGCCAAGACGGTCATGATCGCGGGGCGAAAGTTGTAGCTTCCGGCTTTGCGGATATGGGCTTTAAAGTCGACATTACCGACCTGTTTGAAACGCCTGCGGAAGTGGCAGAGCTTGCTCTTGAAAACGGGGCTGATGTCGTCGGTGTATCGTCACTCGCGGCCGGTCATAAAACGCTTGTTCCGGCGTTGATATCAGAACTTGATAAAATCGGCGCGTCACACATTAAAGTCGTCGTCGGCGGCGTCATCCCGGAGCAAGATTTTAAATTTTTACGCGACGCGGGCGTGGACGCTATCTTCCCGCCGGGGTCAAATCTGTTCGAAGCGGCCAACGCCGTGCTCGGCGTTGTCTTGGGCGTGAAGCGGAACCGGCCGTGAGCGGCGGCGTCATAATTATCGGCGCGTCCCATGCCGGGTCGCAAACGGCGGTGAGCCTGCGCCAAGCCGGCTATGCAGGCGTTGTGACAGTCATAGGCGACGAAGCACCGCTGCCTTATCACCGTCCGCCTCTGTCCAAAGACTTCCTGTCAGGTGAGAAATCAATCGATGATATTTTAATCCGTCCGGCGGCAACTTACGCCGGCGCCGATATTTCTATGCGCCTGTCAACGCGGGTCGGCGCGATCGATCGCAAGGCCAAAACCGTACTGACCGATGACGGTCATGCCTTGACCTATGACAAGCTCGTGCTGGCGACGGGAGCGCGGGTGCGGCGCTTGCCGGTTTCGGGTGAAGATTTGGCCGGCGTTTATTATCTGCGTGACAGCGCTGATGTGACGGCGATTAAAGCGCGCGCTCAAACCGCCAAAACGGCTGTCATTATCGGCGGCGGCTATATCGGTTTGGAGACTGCAGCGTCACTGCGAAAGCAAGGCTTGAACGTCACAGTTTTAGAAGCCATGCCGCGCATTTTGCAGCGCGTCACCGCGCCGGTCATGTCGGATTTTTATCGGCGCATCCATACCGAGGAAGGTGTGCAGATTTTAGAAAATGTCATGGCGGCTGAAATCCAAGCCTCCAAAGACAGGCTCAATGTTATCACCGCATGCGATAAGACGCTGCCTGCTGACATGGTCATTATCGGCATCGGTGTTATTCCAAACACAGACTTGGCGGAAGCGGCGGGATTAACAATAGGCAACGGGATTGCGGTTAATGAATTTTGCCAAACATCGGACCCGGATATTTATGCGGCAGGCGACGTAACATGGCACCACAATCCGATTTATGATAATCATATCAGATTGGAAAGCGTTCCCAACGCGACAGAGCAGGGCAAAACCGTGGCTGCGCACATTACCGGCAATCCGAAACCCTATAACAGCCTGCCATGGTTTTGGTCGGATCAATTTGATTTAAAACTGCAAATTGCGGGCCTGTCATCCGGTTATGACGATGTGATCATTCGCGGCAATAATGAAAGCGGGCGCAGCTTTGCGGCGTTTTACTTCAAAGACGATAAATTTATCGCCGTAGACGCCGTTAATGCGCCGCGCGATTTCATGTTCGGGAAAATGTCGCTGACCAAAGGCGCGAACTTGGATAAACAAAAGCTTGTCGATAGTGAAATCGACCTGAAATCAACCGTGATTAAGCCCTGACGCGTCAAATGAACCGCCGATTGCCGTCATCAATATTGTAATTAAGGCGTCATTTGAAACTGATCCATAAAGTCCCGATCAATTTTGTCCTTCAGTCGCCAGATAAACTTTCCTTTCGGTGCCAATCCCCATTTGTCTGTTATCGCTGACTTTCGCCCTGTTGAAATGAGCTTCAAATAAGATTTTTGCGGTCGATAAAGCCGCATTTTACGACCCGATAAATCGGCTCGCAGATTATTAAGCAGGACAGGGGCCTGACGCACGGCGAAGACTCCGGCTTTGGGGCGCGGGGCGAACGCCATATGCGCGCAATCCCCGGCGGCAAAAATGCCGGGCGTATTTATTGACCGTAATCGGTCGTCAACCTCGATATAGCCTTCATGGAGTTTGAGCCCCGTTTCGCTGAGCCAGTTATGAGGCCGGGCGCCTGTGGCCGTAACGACGAAATTAGCCTGCACATCTTTAAGACCCGCCTCAAAGGCCATGCCGCTTGCTGTGATTTTTTTAACGCGTGCATTTGTGATGACATTAATACCGTAGTGATTGAGCTCACGGCGTAATTTGCGCCGCACCGCTGAGCCTGTTTCGCGAAGAATATCCGGCTTGGCTTCAATCAATTTGACCGGCGTGGTTTCAAAACCTTCAGATTGGACCCGATAAGCCATGGCCAAAGCGAGTTCGACCCCCGCAACGCCGCCGCCGATGACTGCAATTTGCGGCGTCACCTCATCGCGCTTGGACCGCGTTAAAAAGGCTTCCCACTGATTGGCAAAAGGTCCGAGGGGTTTTGCCGAAACCGCGTGCTGCGCAGCGCCGGCGATTATCGGCAATTTCGTCGTGATTCCAATATCCACAGACAGCGTGTCATAAGCAATGTCCGGCCGCTCTGCCAGGCTCACCTGTTTTCCTGCAACATCAATCCCGGTCGCAAAGTCAGTTATTAACCGGGCTCCGGCCCGTCTTGCGAGTTTTACCAAGTCTATATCAAGCGCGCTGCGGTCATAATGTCCTGCGATAAACCCCGGGAGCATACCGGTGTAAGGCGCTTTGGCTTGCGGGTTCACCACGGTCACGCTGACGCCTGGCGCGGGATTCATTGCCCATCCCCTTAAGACAAGCGCATGGGTATGCCCCCCGCCGATAAGGACAAGATTGCGCGTTATTGGAACTGAGACCGGGTCCGACAAGGAGTTATGTATCCGTTACTAAGGGTTAAATTCAAACACTGGCAGTATTGAATCTTAAATCAAGGTGATATTAAAAGGACCTGATATTATTTGAGCAATATTTCCGGGCTTGTGCATGCGGTTTTCGCAATTTTGTTCGGGGGGCGTTGCGATAGCCGTTAACGATGATTGCATCGCCGCGGCTTTGGTCTTAAAGGTAAATCATGACAAGAATCTTTATCCTTATTTCTGCTGTTTTCATGCTTTTCTCCGCGCCTGCTTATGCGCAAGCCGGTGAGCCCAAACCGCTTGATTTCGGGCCGAAAGAAAAACTCACGATTCAGTCTAAAGATAAGGCCCATGTGTTTACGGTTGAAGTCGCCGATACGGACGAGCTTCAGGCGCGCGGTATGATGTATCGCGACGGCGTTGCCGATGATGCGGGCATGCTTTTTGAGTTTGCTAAGCCGAAAGTCGCAACAATCTGGATGAAAAACACGGGGATTCCGCTCGATATCCTGTTTGTGCGTCCCAACGGCCGTGTTTTAAAGATCGAACATGGCGCAAAACCCTATTCTTTGCGGCTGTCATCATCAGAAGCGCCTGTGGCTGCTGTCGTTGAGCTGCGCGGGGGACGCGCCCGAGAGCTTGGCATTCGGCCCGGCGATATTGTATCGCACGATTTTTTCAAAACTAACTGACATTTGCGCAAAAACAGGGCTTGCCCTGCGCGCATAAATATATAAAACCCACGCTTGTTCGGGGCGTAGCGCAGCCTGGTAGCGCACCTGTTTTGGGAACAGGGGGTCGCAAGTTCGAATCTTGCCGCCCCGACCATTTACGGTCCGTCATATTGACGCCGAACAAAGACGCAGAGCCTTGGCTCTGCGTTTTGCGTTTTGCGTTTCTGCCCTTAGCCAAATTGCAAAGCAGCAATGCCGATTTGCGGCATAAACTGTCTTGCCCGGCCCGGCTATCAGGCGCATACCGCGCCTATGCAATCCGCGCCAAATAAAGCTCAGACCTTATCGCAGGTTAAGCTGCCAATTCCGCTTTGGGAATTTGTCGGCTTGGTCGCGTGTCTGCTTGCGCTCAACGCTCTGGCGATTGATTCCATGTTGCCGGCTCTGGATGAAATCGCCGGTGCCTATGGCCTTTTGGGGACTAATGAGCAGCAGAAAGTTATCTTTGCCTACATATTGGGATTTGGTGCGCCGCAATTGGTTTTCGGGCCAATCTCAGACCGCTTGGGACGCATTACGCTTTTGAAGCTGTGTCTGCTCGGTTATGTGATTGCAGCCTTTGCCTGCATGAGTACGGGCAGCTTTTCCATGCTGCTTGTGACACGGTTCATTCAGGGAATCTTTGCTGCCGGCGTTCGGGTTATCGGCGTGTCCATTGTGCGCGATCTGATGGCCGGGCGCGCCATGGCAAAAGTTATGTCGCTGATTATGACCGTGTTCATGATTGTGCCGATTATCGCGCCCATGATCGGGCAGGGCGTGCTGTTAATTGCATCGTGGGAATGGACATTTGGCATATTAGGCATTGGCGGATTGGCGACTCTTATCTGGGTTCATTTCCGATTGCCCGAGACTTTGCCGGCCGAACGTCGCAAGCGCGAATCCGCTTGGCGTACCGTGGCCGCCTATAGCCGCGTCATAAAGGTGCGCGAGACCTTCGGTTATATGTTGGCCAGCGGGATTATATTTGGCTCTCTGTTTGCCTTTATCGGCGCGTCCGAGCAGATATTTACCGAAGTCTTTGACAAAGAATCGACGTTCGTTTTTTACTTTGCAGGCGTGGCGGGTTTGTTGGCTGTGGCCAATTTTACCAATTCGCGCGTTGTCGAACGTTTTGGTATGCGGCGCATCAGTCACGGCGCCTTGTTTGCTTTTATCGCCCTGTCGCTGCTCAACCTCGCCTTGGCCCAAAGCGGAGCAGGGTTTTGGACGTTCTATGTTTTGTTCAGCCTGACTTTTGCGTGTTTCGGTCTAATCGGAGCTAATTTTTCCGCGATTGCTATGGAAGCTCAAGGTGATAATGCCGGTACAGCGAGTGCGGCTTATGGTTTTTCAACCACGACTTTAGCAGGCTTTTTAGGCTGGCTGGTAGCGCGGGAGTTTAACGGCAGTATTCAGCCGATCATGGTCGGCTTTGCCTGCCTTGGCGCTCTCTCATTACTCGTAGTGACCGTGACAGAAAAAGGCCGCCTGTTTGAACGCAGAAAGGGCCGCAAAACGGCCCCTTCAAAATAATTTGCGATACGGGCTCTTATCAGCCCTTCACATATTCATCTTTGTAGATGTCTTTCAGCTCGCGCTTTAGGATTTTGCCTGTCGCGCCAACCGGCAGCTCATCGCGGAAGACAACGGCATCAGGCAGCCACCATTTGGCGCATTTCGCCGTAATGCAGTCTTTAATCTCGCCAATATCAGGGGTCTTGCCCGGCATAGGTTGCACGATTAAGAACGGGCGCTCTTGCCATTTTTCATGGGCAATGCCGATGCACGCCGCCATAGCAACATCAGGGTGGTTCATAGCCGCGTTTTCGACTTCAATAGAAGACACCCATTCGCCGCCGGATTTAATCACATCTTTCGAACGGTCCGTGACTTCCATATAGCCGCGCGGGTGAAGTTTAGACACGTCGCCGGTGGCAAACCATCCGTCTTCGGTAAAGCTGTCTGCGCCCGCGCCTTTAAAATAGCCGGAAGCACACCAAGGTCCGCGCACTTGCAGATGGCCTTCCGCTTCGCCGTCTTGGGGGAGGATATTGCCTTCATCATCGACAATACGCATTTGCATGCCAAAAATTCTGCGGCCGGCGTAGAGCTTATCTTGGATTGTGTCTTCATAGTTGCTCATATCCATCCCCGGGAAGGGTGAGTATGTCGTGCCCAGCGGTGAGGTTTCAGTCATGCCCCAGCCTTGTTGCATTTCAATGCCTAAATCCTGCTCATAGGCACGCAGCAGGCTCTCCGGCAGGGCAGAGCCGCCGACCAGCGCTTTTTTAACCGTCGGCAGGCCTCCGCCGGTTGATTTAACATGATTATAAATGCCGAGCCATACGGTCGGCACGCCGGCCATAAGCGTTACGCCTTCCTGATTGATAATGCGGGTCAGGTTCGCGCCGTCCATGCCTGGGCCCGGCATCACCAATTTCGCGCCGACCATTGCGGCTGAATAAACAAGTCCCCAAGCACTGACATGGAACATGGGAACTACGCCCAGAATCGTATCATTGGATCCGCCGCCGATGACGTCGTTAAAACAGCCCGCCATCGCATGCAAAATTGTTGACCGGTGCGAGTAAAGGACGCCCTTCGGATCGCCTGTCGTGCCGGAGGTATAGCAAAGCGTGCAGGCTGTATTTTCATCAAACCGTTCCCATTCGATTTGGTCCGATGCGCCGCTTATGAAGCTTTCATAATCTTCGCAATCAACCTTCATCTCCGGCATGCCCGCTTTGTCGGTCATGCAGATGAATTTTTTCACTGTCGGGCACATGGCGCCAACGCCGTTAATGATGGGCGCAAAGGTTGTATCAAACATCAGAAAGCTGTCTTCGGCATGGTTGACCATCCAAGCAATCTGTTGCGGTTTCAGGCGCGGATTAATTGTGTGAACGACAGCACCGATTGAGGACACGGCATAGTAAATCTCGATATGGCGGTAATTATTCCATGCAATCGTGGCAATCCGATCGCCTTTTTTTACGCCGGCGTCCAGCATGGCATTCGCCAGCTTTCGAACGCGAACGGCACAATCGCTCCATGTGTAGCGATGCTCGGACAAGTCGGTGTTGAGTGAAAAGATTTCGCGGCCGCTATGGACCTCTGCTGCATGCTCGATCAGATCACTGATCATCAAGTCGTGTTTCATCATTAAGCCGAGCATCGTAATTCCCTTTATGTTCTAAGCACGGTGTTGTGCAATTAATTGCATATTGGCTGCAATCAATTTGCGGGTCAATATGCCAAAGGGATTTGAGCCGGGGTTAAGGCAGGTTACAGGCCTTTATCCAATCAACTTCCAGCCGAAACGGCCCGTCACGGCCATCAGCGATGATTATGCCCAGTTCATTGATTTTGGCGGGGTCAAAATTTACGCCTGATAGCGAGCGCCCCCAAACAGAGGCCTTTACAGTATCAAACCGGGCGGTGACGGTTTCCCATTCGCCGGCTGCAGTGACCGGAATATCTGAATTAAACGAGACCGGACGAAACAGGTTTTTCTTATCGGTCTGCATGGTGATCCGATAAGCGCGGCCGTCAGATTTTACCCGCATAGTCAGCCCGTCAGCGCCGGCGAGATCACCGCGACTGACCGGCGTGCGTACGGATGAGAAGCCGCCCCCATCAGTATTCAGAACGCCTTCAAAAACAAGCAAGCTGTTTTGCACATTTGAGCCCCCGGACGATTTTCCGCCCATGACGCCGTCATTAACCGCAGCCCAGCCGGACGCTGCGCCTTTAAAATCCATTTCCATCAGGCACTCCGTTTTGGCTTCACTCGCTGCCGGCATGCCAATCGCTGTGCTTAGAGATAATATAACAGGGATAATTGCGTGCATGTCGGCTCCGATACAGGTTTCCCTGTATACGGGCGGCACCAGACGGCGGTTCCAACTTATGTCAGCGGAAGGCAGAGCCTTGTCGCAAGTCCTGCTCAATCAAGAGGGAGGCCTGATCATTATTCAAGCGGGCGCGATAGACATTCAGGTTTTCCAAGACGCGCATGACATAGTTTCGCGTTTCAGAAAACGGAATGTTTTCAACCCAATCAATCGCGTCAATAGCCCCGGTTCGGGGATCGCCGTAACGGCGGTTCCACGTATTGACCCGTGACGCGCCCGCATTATAGGCCGCTGCCGCCATGATGTATGAGCCGTCATATTGCTCCAACAAGTCATGAAGATGGTGCGCGCCCAGCTTTGCAGCATAGTTTTGGTCTGTCGTCAGCCAAGAGCGATTATATTTCAACCGGTGTTTGCGGGCCGTAAACCGCGCCGTGCTGTCAATCATTTGCATCATGCCGTAAGCTTTGGCGGAGCTTACTGCGCTTGTATCAAATTCACTTTCCTGACGGGCAATCGCCAAGACAAAGGGCAGGTCAAAATTAGCCCCCAAATCCGTGATGACCGTCGGAATAGGGTAGGAGGATTCGGTCAGAATTGCCCCTACGCGCCCGCCTTGTTTGGCGGCGCGCACGCCCGGGGAATAAAACCGGTAATCGCGGGCTAAGGCCGAAAGCAAGGTCAATTCTTGCGCGGTCGCAAGCTCGTCATCCAAATGATAGGCGATTTGACGGAAGATACGCTCATTGCCGGTTTCACCGACAAGGCGCAGAGCGCGGATGATGCGGCGCGATTCAAATTCAGCCGACAAAACGGCGCCATCATCTTCCGGCGGCAAGGAGATTGTTCCGCCGCCGCCTGCAAGCCGGCTTGCGGCCAGCTGTCCGTAATAAGTATTAATGTGGCGCGCAGCATCGGCGTAATAGGCTTGCTCATTGATATCGCCGGCGGCTTGCGCGGCTCGGCCTTGCCAGTAAGCACCGCGCGCCTGAGACACAGGAGTCGAAACATTGTCGCGAAGCGTGGAGAAATGTTTCAGGGCCCGCTGCGGGTCATTCATCATGGTCAGGGCAATCCAGCCGGATACAAACTCGGCTTCTGCAAACCGGTGCCCGCGGTCATAGCCGTGATTTTGCACGAGGTTGTAGGCCGTGTTGTAGTCGCCGCTTTCCAGTCTCCAATAGGCCATAAGCTTGAGCTCAAACCACATGCGTTTGCGTCCGGGCTCTGTCGAGGCCGGAGCCTTAATGTCTTTGTAAACAGACAAGGCGTAGTCTTTGCCCTTGCGGGTGCGCCGCCAGCGGGCGCGCTCAAACAACAAACCTGTATCTTGCGCTTGGGTTTTGGTCAGACGCTTTATGGCCGCGTCCATTCCGGAGCGATTACCGCCCACGCGAATACGCGCGTTCAGAAGATTGCTGTCTTCGCGGCTCATATGCGGGAGCAGGGCTTCGGCGCTTGAATAATGAGAGCGGCCAAGCCAAACCAAGTAATCCGCACGCGCAGCGTGGTCATCTTTGGTCAGGCGGTCTTTATACTTGGCGAAAAGTCGCTTTTGACGGTCGCGGGTCAGTTTGGATTCACGCCATGCCATACGGAGCCATTCATCACCGCTTGTTTTATTGCCAAGCTTATAGTGCGCCACAGCCAAGGCGGCCCGGCCTTCGCCCGATACGGGGTCGTCTGCGCCAAACCATGCAATTGTATCGCCCGGTGATAAGGGCGCACGGTCAAGTAATTCTTTTTCGGCTTTTGACCGAATGCGGGTCATTCGCGGCCAATCGGATTGATATTGAATGACGCGGGTCATTTCCTCAAAACTGACGCCGCCGTCATCGGCGGCTTTGCGCCAGCGCAGCACATCTTTGGCAATCGGGTCAGACAGCGCTTTTATTCGGCGATCAACATCGGTCCAATTTCGGCGGTCTGCGGCTGCAAGACCAAGGCGAAAAGTCTTTGCATCGGTTTTGGATAAGAATTGGGAGCTGTTCGGGGCTGCGGGTTTAATGCGCGGAACAGGTGGATTGGTTACGGCGCCCGCATAAGCCGGTCCTAAAGCCGCCATCATCAGCGTAACACTGAGGGTGAATATTCGTACCGGCGACGCGGCATTGCGCAATAACATGAAACAAACCTAACGCTTCGCTTGCGCGGAGCAACAAAAGAAAGCTATGACGCCCCTAAATTTACATATGGCCTTCGATATAACGCTATGACGTGACGCGCGGGCCCTGATGCGATAAGAAACTGACATGATTAATGGTTCACTAACAGCACTCGTTACGCCCTTTAAAAACGGCACTATTGACGAAAAAGCTTTCTGCGATTTCGTAGAATGGCAAATTGACAGCGGCATTCACGGGCTTGTGCCCTGCGGAACGACCGGGGAATCAGCAACGCTGACTGACGCGGAGCATCAGCGGGTGATTGAATTATGCGTTGAAACGGCTGCCGGACGTGTGCCCGTCATCGCCGGGGCAGGGTCTAATGAGACCACAGTGTCTATTAAATATGCCAAGCACGCAAAAAGTCTGGGCGCGGATGCGGCTTTGGTTGTCACGCCATATTACAATAAGCCGAGCCAAGAAGGCATTTATCAGCACTTCAAAGCGATTAGCGAGGCCGTCGATATCCCGATTGTTGTTTACAATATCCCCGGGCGCAGTGTTGTCGATATTACCAATGACACGATGGGGCGCCTGGCAAGCCTTCCGACGGTTATCGGCTGTAAAGATGCGACCGGCGATGTCACTCGGGTGACGGGGTTAGAAGATCGCTGCGGCGCTGACTTTATTCAGCTGTCCGGTGATGATCCGTCCTCACTGGGCTATGCCGCGCAGGGCGGTCACGGCTGCATTTCGGTCGGCTCTAACGTTGCGCCGGCGCAATATGCAGCGCTCCATAATGCCATGATGGCCAAAGATTTTGTCAAAGCGTTAGACATCCACAAAACACTGGATCGGCTCCATAAAGACCTGTTCCTCGATCCGAGCCCGGCGCCCGCGAAATATGCGCTCTCGCTTTTGGGTAAGATGGATCCCCATGTCCGCTTGCCGATGACGCCGTGCCGTGAAGAGACGAAAACGGCCGTTAAAGCGGCCATGACGCGTGCAGGCGTGTCGTACTGAGCTGATGGCGGCCAAGAAAAAGCCTGAGGATAATAACAAACTGATCGCGGATAATCGCCGCGCGCGGTTTGATTATGCCATTGAGGACACTTTTGAGGCCGGCATTTCGCTGCTGGGGACGGAGGTGAAATCGCTTCGCGTCGGACGGATTAACATCGCCGAAAGCTATGCGTCCGTAGAAAACGGCGAGATTATTCTGATTAACGCCAATATCCCGATTTACGAGCCGGCCAGTCAGTTTAATCACGAACCGAAGCGGCACAGAAAGCTTCTTCTAAAGCGAAAAGAAATCAATAAGTTGATAGCGCTTCGTGAACGAAAAGGCCGCACGATTGTGCCATTGAAAATGTATTTTAACGACCGCGGTATGGCCAAGCTGCTGCTGGGCGTCGGGACCGGTAAACGCGAGTTTGAAAAACGTCAGGTCACTAAAGATCGCGAATGGGGCCGTCAAAAGGGCCGCATTCTTCGTGATAGCGGCAAAGGCTGATTATCCGGCCGTAATCCAGTCTTGAATATCGTCGAGCGCGCGCAGGCTGAAGTGTTTCTTGCGAAACCGGGTTTTGTCTTTACCGCGCATGCGCGTACCGTCTTCGGATTTGTAAACAAGGCCTTCAATGGGCGGGAAGATCCCGTAATTGACATTCATCGGCTGAAACTTGGCTTTCGGGCCTGTCATATATCCGCCGGTCACGTGCTCAACGAGTGATCCCATCGCCGTTGTTTTTGGCGGGACGGGATAGGTTTTCCCGCGGGCCTGCGCTGCGGCCATACGGCCGGCAATAAGGCCAAGGGCCGCGCTTTCAACATAGCCTTCTACGCCCATAATTTGCCCGGCAAAGCGCAAGTCAAGGCGAGCTTTAAGCTGTAACTGATTGTTTAATAACACCGGAGAGTTAATAAACGTATTGCGGTGAATGCCGCCGAGACGGGCAAATTCGGCCTTTTCCAAACCCGGGATAGTGCGCAAAATCTCGACCTGCGCGCCGTATTTCATTTTCGTCTGAAACCCGACCATGTTGTAAATCGTGCCCAGCGCATTGTCCTGACGCAGTTGTACGATCGCGTGAGATTTAACGGTCGGATCGTGGGGATTGGTCAGCCCAACGGGTTTCATCGGGCCCCAGCGCAATGTCTCCGGACCGCGCGCGGCCATGACTTCAATCGGCAGGCAGCTTTCAAAATAGGGTGTGTCTTTTTCCCAGTCTTTAAACTCTGTCTGATCGGAATTGACCAGCGCGTCGATGAACGTTTCGTATTCGTCTTTATTCATCGGGCAATTGATATAGTCCGCGCCATCGCCGCCCGGACCTTTTTTGTCGTAGCGGCTTTGCATCCACGCAATGTCAAAATCAATGCTTTCTTTGTAAACAATCGGCGCAATCGCGTCGAAAAATGCTAAGCTGTCTTCGTCCGTGACCTCCAAAATCGCTTTGGCGAGCGGCTCTGATGTCAGCGGGCCTGTGGCGATGATGGTGTTTTCCCATTCTGCCGGAGGCAGTCCTGTGACTTCGCCGATGGCTATGGAGATAAGCGGATGCTCTGTCAGTGCTTGTGTGACGGCTTTGGAAAACAAAACCCGGTCCACAGCCAGCGCGCCGCCGGCGGGAAGCTTATGCTCATCCGCGCATTTCATAATTAAAGAGCCTGCGCGCCGCATTTCTTCATGCAGCAGCCCAACGGCATTACCCAGCGCGTTATCGCTGCGAAACGAGTTGGAACAGACCAGTTCAGCCAATCCGTCCGTTTCGTGAGCCGCCGTTTTCTTAACCGGTCGCATTTCGTGAATAATGACGGGCACGCCCGCTTGTGCCAGCTGCCATGCAGCCTCTGAGCCGGCGAGGCCGCCGCCGATAACGTGAACAGGCTTTGTCGATGTCGCTGAATTTTCCATGGCGGGGGCATAGCCAATCACGCCGTTGGCTTCAATAGGGCAAAGCGCGGCGGCCCTTGATTTTTTCTTGCGAACAGCGGTGTTTTTAATCACAGTCAGAACAGGAGAGGGTTATGGCAGAGTCAGAGATTAAAACGCCGTGGGATTTCGGGGAAAGCATCAGCGTGCCATTCCAACTGCCGAATAAATTCGGGTGGCGCATCATTATTTGGGCCGCCGCACTTATGATGGTGATCACAGCCGTCATGTTTTTATTGGCAATTCCCATCATTAAGGGCGTGATACCGACATTCATTGAGATTGCAAACGCGCCGGACTCACCTGACGCGATTTTCGCTGTTATGGGTGCCTATATGAAGTTTGCAGGTCTTTTTTCCGTTGCCGGATTGGCGTCTTTGCTTGTTCTCAGCAGTGCTGAAGCGTCCATGCTCGCCGCATATTTGCGCGGCGACATGAAGCAAGGGTTTCCGCTGCGCTTTGACGGCGATATGTGGCGCGTTATCGGCGCAAGGCTCTTGGTGGGCTTGTTAATCGGCGCCGCGCTTTTTGCAATCTACATCGTTCTGATAATCCTGATTATAAGTATGTCGATGGCGACAGGATCTGTGAATGGCAGTGCCGGCGCTATGGCGTTTATGGGAATTGTCAGCTTTGTTTTAATTGTCGCCGCCATTGCTGTGGCAATTTTTGTGTCCGTGCGCTTGTCATCGGTGGCGGCTGTCTCTGTACGCGACAGGTCGTTCAACCTCGGTGACGGTTGGTGCGTATCAAAGGGACGTGTTTGGCCGATGATCGGAGGGTTTGTCATCCTTTTCATCATTCTCGGAATTGCGCAGAATGTATTGATGTATGGCGGTGTTTTCAGTGTGGCCGGCGCGAGCGGCCTGTTTTCCATGGGTGAGCAGTTTGCGTCGATGGAAACCCCGGCAGAAGCGTTTGAGCTAATCGGGTCTATGTTTAACCCGCTTGTTATTATTCTCGCGTCTGTTGTTCTGATCCTGTTGACAGTGCTGGGCGTGGTTGGGCGATTGTGCATTGCCGGCGTGCCTGCGCATGTGGTCAAACTCGACGCCGGACCGGAGCAAATCGCAGATATATTTTAGGATTAATTATGACCATAGGCAGACAAAAACCTTTTGATTTCGGCGAAGCGATGATTCAATTGTTTCGCACATCCGGCGGCGCGCCGTTCGCCAAGCGGCTCTGGTTTTGGGTTACCATTCCAATCGCCTTGTCCTTGATAATTGCTGTGCCGCTTATGGCCCCGCATTATACGGATTATCTTGTGTGGTCAGCCGGCTATATGGAAGCTGCGATGTCCGGCGAACAGCCGGATCCTGAAATGTTTGCTGAAATTTTGCCTGTGCTTAAACAGATGATCCCCGGCTACATTATTATGATGCTGGGCATGTGGATTGCCGCCGTTCTGGGCGAGGCGGCGCTGCACCGCAAAATCCTGCTTGGCACAGAAACGCCCGGTCGTCCTGTTCGTTTCGGCGGGGATGAGCTTCGGGTTATGGGCGCGCAGCTTTGCGTCTGGGGAATTTTGCTGCTTATTTATATAGGCGGATTTGTTGCCGCATTTGCGATGATGGGATTGTTGGGCGCAGTCGTGGGCGTTATCGGCGCCGCTTTGGGGTCTTTCGCAATCTTGGCTGTGCTGTACTTCGTTATCCACTACGCAGTGCGGCTGATGCCGGCATCAGCCTTGAGCGTAAAGCACGGCAGCCTGCGGGTTTGGAGCGCGACGAAAATTACCAAAGGCCGGTTCTGGCCGCTCTTTGGCGCTTTTGTTTTGGTCTATATCGGCGGCTGGATTGTCTCTATGGTCATCACACAAGTCGGATCGCTGATAGTCTTCGGCGGCAATCCCGCGGCAGAAGCTATGGTGCCGGGCGGTGATATCACCGTCATCATGGAAGATGCCGCCCGGCGTATCAAGAACCCGCTCGTAATCTTCGCAGGCATCGTTTGCGTCATCGCTTATTCTGCGCTGATGTCGATTTGGTTTTTGTGCCTGTCGGGCATTGGTACTTATGCCGTGCGCCAATCCGAAGGCGAGAGCATAGATGCGACTTTCGACTGATCTGTAGATTACGGCCCTGAGATGACGCCACCTGTGTCGCTGTCATCCATAGGCAATAAGCTCTCACACGCAGGAAAGTTCGGATTGCCCGGCCCGCAAGGAAACGCGCCATCTTCGAAGGTAATGCCCGGATCCGTTGGCCAATCAAAGTCAGAAAGCGGATTTTCCGTCGTGTCCATAGGGCGCAAAACGCCGCGTGACTCGCCGGCCGGTATGTCTGCGTCAAAGGTGAAAGGCTGATAGGTTTGCGCCATATTCGGGCGGGTCCGTAAGAGCTCACTGAATTTTTCAAAAACCTCGTCCGAGACTTGGTTGATTACAATCGGCGCCGAATTAGCATCGGGCACGAATGCGCCCATTCCGGCGTTATTCAGGCGCGCTGTGCGTCCGCCTGCGGTAATCTCAATCATGCCCCGGCGATCATTGCCGGTGTTGGCGCGGCCGGGTCCGCGCAGCATAACCAAAGTGGCCCCGTTCTGATCTGTTGACGTAGCCGCGGTTATAATGCCCGCATCAATCGCGTAGGCGACGGCTTCTGCGCCGACTAAGCCTTCTACAATCGTTCCGCGGATGCCCATAGACGCGACAGGCGTATTGATCGCCACGTCATCAGGATTTGATTTTGACACTTTACCGGACATAAACCGGAACATGCCTTTTTTAACATTGGCGGATATTTGGTTATTGTTTTTTGACGGGTCATAAACAAATTTATCAATCGTCAGCGCGCATTGCGGGCCGACGGTGAAAACGCTTTGATCTTTCAATAAAACCTGAAGCGCACTTTTTCTTTCTGAATTGACTTCATCACCCAAAAAAACGGGCTTTTTTATTTCAGCCTGTTGCGCTTGCGAGGCCCCGCTTTGGATTGTCACTTTGCCTTTGACAGCGGCATTAATGCCGACTTGCTCTGCCGCATAGGCTCCGCTTGTTGATAAAAGCAGAGCTGCGGTTGTCAGAAAAATGCGGGGATAAACAGTAAGACGTGTCATATTAAAAATCCCAATTCAGTGAAAGTTCGGCGCCGACATTATCATAATCAAACGCGGATATATTAGAGCTGCGGTCAATCCAATCGACTGCGCCTTCGATGAAGACATTATCCAAGGACTCGAAGCTCTCTGCTATGGCGCTCAGCCGGACGCCGTAAGCGGCGCGGGCGTAGATGTGGTCATCGTCGCGAGCCGTCGGCGGTGTGGCAAATGTATTGATTCCGTCATAGTCCAAGGCGCGATAGCTGAGATTGCCCGAGACATAGCGATCCGTGCTTGGCGTATGAAAAATATTGGCGGTAATCCGGAAGGCGTCATAGGCAAATATGTCAGTCTTGGCATGTTTGTCATCATAAGTCAGGAAGCCGCCTATGCGCGTCTGTGGGCTGAGCTTATGAGATAATCCTGTTGTAACAGAGTATTTCTGCCCGCTGCGAAAGCGCTCATTAGGCAGTCCGGGCAGAGCCTTATAGTCTTGGTAAACACCCGCCGCGCCAAGGGTCAGTTTTGTTTCATCGCTAAGAGCAATGCTGACATCGCCTCGCGGACCCAGTTCTGTCAAGTAGTCGTCACCGTCCAGTGCAGCGGCGCGGCCGCCAATCCGTGCCGTCCATTCGACGGTTTCACCGCCGCCTATGCCGATATTGCCGTGAAAGTTGCGATAGCTGCGTGACGCCGACTCGCTTGGCTCGCGTAAATAAACTCCGCCGCCGCCAAGAATATCTAAGCCGGCGATCAGAGGCGTGCGGGCTGTGAAAGCGGCGCGGGCGATAAGAGACAAATCGTCTTCGCTTCCAGTGCGGTTCACAACATCGGTCAGCGTGTTTGCGCCGTTATCATCGTAACGCACGCCGGCCTTTATCCGAGCAGCAAACGCCCCTGAATCATCGGGCGCGCCCGTTACGACCGTATTCATTCGCGCTAGTTCTGCTTTTTGCGCGCCGTTCAGCGGTCTGGATTCCAGCAAGACCAATTCGCGGCTTGCCGCTTGGCGATCATCTAATTGCAACAAAACATAAGTGTAAAACAAACGGGCCGAATCCCAATTCGGTTCGGCATAGAGCAGGCGCTCCAGTGTTGATGCCGCTTGCAACAGATTGCCTGCGGCCGCTTCCTGTTTGGCGTAATCCAGGTTTAACTGCGCATTTTCAGGGTTTTCAAAGACATCATTGAAAGTAATTTGCGCCGATGCGGTTTGCGCGGCAAAGCCGAGTATGGCTGCGCTCAGGCTGTATGAAACAGCTTTGAATATCGAATTGCGGCGCGGTTTAAGGAATACAGTCATTATTTTCAGCCCCTAAGATAAACTACTCAAGGGCTGTATAACGGATCAGTCGCCGCCCCTGCGTGATCGGTATCACGTTAGCTGAAAAACTGCGCCGGATGCAAGTCGTGCGCGGGCGAATTTTCGTGGCGGGGTTTTTTAAGCTTTTAATTTTGCCTTGGCGCGGTCCGCGTCCCGTTTCAAAATCGGTTTTAAGTACCGCCCGGTCCAGCTTTCTTTGACTTTCGCTACATCCTGCGGCGTACCTGCAGCCACGATTTCACCGCCGCCGTCGCCGCCTTCAGGGCCGATATCAATAATCCAGTCAGCAGTTTTAACCACGTCCAGATTATGCTCAATCACAATCATCGTATTGCCGCTCTCTACAAGTTCTTGCAGCACTTCGAGCAGCTTGTTGACGTCT
Source organism: uncultured Robiginitomaculum sp. (assembly GCA_938010385.1). GTDB lineage: Bacteria > Pseudomonadota > Alphaproteobacteria > Caulobacterales > Maricaulaceae > Robiginitomaculum. Next base: position 18,668 of record CALLVD010000112.1, read on the forward strand.
TCAAAATGCAGGCCTGTTGTCGGCTCGTCCAAAATGTAAAGCGTGCGGCCTGTGGCGCGTTTTGACAGTTCCTTAGCCAGCTTCACCCGCTGCGCTTCACCGCCGGACAGGGTGGTGGCCTGCTGCCCGACCTTTAAATATCCCAGGCCGACACGTTCCAGCGTGACCAGCTTGTCGCGAATTGTCGGTACGGCCTTAAAGAAGCTCGCGGCCTCTTCAACATTCATATCAAGAACATCGGCTATGTTCTTGCCTTTAAATCGAATTTCCAGCGTTTCGCGGTTATACCGCGCGCCTTTGCAGGTGTCGCAGGTCACGTAGACATCCGGCAAGAAATGCATTTCAATCTTTATCACGCCGCCGCCCTGACAGGCTTCGCAACGACCGCCTTTGACGTTGAAACTAAACCGTCCCGATTTATAGCCGCGCGTTTTGGCTTCGGGCAGGCCGGCAAACCAGTCACGGATTGGCGTGAACGCGCCGGTATAGGTGGCGGGGTTAGAGCGCGGCGTGCGTCCGATCGGTGACTGATTGATATCAATCACCTTGTCCATGCGCTCAAACCCTTCGGCGGATTCATGCGGCATAGGTTTATTGGAGTTATTATTCAGCTTACGGGCCGCGACTTTGTAAAGCGTTTCGACAACCAGCGTTGATTTTCCGCCGCCGGACACGCCGGTCACGCAGGTCATCAGGCCGACCGGAAATTCTGCGGTTATGTTTTTCAGATTATTACCGGTCGCGCCTTTAATGGTGATATTTTTTTTCGGGTCGCGCTCTCGCCGTTTGCGGTCCAGGCCGATTTCTTTTTTGCCCGTCAAGTATTGCCCTGTGAGGGATTTACGAGACGATTTGATTTTAGCGGGCGTACCCGCCGCAATCACTTCGCCGCCGTGAACGCCGGCTTTTGGGCCCATATCAACGACATAATCCGCTGTCAGGATGGCATCTTCATCATGCTCAACAACAATGACCGTATTGCCCAAATCACGCAGGTTTTGCAGGGTTTCCAGCAGGCGGGCATTATCGCGCTGATGAAGGCCGATGCTGGGTTCATCCAGAACGTATAAAACGCCGGTCAAGCCGGACCCGATTTGGCTGGCGAGACGGATGCGTTGTGATTCCCCGCCGGAGAGTGATCCGGACCCGCGTCCCAGCGTCAGGTAATCAAGCCCGACAGCATTGAGGAATTTCAGCCGATCACGAATCTCTTTTAAAATCCGCTCCGCAATCTCCATATCTTTATCGGATAAATCTTCGCCCAGTTTCACAAAGCGGGCGAGTGCGTCCTTGATGGACATCTCGCCGGTTTCGGAAATATCCATGCCGTCGACTTTGACGCACAGCGTTTCCGGGCGCAGGCGTTTCCCGTCGCAAACTGTGCAAGTGGCATCCGATTGGTATTTTCCGAGTTCGTCGCGCATCCATGTGCTGTCCGTATCGCGGAAACGCCGCTCAAGGTTAGGGATAACGCCTTCAAACGGCTTTGTTGTTTCATATCGGCGGCCGTCATCTTTGTAGACAAACTTTATCTTCGCGCCGCGCGTGCCGTATAAAATGACGTCCTGCGCGCCTTCTGACAGGTCTTTCCATTTTGTATCCAGCGAGAATTTGTAAGCGTCTGCCAAAGCTTTGAGCGTTTGCATATAAAGCCCGCTGGCCTTGTTTGGCCACGCGACGATGGCGCCTTTTGCCGGGCTTTTGCTCATATCCGGCACAACCAGCGCCGGATCAAACTGCAATTCTTTGCCCAGCCCGTCACAGGCAGGGCAAGCGCCGTGCGGATTGTTAAACGAGAACATGCGCGGCTCAATTTCGCTGATGGTGAAGCCGGAAACAGGGCAGGCGAACTTTTCGGAAAACAGAACGCGTTCATCGGGATTGTCCGCATATTCGGCCACGGCCAAACCGTCGGCGAGTCGCAGCGCGGTTTCAAAACTGTCGGCCAGACGAGTTTCCAGACCGGGTTTTACAACGACGCGGTCAACCACGACGTCAATGTCGTGCTTAAATTTCTTATCGAGCGCGGGCGCGTCTTCAATGCGGTGAAACTTGCCGTCGATTTTGACGCGCTGAAACCCGTCTTTCATAAATTGCGCAAACTCTTTGCGATACTCGCCTTTGCGTCCGCGTACGATGGGGGCGAGAATGTAGAGTTTTGTGCCCCCAGGCAGTTGCATGGTGATATCCACCATTTGCGCAACGCTCTGACTTTCAATCGGAAGGCCGGTCGCCGGCGAGTAAGGCACGCCGACCCGCGCCCAGAGCAGGCGCATATAGTCGTAAATTTCTGTAACTGTCCCGACGGTAGAGCGCGGGTTTTTCGACGTCGTCTTTTGCTCAATAGAAATGGCGGGCGACAGGCCTTCAATGGAATCGACATCAGGCTTTGATTGCAACTCGAGAAATTGCCGCGCATAGGCTGACAGGCTCTCGACGTAACGCCGCTGCCCTTCGGCATAAATCGTATCAAACGCCAGAGAGGATTTGCCCGAGCCGGATAAGCCGGTGATCACAATCAGCTTGTCGCGCGGCAGGTCAACATTGACGCCTTTAAGATTATGCTCACGCGCGCCGCGTACTTGAATGGATTTTAAATGCGCCATGTAAGCGTCTCTCAGATAATGTAACAGTTAAGATACGGGCCGGCCGGCGCGCAGTTTCAATTAAAAACCGGCTTACGTGATTTAGGGTAGGGCAGGCCAGGCTTCAACCGAAGTCCTGCATAAAGCTATCCACAACATATTGCCGCCTGACCATGATAATCACCGGACATTTGCCCGTTATATGCGCCATGTTGCGGCGAAACAATGTCGCGCTTGCAATAAGAACAAATATAGAACATATTAAGCGCAGTCAAATAAAAGGTGAATGAAATGGCAGGTTCAGTAAATAAGGTCATCCTGGTCGGCAATGTCGGTAATGATCCCGAAGTTCGCAGCTTCAATAATGGGGGCAAGGTTTGCAATATCTCTCTCGCAACGTCGGAGAGCTGGAAAGACAAGCAAACAGGTGAGCGCCGCGAAAAAACCGAATGGCACCGCGTGGCTATTTTCAACGAAGGCCTTGTCGGCATCGTTGAGCGTTACGTCAAAAAAGGCACAAAGCTTTATATCGAAGGCAAGCTTCAAACCCGTAAATGGCAGGATCGCGACGGCAATGACAAATACACGACCGAAGTTGTGCTGCAGGGCTATGACGGCAATCTGACCTTGCTCGACAGTCGCAATTCAGGCGGCCAAGGTGGTGGCGGCGGTTACGGCGGCGGCAATATGGGCCAATCCGGCGGCTATGGCGGCGGAGGCGGCGGTAATATGGGCTATGGCGGTAATCAGGGCGGCGGGTCGCGCAGTGCATCCGCTCAGGAAGGACCGAAGCAAGACTTTGATCTGGATGACGATATCCCGTTCTAGCAGGCAAGCTGTCAAACGCATACCTGCGTCCGGCATTATAAGTGAATTTAGAGCATCAAACCTTACCGAATTTTAGGAATATGGTCTGCTAATTTACCTTGCCTTTTATTGATTATTCTTGCAGCTTTGTGATTAATAAAGCAAAATTGTGAGATAACGGGATGAAATTACAACTATCGATATTCGTATTATCATGTTCAATACTGGCTGCGTGTGGAGGCGGTGGCGGGGGGTCCTCATCCGGGTCTACTCCTGTGAGCACTTCGCCTGTTAGTCCTGCGCCTGTAAGTCCTGCGCCTGTTGAGCCTGCACCCGTTGAACCTGCACCCGTTGAGCCTGCACCTGTTGAGCCTGCGCCTGCGGCCTCACCTGTGTTTAATAAGGCTACCCTCACTAACCAAGTCAGACTGACCGCCTCTTCACATACTTCAGCCGGGACAGATTTCCCTCAGAGTAACGGTAATCCAAACTTTTTCGGATCAATGGGCGCTGCGGTCCTGACCTATAAGGGATATCAGTATGCCGCATACTACAGCGAACGTGACAGAGTCGCCGGCGATGACACATATGCTGAACTGATTATTGCCAGACGCACTGTGGATCCTGTTGGTGATTGGGAAGAGTCTGTTCTGCAAAATTACCGCGTCATGTCAGAAGATACGCATAACCGAATTGAAATGAGTATATCTGAAGGTGATGGGGTCATTCATCTTAGCTTTGATCATCACAATACCCGCGGCTTTAACTATGCGAGATCGGCAGAAGGTGTGGCTGATAATCCGGCCGGCACAGTATGGAACGATACCGTCTTCACTTATGAACGGGCTTTGGGATTTAGTAACCCGTCACAATTTGTCGTTACCTATCCCCAGTTCAGCTCATTCCCCGGCGGAAATCTGATTTTGTATGCTCGCCATGGTCACGCTAATGGCGGACATATGCTGCTGAGCCGTTATGATGCTGACAACAGTATCTGGGTGTCTTCGGGGCTTATCTCCTCGCGTGACGGTACTTTTAACGGGAATGAAAGTGAGCGTGGGCTTTATACTGCCGACGGTATGAAAGTGTCTCCTGACGGGGCTTTGCATGTGGCATGGGTTTTTCGCGAAGAGCCGGTTAACTGTAACCCGGGTACGACTACAGGGCTCGGTTGTAACCATGGTTTGTATTACGCCAAAAGCGATGATGAAGGCGTAACATGGGTAAACTCCACAGGGGCAGAGGTTGCGGATATTTCTATCGGTGATGAAATTACGGTCGAGGATCCGGGTTTGGAAGTCCTTCCGATTCCGACAGCTTTAACCCCGTCAAATGTGTCAATCTCATCCGCGTTAGATCCGGTTACGGGTCAGATGCATGTGCTCATTGCGCATAAAACGAGTGCCACCGGGCCGACGCGAATACATCACTATTACAGAACTGAAGACGGAACATGGGATGGCGGGGAGTCCGGCTTTAATGCGTCTAATGTCGAATTGCGTTTTAATGGCGATCAAATGTTTGCTTTTGCGGGGCGTGGCGACGCAGAGATTTATTATTCGCTGAGAGACGAAAACTTTCAAACTTGGCGTCAAATCGACCTCCCGCCGATAGACGGCTCCCCGAGTGTTATCAATAACGGATACTCTACCTGGGATACAACACAGCTCAGCGAAGGTGTTGTTTCGGTAACGTGGCATCGACCCGCAGCAAACATCGGAGACCCGGCGCCCATCGATGCATTTAAATTTTCGCTGACAGAAGATTAGCCTTATTCAGACTGTCAAAAACTGACATTTGTCCCGTTGGGACAAGCGAAATTTTTAACGTAAAAAAGCGCGCTGACCCGCGCTTTTTTGACTCTGTAATCTGCTATATTAGCCCGAATCACAGGCGAGACAGATGAGCGACATCCCCACAGACAACAAAACCCCGATAGACGGACGGATTATCGAAGAGAGCATTGATGACGCCCTGTCATCGCGCTACCTCGCCTATGCGCTGTCCACGATTACGCAGCGCGCTCTGCCTGATGTGCGCGACGGCTTAAAGCCGGTCCATCGCCGTTTGCTCTACGCCATGCGCGAGTTGAAGTTGAATCCGGAAACCGCCCATAAAAAATGCGCGCGGATTGTCGGTGAGGTTATGGGCCGTTTTCACCCGCATGGCGATGCGTCGATTTATGACGCGCTTGTAAAGCTTTCTCAGAGCTTCTCGGCCCGTTATCCGCTGGTGGACGGGCAGGGGAATTTCGGCAATATTGACGGAGACAGTGCCGCTGCTATGCGTTACACAGAGGCGCGCATGACGCCCGCCGGGCGCTCTTTACTCGACGGCATTGATGAAGACGCTGTAGACTTCAAACCGACCTATAACGAAGAAGATGACGAGCCGGAAGTTCTGCCGGCGGGCTTTCCGAACCTGCTGGCCAATGGATCGACCGGCATTGCGGTCGGTATGGCGACGTCTGTCCCGCCGCACAACGCGGCCGAATTGTGCGACGCTGCGCTGCATTTGATTAAGTCGCCCGGCGCGAGCATTAAGACGCTGATGAATTACGTGCAGGGGCCTGACTATCCGACCGGCGGCATCTGTGTCGAGTCTAAAGACGATATGATTGAAGCCTACGCGACCGGCAAAGGCGGGTTTCGCACCCGCGCGCGTTGGAGCGTTGAAACGCTTGATCGCGGGCAGTATCAAATCGTCGTCACGGAGATTCCGTATCAGGTGCAAAAATCTCGCCTGATAGAAAAGCTGGCGGAAATAATTGAGACGAAAAAAGCCCCGTGGCTGGCCGATATTCGCGATGAATCCGCCGAAGATATTCGCATTATCTTGGAGCCTAAATCAAAGAATATTGAGGCAGATCTCCTTATGGAAAGCCTGTTCAAAATCTCTGATTTGGAGAGCCGGTTTTCAATGAACCTGAATGTGCTGGACGCAACCGGCACGCCGCGCGTGATGAATTTGCGCGAATGTTTACAAGCGTTTCTGGATCATCGCCGCATCGTTCTGCAACGCCGCTCGTCTCAGCGCCTTGGCAAAATTGATGCGCGTATGGAAATCCTTGACGGGCTTTTGATTGCTTATCTGAACATTGACGAAGTCATCCGCATTGTCCGTTTTGAAGATCATCCGAAAGAGGAATTGATTAAGGCGTTTAAACTGACGGAACGCCAAGCTGACGCAATTTTGAATATGCGCCTTCGGGCTCTGAATAAGCTGCAAGAAGTTGAAATTCAGGGCGAGCGCGATACGCTGGCCGCTGAAAAAGCCGAGATTGAAGCGCTGCTCGGCTCCGACGATAAGCAGTGGAAAGTTATCGCAGAGCAGGTGCGCGAGGCTCGCGACCTGTATGGCCCCAAAACAGAGCTCGGCGCTCGGCGCACCACCTTCATGGATGCGCCCGATATTGAGATTGATTTGGCCACAGCGTTCATCACTAAAGAGCCGATTACGGTTGTCCTTTCGACAAAGGGCTGGATCCGCGCGCTTAAAGGACGGGTTGAAGACACGGACTCCATCAAGTTTAAGGACGGTGACGAAGCCGCCTTTATCGTGCCGTGTGAAACCACGGATAAGCTCATCATGTTTGCGTCTAACGGTAAGTTTTACACGCTGGGCGCCGATAAACTGCCGGGCGGCCGGGGTACCGGTGAGCCGGTGCGCCTGATGGTGGATTTGGAAAATGATCATTTACCGATTGGCCTGTTTGTCCACGACCCTGAACGGGAATTGATAGTTGCCAGCAGCGCCGGCTATGGCTTCCGCGTCAAGGAAGCCGACATCATCGCTTCAACGCGCGGCGGCAAGCAGACTTTGAATGTTAAGGGCGATGTTGAAGCGGTGCGCTGCATCGCGGCGGTCGGTGACACGATTGCGACCATCGGTGAGAACCGTAAGATATTAGCCTTCGCTGCTGAAGAACTGCCGGTCATGACGCGCGGCAAGGGCGTAAAGCTGCAAAACTATAAAGATGGCGGGCTGGCCGATATTACGATTTTCAACGCTGAGGACGGACTGACCTATGTCGACAGTGCAGGGCGGCGAAACTCCGTTCCCGATTGGGATATTCACATGGGCAAACGCGCCGGCGCCGGCCGTATGGCGCCGCGCGGTTTCTCCCGCTCAAACGCCTTTGCGCCGGATAAAAGACTGAAGTAGAGCGCTCCTGCAGCGCTTTGCTGTCGCCGGAATAAGCCATCATTGTAATGATCAGGGGGCCTGTAAGCCGGGTTCTGTACTCCGTTAGAGAGTGACGACCATTCCTCTGCGGCCTGACTTGCGGCAGACCTGACGCGACCGACCCGGACGACGAGGATAAAGCGCCTCGTAATGTCGTCCCTATTTGGTCTTGCTCCGGATGGGGTTTACCTTGCCCGCGCGGTTGCCTTTGCGGCGGTGCGCTCTTACCGCACCCTTTCACCCTTACTCGATGTCAATCGTGAGATTGAGATAAAGCGGTTTGCTTTCTGTGGCACTTTCCCTCGGATTGCTCCGGCCGGGCGTTACCCGGCATCCTGCTTTTTTGGAGCCCGGACTTTCCTCGAGACTTGAAACAAATCCCGCGGCCGTCCGGCCCCCTGATCAGCTTGGCTTAAAGCGCGCGGTGCGAGCCGGGTCAAGTCTGCATTTAGGGACCGATACGGCCCTGCGCCGCAAGTCAAGACTGCATGAAATTTCCTTGCACGCTAACAAGTGTAAAAAAATAAAAATTAATAAGCAAAAAGTTGCATATGCCTCTTTACGTATCATTTCGAATTGTTATGTGAGACGCGGAATTGTCGCCCGTGCCTTTCATGAGTGCGCAGGCGGCATAGGGCGCGCAAATTCAGTGAAGTTGCCCCACATCGCTAGCTGATAAGCGCGTCCGTCCTTTAATCCTATGTTTGCTAATTTGTTATATGTACGCCTAAAAATAGGGGACTGGTGGCAAATGACTGAGCAAACACGGGTTAACAAAAACACTTCGAAACCGTCGCCACGCGAATTTTTTGGCGCGCTGGACGGCTTTCGGGGCGCATTGGCCCTCTTGATTGCTGTCTATCACACAAGTTGGCTGAGCCGAATCAATTCGACAGAATTTTTGAATAATGGGCAGGTTTTAGTTGATCTGTTCTTTGTGTTTTCAGGGTTTTTGATGTTTTTGCTGTATAGCGGAAAGCTCAATACATCACGGCAAGGCTTTGATTTTATAAAGCGTAGAATCGCCAGAATTTACCCGCTGCACTTTTTTATGCTTATGTTGTTTGTTTTGTTTCAAGCGATGCGGGTTGTGTCGCATAAAATCGGCCTATCCGTTGTTGAGCCGGGTGAGATTATGCCATTCACGCCGCAATCCCCCGAAACTCTGGCCAGTTTCTTAGCCAATCTGACGCTTACCCAATCTTTGGGCTTTTTTGACAGCCTTACCTACAACCCTCCGGCATGGACGGTCAGCGTCGAGTTTTACACTTATTTCGTATTTTTGGGAATGATGGCCTTCTTTCCGCCGAAAACCCGGCTGCACTTCGGGATTATAGCGATATTGATCGGAACACTTTATTTCCGCTTGTCGCAATTAAAGCCAAATATGGATTTCCATTATGATTATGGATTCTGGCGCTGCTTGGCCGGTTTCTATGCCGGTGTTTTATCCGCGTGGATGTATCGCGGCGTTAAACCCAAAATTGATACCGTGAAATCGCGCATGCCATTCCATATTCTTGAGGTGTTTACGCTGGCCGTGATTTATCTCTTTATCGTCAATTTCACGGGACGTTTGCAATTTACGTTCGCGCCGCTGGCTATTTTGTTTGTGATAACATTTGCAATTGGCCGAGGCGGCATTTCAGGCTTTATGAGCACCAAAATCATGCTTTATTTGGGCAAGATTTCATACTCTATCTATTTGGTTCATGTCCTTATTTCCATTGGATTTACCGTGCTGTCGGAGCGCATTTTGCCCGGCGTTTTGGGTGAAAACTGGAATTCAACCGGTTATGGGGGCGATTTGGTGTTGCTCCCTTATCTGGGGCTCGTAATCTTCGTGTCTCACTTCACCTACAAATATGTGGAGCGTCCCGGCCAAAAAGCGATTTTAAGCTATCGCGGGTCAAATCTGGTGCGTTCTTGGATCGGAAAGCCGCCTCTGCCTGCGCCCTAATGCCCGTGCAGGAGGGGGCGCAAAGCCTGTATTATCACTGTTTATTCGCTGCGTTTAACGCGATGCGCAAAATAGGCACTGCCGATCAGAAGCGCAGCGATGCCTAATCCGATAAGCGGGAGGTATACTTTTACCTGCTCTGCCAATACGGCGCCCAAGAGGTGAAACATTGCGAAGATGATGCCAATGTAAAGCGCGCCGCTGAGCGCGATCCAAAAGCCAAATCGGGCAAACGGCACACCGGCGTAACCTGCTGCCACATAGGCGGCGATGCGGGCAAACGGTATAAATCGAACAGTCATCAGTGTCTTCCCGGGGTGCGTATTCAGCCCGGTAATAACGGCCGCTGCACGCGGGCGAAGGGCGGGATCAAGGGCCTTGCCTTTATCGCGGGCCCACTTGCCCGGCAAATATTTCCACACGTCAGAGGCCCAAAGCACAATCATAATGACGGGAAGGATAATCGGCGTCAGCGCCGGATGCATGATTGACAGGCTTGCCGCGCCTATCACGGCTAAATCCTCTTGCACGAACGGACCGATGAACAGTCCGAGCAGGGCTGCGCCCAGCAGTTCCGGTGAGGTGAAATCCATAGCTGTGCTTTATAACGGGCAGGTCGCGACATAAAGCAATTAAACCGTCCTTATAATCGCGCAGTGATATGTTGCGCTTTGCCATATTGTCTGACATAAGGCGGCACTTACGGATTCTGACCCGCGCGCAGAGCAAACAATCACGCCCCGGCGCGCAGCAAATTATGGACGCTACAATGCAAATTAAAGACATCGAAACCAAAGGCCTGAGCCATGTTTATGAAGTCACGGTTCCGGCCGCTGACATGGAAAGCAAGCTGACCGCTAAAATCGAAGAAATGAAGGGTCAGGTTAAGCTCAAAGGTTTCCGTCCTGGTAAGGTTCCGGCCGCTCACATTCGCAAGATGTTCGGTAAGTCCATTATGGGCGACGTCATTCAGGACACAGTCTCTGAAACAAGCCAAAAGGTTATCGCTGACAAATCTCTGCGTCCTGCGGTTCAGCCGTCTATCGAACTGACTTCTGACGGCGCGAAGCTGCAAGAGGGCAAAGACGATTTGTCTTACAAGCTGTCCGTTGAATTGATTCCCGATTTTGAGCCCGTTGATCCGTCCAAACTGAAATTCACGCGCCTGACGATGAAGGCGGACACGAAAGATATTGAAGAGCGTCTGTCGACAATGGCTGAAGGTCAAAAGACCTATAAGAAAAAAGCCAAGACGGCTAAGGCCAAGAAAGACGATGCAGTCCTTATCAACTTTATTGGCCGCATTGACGGCGAAGCCTTTGACGGCGGCGCTATGGACGGACACCAGCTTGTTCTTGGCTCAGGTTCATTTATTCCCGGTTTTGAAGATCAGCTGATCGGCTCTAAGGCCGGCGACAAGCTCGACGTGACTGTAACCTTCCCGAAAGAGTATCAGGCTGCTGACCTGGCCGGCAAAGAAGCAGTCTTTGAGACTGAGGTCTTGGAAGTTCAGGGCGCGAAAGATGCCGAAATTGACGACGAATTTGCCGCCCGCTTCGGTCTGGCCGATGTCGCTGCGCTTAAAGAGGCGATCACGTCCCAAGCCGAGGGCGAAATTGAGCAGCAATCGCGTATGAAGCTTAAGCGCGCTATTTTGGACGAGCTTGATAAGAAACATACATTTGACCTGCCGCCAAACATGGTCAAAGCCGAGTTCGACGCCATTTGGGGTCAGGTCCAATCCGAAAAAGAAGCCGGTCAGCTTGACGAAGAAGACGCCAAGAAAACTGATAAGCAACTGGAAAAAGATTACCGCAAAATTGCAGAGCGCCGCGTGCGTCTCGGCCTGGTTCTCGCGGAGATCGGCGCCAAGCAAGAGATTCAAATCAGCAATGAAGAGCTGCAACAGGCTATGATCGCCGAAGCGCGCCGCTATCCCGGACAAGAGCAGCAAGTTATTGAGTTCTATCAAAAGAACCCTGAGCAGCTCGCCGGCCTCCGTGCGCCAATCTATGAGGAAAAGGTCATCGACCTGATCATCGAAAAAGCCAAAGTTACGGACAAAGAGGTCAAAAAAGACGAGCTCTTCGCCGAAGACGAAATGATTTAAGTCAAAGGCCGATATTGAATTGAGAGCCCCGCCGGAAACAGCGGGGCTTTTTTTGTTTGAACTCTCACGCCGGTCGAAAAGAATTGGGAAATCCCCGGCGTTTATCTGCCTTCTCCCCAAGGACAAGGCTGTCACCGCCGATTTTTCGCTCGGGTACACTTTCTCGCCCGCAATTATTTCCCTTTGCCCCTTGCGTCTATTCTTCAGCGTATCAATATAACAGTAATATTTACGCGGCACAGTTGAGGCCGAAGCGATTCCCTTCGCGATACGATTTTAAAGGAAGATTTTATGCATGATCCAATGGACGCTATGATGGGCCTTGTCCCGATGGTTGTTGAGCAATCCAGCCGCGGCGAGCGCAGCTATGATATTTTCTCGCGTATGCTTAAGGAGCGCATCATCTTCCTTACGGGTGTGGTCGAAGATAATATGGCGAGCCTGATTTGCGCCCAGCTTTTGTTTTTGGAATCTGAGAATCCGAAAAAAGAAATCAGCATGTATATCAACTCACCGGGCGGCGTTGTGACGGCCGGTATGTCAATCTATGACACGATGCAATACATCAAAGCGCCGGTGTCCACCGTGGTTATGGGGCAGGCCGCCTCTATGGGCTCGCTTTTGCTTTGCGCCGGCGAGAAAGATATGCGCGTTGCGCTGCCAAACTCCCGCGTCATGGTTCACCAACCGTCGGGCGGTTTCCGCGGCCAGGCGTCCGATATTCAGCGCCATGCCAACGATATTTTGGCGATGAAAAAGCGCCTGAATGAGATTTACGTCAAACATACCGGCCAGAAATACGCAACGATTGAAAAGACGCTGGACCGTGACTTCTTCATGACAGCCGACGAAGCGAAAGACTTCGGTATTGTCGATCATGTTTATGTGTCACGGACAGAAGCCAAGGACGTTCTGCCGGATTAGACTTGCAGCCGTAATTCGGGCTTGATTCCCGTTTTAAGCCGTGGTCACATATTAAATACTGCTCAGGAGCGAATTTTACGCGCTCCTGACAACCAAATTGTAATATTCTGGCCGTAGCATAACAGGAATTCGGCATCGCTTTTGCAGGGTGATCGCCTGACGCAAAGGCACAAGGGACCCAAAATAATGACAAAATCGACCGGAAGTGATTCCAAAAACACCCTTTACTGCTCATTCTGCGGCAAAAGCCAACATGAAGTCCGCAAGCTGATTGCCGGTCCGACTGTGTTTATTTGCGACGAATGTGTTGAGCTTTGCATGGATATTATCCGTGAAGAGGGTAAGGCGTCTATTTCTAAAGCACAGGAAGGCGTACCGACGCCGCAGGAAATCTGTGATGTGCTCGACGATTATGTCATCGGGCAAGCGACAGCGAAGCGGGTTCTGTCCGTTGCGGTTCATAATCACTATAAACGCCTCAATCACGCCGGGAATACAGGTGACGTAGAACTGGCGAAGTCCAATATCATGCTTGTCGGCCCGACCGGTTGCGGTAAAACGCTTTTGGCACAGACCTTGGCGCGCATTCTGGATGTTCCGTTCACTATGGCCGATGCGACGACGCTCACAGAAGCCGGTTATGTCGGTGAAGACGTTGAAAACATTATTTTGAAGCTGCTTCAATCTGCTGATTACAATGTTGAGCGGGCGCAACGCGGCATCGTCTATATTGACGAAGTTGATAAAATCAGCCGTAAATCCGACAATCCTTCCATCACGCGCGACGTGTCCGGCGAAGGCGTGCAGCAAGCGCTGCTCAAGATTATGGAAGGCACTGTTGCCTCCGTCCCGCCGCAAGGCGGGCGTAAGCATCCGCAGCAAGAGTTTTTGCAAGTCGATACCACGAACATCTTATTTGTTGTCGGCGGTGCCTTTGCGGGTCTGGATAAAGTTATCTCTAATCGCGGCGACGCGACGTCCATCGGTTTCGGCGCGCAGGTCAAAGATCTGGACGAGCGCAAGACCGGTGAAATCCTGCGCGAAGTTGAGCCTGAAGATCTGGTCAAATTCGGCCTTATCCCTGAATTCGTCGGCCGTTTGCCTGTTATCGCAACCCTGACCGACCTTGATGAGCCGGCCTTAGTGACAATCCTGACTGAGCCTAAAAACGCCTTGGTCAAACAGTACCAAATGCTGTTCTCTATGGAAGATGTGCGCCTGTCATTCAGTGAAGACGCTTTGTCGGCTATTGCAAAGAAAGCCATCAAACGTAAAACCGGCGCGCGCGGCCTGCGCTCGATTATGGAGGGCATTCTGCTCGACACGATGTATGATTTGCCGACTTATGAAGGCGTCGAAGAAATCGTCATTAACGGTGAAGTCGTCGAGGGCAATGCTGCGCCGCTGTTGATTTACGCGGACAAAAAGAAAAAGAGCAAAGAGAAGGCGAGTTAAGCCGCTTTGTACTTGAAGAAAAATAAAAGCCCGCTGCGAAATAATCGCAGCGGGCTTTCTAGTTCAGGGGGTATGTCAGCTGCCGCTAGAAGCTAAACCGCAGCCCGGTACGTATGACTGTATAATCCAGTTCTTCGATATTGCTGACGCCGCCGCGATCAATAGGCGTGTCAAAATCCAAATCATTGACTAAACGAAACTCGCCAAAGGTTGAGAGGCGATCCGTTAGAGCGATTTCCACACCTCCGCCATAGGTGAAACCCCATTCTTCGCCGGAGACATTGTCTTTAGGCGGTGCGAATGTGTAGCTGATCGCGCTGTCAAAATCATGAGCAGTCATGCCGGCAAGGCCATAGAGGCTTACCTTATCCGTGACTTTGGTGCCCAAACGCAGGTCTGCGCCATAGGTCGAGTTTAGCTCGACATGATTAATTCTGACATTGTTCAGCGTCGTCGTATCGGCATCTTCAACACTGTAAAACGCTTCGACAGACGCGAAAAATTCCTCTGTGAGTTGTTTTTTATAGCCGATACCGCCGACAAAACCGATGCCGGTGTCTTTATCAACAACGGTTCCTGATGGGCCGCCTGCTGCGCCCGTATTCGGGGCATTTGAACCGGTGTTCCGACTTGAAAAGCTCTCTTGCGTCGTCGAATTGATGGCCCCCGAAAAATACAGGCCTTCGGACGCTAAACAGGTTGGGCCTGCAATTACAGATGCCAGCAGGGCCGTCGTTGCGATAAAAATCGTTTTCATTTTTTAAATCTCCTCTTGAAAAATGAAAGGCTTTAAAAGCACGCTTGTTTCCACACGGACAAAGCAAGTGACGGTGCAATTTTTGTGATAACTGCCGGCAAAAATGTGAGCCTCGCTCAGTCGTTTGTGATTATATGCAAGCCCGAAAATCAGAGCATAATATTCCCCCCGTTTTCTTCAGCAGTTTCTCCCGGCTCTCAGCAAAACGGAACTTCGCCGCGCGGGACTTGCCGTTCGGTTACTGCAAAGCGTTTTTATTGGTGGCGGCGCAGGGCTTACCTGATTTTTCCGCATTGCGTCGGTTGCAATCAATCGCGAACATCCCCACTTTCGTACAAAGATTAAACGGCGTTTTTGCCGTTAAAGTGAGACCTTATGACTGAATCAATCCTGTTGCCCGTTTTGCCTTTGCGAGACATTGTTGTCTTCCCGCATATGGTTGTGCCTTTATTCGTCGGGCGCGATAAATCCGTCAAAGCGCTTGAAGAAGTGATGCGCGCGGAAAAGCGGATTTTCCTGCTGACGCAAAAGAATCCCAAGGATGACGACCCGAGCACAGATGACGTCCACCATGAAGGCTGCGTCGCGACAATTTTGCAGCTGCTTAAGCTGTCCGATGGCACAGTTCGCGTGCTGGTCGAAGGCGAGTCTCGCGCGCGCGTGGATGCGTTTACGGACCGAGAAGAATATTTTGAAGCCTATGCTTCGCCGCAAACCGAAACCGGTGACGGCGAAGCCGAGACAACGCCGATTATGCGCTCTGTCGTGACGCAGTTTGAAAACTATGTCGGCCTGAATAAGAAAATTGCGGAAGAGGTTGTAACGTCTGTTTCAGATATTACGAACCCATCGAAACTGGCTGATACGATTGCCGTTCACCTGAATGTAAAGCAGGCGCAGAAACAAACTTTGCTCAGCGAGCTGAATGTGTCCAAACGTCTGGAGGCGATTTACGGCCTGATGGACGGCGAAATCAGCGTTTTAAAGGTTGAGAAGAAAATCCGCGGCCGCGTCAAACGCCAAATGGAAAAGACTCAGCGCGAGTATTACCTGAATGAAAAAATGAAGGCGATTCAGACCGAGCTTGGCGACGGCGAGGGCGGAGACGATCTGGCCGAAATAAAAGAAAAGCTCGAAAAGACAAAGCTGACCAAAGAGGCGCGCGAGAAAGCCGACGCCGAAATGAAAAAGCTGCGCCGCATGAGCCCGATGTCTGCAGAAGCCAATGTTTCGCGTAATTACCTTGATTGGCTGCTGTCTGTGCCGTGGGGTAAACGTAAGCGGCTGCAAAACAATCTTGATAAAGCTCAGGC
>CALLVD010000113.1 GCA_938010385.1 uncultured Robiginitomaculum sp.
AGCGTTTTACCGGTTTCAAATTGAACGTCATCCCACAGCAAAGTACAGGCCAGCACGGCGGCTTGTGACTCGCCTTTGCGTTTGACCACCATGCGAGAGCTGCTGCACATCATGGCGTCCGGGCTGATGCCGAGAATGCCCCAGCAGGCCGTCGTAATTTCCGGCACGTCCACCTTTTCATCCATTTCCGGAAATAAGATCGTCTTGCCCGGGTCGAGCGCATCAATGTTCCAGCCTTCATCGGCAATCAGGGCTTGGTAGCCTGCCCGCGCCGCCGGTTCGCTTTCTGAAAACATAGCGCGCCCGGCAATATTCAGGTGAAAGCCATGCTCGGTCAGCCAGGCCATGCCTTTAAGGGCGATATCAAAACTGCCCTCGCCCCGCTCGCGGTCATGGCCTTGGCGTGAGAAATGATCGAGGCTGACTCGCAAGGTCATTTTATCGCCATAGCGCTCATGCAAATCCAAAAGACCTTTTTGCACGCGCGGGCGCATCATCGGCTTCATAGCATTGGTCAGGACAAGCAGGGAATGGCCGCGCTCCAGCGCCATTTCGCTCATTTCAAGCATGTGCGGGTTTAAGTAAGGCTCGCCGCCGGTAAAGGCGATTTCAACCGGGCCGGTGCCCATTTCGTCAATCTCATCCAGATAGGGTCGCATATCATCCGGCGTCAGATAGACGAAATGATCCGCGGTCGGGCTTGAGAGGATATAGCAATTTGCACATTCAATATTGCAAAGACTGCCGGAATTAAACCACAGGGTTTTGAGGGTTTTAAAATAAACCGAAGCCCTGCGCTCGCCTTTGGCGGTCGTATCAGGGTCTTGGAATTTAGCGGGGGAAATGGGCGTAATTTCGTTCATAAGCCTTACTAACAAGCCCGCCCGAAATTACCAAACACAGTTTAGTGAGGAGGGTTTGAGGCGCAAACCCTCAGCGCGCGGAATAAAGCGAAGTAAAGCGCGTCGCCTGCCCCAAGAACCATAACAATTCGCTTTATTTTGCGCGAGCGGAATAGGAAGCCAAGTAAAATTTGGCAGCATAAACCCGGGTCGAAAAATCGGAGCGCAGAAAAGAACGAATCGTCCCGCTCTTATAATGCAGATTTAAGCGTTACTTCGTTTTTTCTGCGCGTTGCACGAAGATTAAAGCATGCGCAAGCGGCCTAGGCTCTTAATTCCCCCCCCGCTTTCGCCACTTGATTGATAATCTTCGTGCTGACAGCCTCAATCTCTTTATCGGTCAAGGTCGCCGCTTTGGGCGTGATCGTCACGTCAATGGCGAGAGACTTCTGCCCGTCTTCTACGCCTTGGCCGCGATAGACATCAAACAGAGCCACATCTGTAATCAGCGCTTTGTCCGCGCCTTTGGCCGCTTTGAGGATATCACCGGCCGGCACAGAATCATCGACGATAAAGGCGAAATCACGGTGAACCGGCATGAAATCAGACAAGGCCAAGGCCGGCTTGGACTTGCCGGATTTTTTACGCGGGACCGGAATTTCATCCGGCCAGATTTCAAAACCCATGACCGGCGCATCTATGCCCATTTGACTCATAACGCCGGGGTGCATCTGTCCAAACTCGGCCAGAATCTTCTTCGGGCCCATTTGCAGCCGGCCGCTGCGGCCGGGATGGAAATAATCAGACGCGCCTTTGACGATTTGCAAATTGTCGACTTTCGCGCCCATGGCGGCCAGCGCGGCCAGAACGTCAGCTTTGACCGTGAAAGCATCCGGCGCGCTGTCGCCTGTAAAATCGCGTACAGTTTCCGCCCGCCGCACGCCGGCAATCGTTGTGCGCTGCCCGGTTTTCGGATCATCACTTTGATAGACAGGGCCGGCTTCAAACAGCGCCGCGCCGGGATAGCCTTGATTGGCGCTGCGCTGCGCGGCGAGCAGCAAGTGAATAAGCGCGCTGGGCCGCATCACGTCCAGATCGGCGCTGATGGGGTTAGTCAATTTGATAGACGGCACATCCCCGCCGCCAAACAGCTTGGCATGATCTTCGAGGCAAAATGACCAGGTAATCGCTTCAAACAGGCCTTTGCCTGCAAGCGCGCGGCGGGCCAAACGCAGATTGTTTTGCGCCGGCGTCAGCAGCGGTTCACGCCTTCCGGTCAGGCGCGGCAAGGGCGTTGCCGGCAGGCGGTCAAAGCCGGCAATGCGCGCCACGTCCTCGACCAAGTCCGCCGCAATGGTGCAATCGCGGCGCGAGGTCGGCACGCCGACGGTCCACGGGGTTTTGCTGTCATCAACGTCAAAGCCGAGCGTTTCCAAAATGCGCTTTGTCTCTGCCGGCTCGACCGTCATGCCGGTCAACTGCCCAACGCGAGACGGGTCAAACGCAATCGGCGCAGGCGCGGCGGGTATGTCTCCGGCCACGGCTATTTCGCTCGCTTCGCCGCCGCAAATATCCAAAATTATCTGCGTCGCCATCTCCAAGCCGCCAATAACAAAACCGGTATCCACGCCCCGCTCAAACCGGTACTTCGCATCGGAATTAATGCCGAGGCGTTTGGCCGTTCTGCGAACAGTCAGCGGATCAAAATAGGCGCTTTCAATAAACACATCTTTTGTCGATTCCGTGCACCCGGTCGAGCTGCCGCCCATTATGCCGCCAAGACCGAGCGCGCCGCTGTCATCGGCAATGACGCAATCCGTGTCCTCGGCCGTGTAAGTTTTATCGTCCAGCGCCTCAAAGGACTCGCCCTTGCCAAACCGCGCGCGGATAGGGCCGGAGAGCTTATTCGCGTCATAGACATGCAGCGGACGGGCGCGGTCATAAGACAAGTAATTGGTCACATCGACCAGCGCATTAATCGGGCGCAGGCCGATAGCCTTTAATTTGGTTTGCAGCCATTGCGGCGACGGCCCGTTTTTCACCCCGCGCACAACGCGCCCCGCAAAAACGGGACAGGCGGCGGGCGCGTCAATCTCAATCGCGACCGGACAGGCAAAGCCCCCACTCACCAGAGCGTAGACTTTCGTCTTCAGCCTGCCCAAACCGGTTGCCGCCAAATCCCGCGCAATATTATCCACGCCCAGCCAATCAGGCCGGTTTGGCGTGACTTCAAAATCAATGACCGGGTCATTTAAATCCAGCGCATCCGCCAGCGGCGTGCCCATATCAAGGCCGGCGTCCAAATCCATAATCCCGTCATGGTCATCGCCGAGGTTAAGCTCTTTGCTGCTGCACATCATGCCGGAGGATTCGATGCCACGAATCTTACGCGGCTTTTTATCAAGGCTGAAATCTGCGCCGGGAATATAGGCGCCCATAGGGGCATAAGCCACAGTCATGCCGGCGCGGGCATTGGGCGCGCCGCACACAATCTGCATCTCGCCGTCGACTGTGTCGACCGTGCAGACTTTCAGCTTATCCGCGTCCGGATGCTTGACGGCCGTTTTGACTTTGGCGATTGAAAACGCAGCCAAATCCTCTGCCGGATTGATAATCTCTTCCACTTCCAAGCCGGCCAACGTCATGGCGTTTGCCACCGCGTCAATACCGGCGTCTGTGTCTAAATGCTCTTTGAGCCAAGAGAGAGAGAATTTCATAATTTCGGCCTTCGTAAATCTGCTCTGCCTATACGCCGGCAAGGGGGCTTAATCCAATAATTTATTGACCGCGGGACGAAAGCGGCGCGCCGGCGCAGGCTCTTTTCGGCTTGACCGCGCCCTGCCCCCTCGGCATGTTTGCGCCCGAATTTAAGAAAGAGCATTATGGCAGGCAAAACAGTCATCATTACCGGCGGCGCGCGGGGCATCGGTCTGGCGTGTGTCCAGCGGTTTAGCGCAGACGGCTGGCGCGTTGTCATTGCTGACCGCGACGAACATGCCGCCGGCGAAGCGTTGGACGCGCTGGGCGCCAATGCCGGCAGAGCCATTGCGGTTAATTGTGATGTGTCAGATCCGCTGAGCGTTCATAATTTGGTGGCCGAAACCCTGTCCGAGTTCGGGCGCATTGATTGCCTGATTAACAATGCCGGGATTGCGCTGAAAGGCGGCAGTTTGGACCTGAATGTCGAAGATTTTGATCGGGTATTAGCCGTCAATTTGCGCGGAGCGTTTTTGCTGTCCAAAGCCGTGGCTAAGCACATGGTTGAAACTCTGGATAATGATGATGACCGCTCCGGCGCTTCTATGCCAAACCTGTCCATCATCAATATGAGCAGCGTCAACGCCAAAGTCGCCCTGCCGAATTATCTGGCCTATTGCGTCGCCAAAGGCGGGCTGAACCAAATGACAACGGCCATGGCGATTGAGCTGGCCCCGCACGGCATCCGCGTCAACGCCATTGGCCCCGGCAGCGTCAAGACTGATATGCTGGCCGGCGTGGCGGGCGAAGCCCTGGCCATGGTGCATTCACGCACACCTTTGGGCCGGGTCGCGCAGCCGGAAGAGATTGCTTCGGTTGCCGCGTTTTTAGCCGGCGACGATGCCAGCTATGTGACCGGGGAATGTATTTATGTAGACGGCGGACGCGGCGCGCTGAATTACGTTATGTCTGAACGAAAGACTGAGGAGTCTTTACCGGATTAATCTAAAAAAAAGCCCGCCGGGCAATTATGCAAGGCGGGCTCTTTGTCAAATGTGACCGTAAATCAGCCGTCAGTGGACGGTTTAAACAGGCTCTCCAGCGTATGCTCGACAGACGGCTTTTCTTCCGCAGCGGCTTCAGGAGCAGGCGCGTCATCCGCCGCCGGCGCATCTTCGACAGGGGCGAGCGTATCATCTTCACGGGTAATGCCGGCTTTGGCGTCACGCTTGGCTTGCTTTTCAGCGGCAATCTTGACCATCTCATCCAGCTCAATTTGTGAGCACAGGCCGAGGGAAACAGGGTCCGTCGGCGTAATCGTCGCCGACTTCCAATGTGTCCGGTCGCGAATGGCGCTGATGGTCGGCTTGGTAGTGCCAATCAGCTTAGAAATTTGGCTGTCCGCCACTTCCGGATGATTGCGCACAATCCAGGCAATGGCGTCCGGACGGTCTTGGCGGCGCGACAGGGGCGTATAGCGCGGGGCTTTACGCTTTTTACGCGCCGGATTGGCAGCGGGAGCATGATCAAAAGTCTCAGCGACCATATTATAACTGTCATCAGACTCTGCGCGCTCAATCTCTGAACGCTTTAACTGGCCGTTGGCAATCGGGTCTGCGCCGCGAATGCCGGCGGCAACATCGCCGTCCGCAATACCTTTAACTTCCAGCAAGTGCAGGTCACAAAAGACCGAGATTTGCTCAAAGGTCAGGCCTGTATTGTCAATCAGCCAAACGGCTGTGGCTTTCGGCATCAAAATTTTCGTCATGGGTCTCTCCAAAATTCAGGCAATAAAAAACCCCGCTTCTCGCGGGGCCTCTCAGGCTATTTGCCTGCTACGCGGACTATCTAGGCCGCCCGCGCCAATTATGCAAGGTAATTGTCAGCCGGGTCAAACCTGTCCTATATAAAGGCAGCCCGCAGGAGAGCCCATGTCTGACGATATAGAATCAATACGAAAGCCCCAAAATGTTACAGTCGGCGAAGACCTTTACGGCGTCTCCGTCGCAGAGCTTCGCGCGCGCATTGATATTTTGCGCGCCGAAATTGACCGAACGCAAACGGCTTTAACCAAGAAGCAAACGGAACTGTCCGATGCTGAAACATTATTCAAGCCTAAGGGGAATTAAACGGGAGCAGCGGGAAGATAGCGGTTGAAATTTGTAAAAAACCGGTAAAATTGTCCGGACATTCGCGCTCTTTGGCGCGGGGTTTGCACAACAAAACGCGTAACAGGCACAGACTTAACCCCCGGCCGAACGCCGCAAACCGTTTGAAAGAGATAATATGACCGAAGTTGAAACTCCCTTGCGCGCACAAATCGACACGGTCGGACCTCAGGCAGAAGAGCGCCTTTTGGAGTTTACCCGCAGCGAACTGTTTGCGCGCACATTTCGCGAAGGCATGGATTTAGTCGAAGAAACAGCCGCCTATCTGGACGGGCCGGGACGGGCAGACAGCAAAAAACTGCCGCGCGAACATGCGCTGACCTATGCCGGGCAATCCATGCGCTTGACCACGCGCCTGATGCAAGTCGCCTCATGGCTGCTGGTGCAACGCGCGCTCAAAGAAAATGAAATGACAGGCGCAGAAGCGCGCGAGGACCGTTATCGCCTTGCCCCCGAAAAAGAGGCGCTGTCCATGACAGATAAACCTCTGGCAAGCTACGCCGCCGCCCTGCCCGCAATTCTTTTGGACCTTCTGGCCCGTTCGGAAAGCCTGCACGAGCGCATTGTTCGCCTTGACCGCAGCCTGTACGGCGCCATCAACGCCCAGACCGGCAACACCGTCGCCGATCAAATCAGCCGTATCGAAGCGGCGTTTGGGCGAGCCCGGCCTCACTGATATCCCAATGAAAAAAGGCCTCCGCATTCGGAGGCCTTTTTCATATAAAGATTTGCAGCTTGCGCCCTAGACGCCGAAGCCTGCAAATTTGTCTTTAAAGCGGGACACGCGGCCGCCGCGATCCATCAGTTTAGCGTCACCGCCGGTCCAGGCCGGGTGGGACTTGCTGTCGATGTCTAATTTCAAAGTGTCGCCGGCTTTACCATAGGTCGAGCGGGTCTTGTATTCTGTTCCGTCCACCATCACGACTGTGATTTCGTGGTAATCGGGGTGTGTATTCGGTTTCATGTGTGGCTCCTGCCTTTAATCACGGGTTTTCATTGACGGGTCCCCCGCGCGATGCAGGGCGTATAGCCAAAAGCCGCACGCGGCGCAAGTCGCTCCCAGCAGCTTTTTGCGCGGTCTTTACAGCGCGGAGGCAGGTTCACGGTCGGACTTTTCATCGCGGCGATGGAAGACGCTGCCCGGATTACAGCCGCCGTAAAAACAGCTGGCCTCGCCGTAACGGAAATGTCCCGCGTCCGCTTGCAGTGCTTCGATAAGGTAATCAAAGGCGGCGCGTATGCGCGTGCTCTTTTTTAAATCCTCATGGGCAACCACCCATAAATCAACGCAGACTTCAAAATCGGGCAGAACCCGGACGATGTCCATACGGTCAATGCCGCAATGGGGCATCGGGCCGATGCCGCAGCCGGCTTCAATGGCGCGCTTATGCGCCTCGATAGAATCAGACCGAAAGGCAAAGCGGCGCGGCATGACGGCCTGTCCGTTTGTGATATTTTTCCACAGCAGGTCTTCGCCGTCCATTGTGGTTGTAACCCCGTCATGGTCGGCGACTTCGGCGAGGCTTTTCGGCGCTCCAAAACGCTCCAGATATTGCGGCGAGGCATAAAGCCCGAAACCGAATGTGACGACCTTGCGCCCGATCAGGCTGTTTTGCGTGCCGGGCCCCATCCAGCGCAGGGCGATATCGGCCTCGCGCTGCGCCAGATTCGCCTCATGCATAGCAATGCCCGCTTCAATCAGAATATCCGGATGGCTTTCGCGAAAAATCTGCATGGCATAAGGCAGCCAATGCTCGCCCAGCCCTTGAGAGGCGGAAATCCGAACGGGCCCGGACAGCGCATTTTCCAAAGACGCCCCGGAGCGGACAATGGCGGCCGCTTCGTCATCCATGCGCTGCACATGTTCAAGCACTTTAGCCCCGAACGCGGTCGGGACCAGCCGGCCGTCTTCTTTGCGCAGCAAATCCCCGCCAAATTCTGACTCCAGCGCCTTTAAACGCCGCCCGACTGTGGGCTGGGATACATTTAGCTTTTGCCCTGCCGCCGTCAGGCTGCCGGTTTCAGCGATTGCCATAAAAATAGGATAGTCTGACCAATTATTCATACAAATATGAATAACGTATAAGCAGTTTCAGTCAATAGTATTCTTAATTGCATGCCCTACATAGCGCTCATATCTTCAATTAAGGACACTGCTATGACTGTAATTTTTAAATCCGTATTCGCAAAAAGCCTGGTGACTGTGACGGCATTGGCCGCGCTTGGCACCGGGATGTCGGCAAGCGCCTCCGCGCAAGATGCCGGCGCGATGGCTGATTATGCCGTGCGCTCAACGTCTGATGTTAACATCAAAATGGGCGTCAAAGCGTTTAAGGCGGGTGAATTTGATCGCGCTGTCGCCTTTAATCAAAAAGCGATTAAGTCAGGCCTGTCCAAGAGCCGCAAAGCCATCGCCTACAGTAATTTGTGCGCGGCATTGGCGGCGCAAGGTGACAGGGCTGCTGCGGTAGCGGCGTGTGACAGCGCGCTGGCCCTGCGGCCTGAATTAAAAGAAGCGGCGCAAAATCGCGCAGCCGCTGCAAAGCAATAATACTGAATGCGCGCGGCCGGCCGGCCGCGCGCCCTAAACGCGCTTTATAAGCTCAGGCAGCAGCTCTGCATTGGCGCAGATAATATTGCCGCTCGCACACGGGTCTTGATCGGCAATTTCGGCGTCCGTGTCGAGCTCGCGCACGATCAATCCGGCTTCTTTGGCAATCACAATGCCGGCCGCTGTGTCCCACGGCGCAAGGCCGCGTTCCCAAAACCCGTCATAACGGCCGGCCGCTGCCCACGCCAAATCCAATGACGCAGCGCCGAGACGGCGCACGCCGGCGCTCTCAGCCATAACTTTATGCAGGCCGGTCAGGAATTTCGCGTGACCCGGGCGGCCCAAAAACGGAATGCCGGTCGCAAACAGGGCGTCATTAAAATTTGTGCGCGCCGCCGCTTTCAGCTTTACGTCCGCGCCGCCGCGCCCGGCGTTTAAAAACGCGCCGCGCCCTTTTTCGGCGTGAAACATTTCATCGCTGATGGGGTTATAAACGAGCCCGGCCACCAGCTCGCCGTTACGCTCAAGGGCCACAGAAATCGCAAAATGCGGAATGCCGTGCAAAAAATTTGTCGTGCCGTCCAGCGGGTCGACAATAAAGCGATGGGTTTTATCCGTGCCTTTAATCTCTCCGCCTTCTTCCATTAAGAAAGAATAGCCGGGACGATCACGGCGCAGATTATCGAGCAAAACTTCTTCGGCTTTTTTATCGGCCGCGCTGACAAAATCCGCCGGACCCTTACGCGAGACCTGCAGGTTTTCCACCTCACCGAAATCACGCACCAAGCTGCGCGAAGCTTTGCGCGCCGCGTCCTGCATGATGGTCATTAAAGGCGTTAAAATAGCCACGACGTTTACTCCGCCCGTTTTACGTAAGATCCGTCAGCGGTCATGACGACAATCTTTGTACCTTCGGCAACAAAGGGCGGGACCGATGTGCGAATACCGTTTTCCAAAATCGCCGGTTTAAAACTGTTGGCCGCCGTCTGGCCTTTGACGACCGGTTCGGTCTCCGTAATTTCAAGCGTCACCTGCTCCGGCAGGGTAATCGCGATGGCGCGCTCTTCATAAAACTCAACATCAACCGCCATGCCGTCAACAAGATAGGCCGCCGCGTCGCCGATAAATTCTTCAGACAGAGAAATCTGCTCGTAGTTTTCGCTGTTCATAAACACGCGCATGTCGCCTTCGGCGTAAAGATAACTGTGCGGCTTTTGCTCAAGCCTAACGCGCTCTACGGTTTCCGAGGCGCGAAACCGCTCATTGAGCTTACGCCCGTCGAGAATGTTTTTCAGCTCGACCTGATTAAACGCGCCGCCTTTGCCGGGCTTCACCGCATTGGTTTTCACCGCAACCCAGAGCGTGTCTTGGTGCTTAATAATATTGCCGATACGGATTTCGTTACCGTTCATTTTCATGGGAGTGCTCCGGAGCCTAAAGTCTGCGCGCGGTGTAACAGGCGCGCGCGGCGCGGGCAATGGTTAAAGGCGGGCGGCGGGCCGGCTTAACGCCCCGGCCATTGGGTCAGCAGTTCAGGATCCAGGTTTTCCTTTTTCCATTTTAAGCGCCAGCACAGATGCGGCCCGGTGGAGCGGCCTTTGCTCCCGACCTCGGCAATTAAATCGCCGCGCTTTACTCTGTCGCCCGGCGCTACGAAAATATCATTCACATGCAGGTAAAGCGAGTTTAAGCCTTGGCCGTGATCAATCATCACCATTGCGCCCTCAAAATATAAATCATCATCGGCCAGTCCGACGATGCCATCCGCCGGCGCGTAAATCGGCGTGCCGAGCGGCGCGGCAATATCAACGCCGTAATGGGGTGATTTCGGCTCGCCGTTTAAAATGCGGCGAGAGCCGAACGGAGAGGTTTTGACAAACTCTTTGATCGGATAATCAAACCCGTCCTCAAAAAACAGCTCGGGCCGGTTTGAGGCGAAGCCGACTTTCTTGCGCGCCGAGCTTGAGCGGATGCGTTTTAAATCCGCGTCACTATAGGTGCTGACTTGGGACGGCGGCAGGCCGTCAATGCGCTGCTCTTTATATTGGCGCGCCTCGACAGAAATAGGATGGGTCGTTGTCTGCCCGGTCTCATGGGTGATGACCGCTTTGGACTTTGCCGGCGCATCCCGGTCAAAGCCGATAATCACCCGGCCCGCCTCATCGGCGCGGGTGGCGCTGCGCCCGATTTTCACCGACGCCAGCGGCGTGGTCCGGCACAGCAAGGCTCCGCCCTGTTTCGCCACGCCGTTACAATCAAGCACAGACGGATCTATAGGAGGCAGCGCAGGCGCGGCAGGGGTTTCGACTTGCGCAATCTGAACAGGAGCGGGCTCGGCAACAATAATTTGCGGCGCTGCGGCGGTTTCAGCCTCCGGGGTCTGCGCGCTGCAAGCGGCGGCCGGCAGGCACAGAGCCAATGCGATAAACAGCTTGCGCATCACGCGCGGCTCTCCAGCCAGCGCTTGGTCGACACGCCGGCGTCGCGGTAAGCTTCCTGCAAATCCGCGCTCCAATATTTCAGCTTATCAAGCGCAATACGCTCGCCGGTCACCGCGCAGACAACGTAAGCACCGGTTTCCATAATCGTAAAATCAGACGCGGAATAGTGAAGCTTGGCTTCGCCGGAAAAATCAGGTGTGCTCATAATAGTATCCTTTGCGCCCTCATAGCGCGCGGCGGGGCGTTAGAAAAGGCCGAGCTGCGGCGGGCTGTCTTTTTTAGCTGCCGGCTTTTTGGCTTTCGCTTTGGGTTTTCTTTCAGATTTAAGGGGCGCGGCCGGCGGCGGCATATCATCGGGATTGCCGTCAATTACCGCCTTGCGGGTGACATCGTCCTTAAACGTCAGGCTGACCGCTTGCCCCGAGGTCAGCACCGCGCCGTCGCGCACAACTTTGCCGGCGTCATCGCGCACCAGCGCAAAACCGCGATCCAGAACGCCCTGATAGCTGTAGGCGTTCAGCAAGCCGCCGGCCCGTTCAAGGCGCGATTCAAAATTGTCCAGCCGGCGCGCCATCGCGCGGGCTTGGCTCCGTCCGGCTGAATTTAGGCGCTCTGCCAGGCGCGTTTGCTCTTGACTGATGCGCGCCGGCGACAACCGGTTAGAGGCTGCCATAAGTGCGTCAGTCTTGCGTCCCGTGAGGTTACGCAGCGCCGGGCTGAGCCGCGCCGTCAGCGCCGCCGCCCGGTCCGACAGCGGCCGGGTTATAACCGACAACGCCGGCAGGCGGGTTGTCAGAACGGACAGGCGCTGCGCCGGGCGTTCCAGCAAAGTGTCAAGGCGCGGCAGGCGGGCACCGTCAAAGCGCTGCTGGAGCGGCAAAAGCAAGGACTCAGGCCGAGGCAGCCGGGCCGCCGCCAGGGTCAGGCGCGCCTGTTCTGTGCTGCGGGTCAGCGCCCGGCGCAAGCGCGATTCATAATCGGCCGTCGTTGCCAATAATTCTGCCCGCACCGGAACAGCCACTTCCGCCGCGCCGGTCGGCGTCGGGGCGCGGTAATCAGCGATGTAATCTATTATCGTCCAATCGGTCTCATGGCCCACCGCCGAGATAAGCGGAATATCAGACTCCGCCGCGGCCCGCGCGACGTTTTCCTCATTAAAGCACCACAAATCTTCCAAAGAGCCGCCGCCCCGCCCGACAATTAAAACATCCGGCCGCACAGGATCGCCGGGGCGTAAATCCGGGTGGCCGGCCGGAAGCATTTTATTAAAGCCGTTAATGGCATAAGCAATCTGCGCCGCCGCGCGGTCCCCCTGCACAAGACACGGCCAGAGAATGACATGCGCCGGAAAGCGGTCTTCAATACGGTGCAGAATATCGCGAATAACCGCCCCGGTCGGCGATGTCACCACGCCGATGGTTTGCGGAATATAAGGCAGGTCTTGTTTACGCCCCTCATCAAACAGACCTTCGGCGGCCAGCGCTTTTTTGCGCTTTTCAAGCAGGGCCATCAGCGCGCCTTCACCGGCCGGCTCCATGCGGTCGATAATCAGCTGATAATTCGACCGCCCCGGATAGGTGGACATTTTGCCCTCGACGATAACTTCCATGCCTTCTTCGGGCCGCATCGGCAGGCGGCTGACAACGCCGGCCCACATAATGGAATTAATCACCGCTTTGTCATCTTTGATATCCAGATAGCAATGCCCGGATTTGGCAATCGTCACCCGGCCCAATTCGCCGCGCACGCGCACGCGGCCATAGGTTTGCTCGACGGTTTTTTTCAGGGCAAAGGCCAGCTCGGATACGGAATATTCCGGCGCATTGGTGACAATATCGTTCATGGATCCTGCCTAACGCTTTTTGTGGATTTGCGAAAGGGGATTGCGTATGAAGCGGCCATCAATACGCAAAGCGCATAAAAGGCAGATGACATGAACGTACTCTTGATTGGCGGCGGCGGACGCGAACACGCCATGGCTTGGAAGCTTTTGCAAAGCGGGCGGGTCGGCGATTTGGTTTGCGCGCCGGGCAATGCCGGCATTGCGCAAATTTGTGAATGCGTTGACGTCTCTGCCGGCGATATTGACGGCCTTATCGAGCTGGTCAAATTTCGCAAAATTGATTTCGTTATTGCCGGACCGGAGCAGCCTTTGTCGCTGGGCATCACCGATGCTTTGGCCGCGATTGACGTGCCTTGCTTTGGCCCGACGAAGGCCGCCGCGCAACTGGAATCCTCCAAGGCGTTTATGAAAGATTTTTGCAAGCGCAACCACATCCCCACCGCCGGCTATGAAGTCTTTACCGAGATTGCGCCGGCCAAAGCGTTTTTAAAAACGCTGAGCCCGCCTTACGTGATTAAAACAGACGGCCTCGCCGCCGGCAAAGGCGTCGCTATTCCCGAGAGCTTGGAAGAGGCGGAAGCGGAGCTTGAGGCTTATTTTTCAGGCAAATTCGGCGAGGCGGGCAAGCGCCTGATTATTGAAGAATTTATGAGCGGCGATGAAATCTCGTTCTTTGCCCTGTGTGACGGCAACACGGCCATCCCGTTTGGCAGCGCCCAAGATCACAAGCGCGCCTTTGACGGCGACCAAGGCCCGAACACCGGCGGCATGGGCGCCTATGCGCCGGCCCCGGTTTTTGACGCTAAGACCCAAGAGCGTGTAATGGATGACATTGTCCTGCCGACCCTCGCCGGCATGAAAGCGGAAGGCTACCCGTTTACCGGCGTCCTGTTCGCCGGCCTGATGCTGACGAAAGACGGGCCGCGCCTGATTGAATATAATGTGCGCTTCGGTGACCCGGAATGTCAGGTCATTATGCGCATGCTGGAGAGTGATTTATTTTCCGTGTTTGAGGCCGCCACATCCGGCAAGCTGAACAGCCTCCCCCCGGTCAAATGGGATATGCGCCCGGTTGTCAATGTCGTCATGTGCGCAAACGGCTATCCCGGCCGCTACGCTAAAGGCACGCCGATCCATATCAGCAAAGATTTTGACGCGCGCCCGGGCGTCACGCTTTTCCACGCCGGCACGTCTGAGAAAGACGGGCAAATTCTCGCCGCCGGCGGACGGGTTTTAAATATCACCGCCCGCGCCGATGATCTGCAATCCGCCGTCACCGCCGCCTATGACGCC
>CALLVD010000114.1 GCA_938010385.1 uncultured Robiginitomaculum sp.
TCCCAAACGACATTGGCCCCGCAGCCCAAAGGGGTTACGAGGCCAAGACCGGTTACGACAACGCGCCGCATATTTGGATTAGACTTTTTCAGAAATCAATTTCACCGCATCACCGACAGTGCCGATGGACTCAGCCGCATCGTCCGGGATTTCGATATCAAATTCTTCTTCAAACGCCATGACAAGCTCGACATTGTCGAGGCTGTCTGCGCCGAGATCGTCGATGAAGTGCGCGTTTTCAGTCACTTTGCTCTCTTCAACGTCGAGGTGCTCTACGACCATTTTTTTAACGCGGGCTAATACATCTGACATAAGCCAATTCCTTACTTTTAGTTCTTGCGCGGGACACTGTGTCCTTTGCGATTTTCAAATGGGGTGCGACAATTTAGTTTCAACCCCTTACTGCCACATTGGGCGGCCAAGTAACACAGTTAATTTGTATTGCCCACCCCTGTTGTGAATTGCCATTCGGCTAAATCATCGCCATTCCGCCGTTTACGTGCAAGGTTTGCCCTGTGACGTAGCCGCCTTCATCAGACGCTAAGTAAAGTGCCGCAGCAGCAATATCGCCGCCGCCGCCGAGTTTTCCCGCCGGTATATTGCGTAAAATCGCTTCTTTTTGAGTATCATTAAGCGCGTCCGTCATCGGTGAAGCGATAAAACCGGGCGCAATACAGTTGGCCGTAACGCCGCGCGACGCCACTTCTTGGGCCAAGGCCTTTGTCATACCGATCATGCCGGCCTTCGACGCTGCATAATTGGCCTGCCCCGGATTACCGGTCACGCCGACAACAGAGGTAATGCCAATGATTCGGCCGGATTTCGCTTTCATCATGCTGCGCAAAGCCGATTTGGTCAGACGGAAGTAAGCTTCCAGATTGACTTTTTGTACGATATCCCAATCGTCCTGCTTCATGCGCATCATCAGGCCGTCACGGGTCAGGCCGGCGTTAGACACCAAAATATCAACGCCCCCGCCCATAGCCTCTGCCGCTTGCCCGACCAAGGCGTCTACAGCCTCGCTGTCTGACAGATTGCAGGGCGTCACATAAGCGCGATCACCCAATTCAGCCGCAAGCGCTTCGAGCTTTTCCGCCCGCGTTCCGGACAGGGCAACTATAGCGCCCTGTTTATGAAACAGACGGGCAATTTCGCCGCCAAGGCCTCCGGTCGCGCCTGTAATGAGCGCATGTTTTCCAGTTAAATCAAACATTAAATCTCTTTTCTTTAAGTCAATGAGGCCGCGAAGGCTTCCAGTTTTTCGGGTGTATCGAGCGTTTGTCCGGATACATCCTTGACAATACGGCGCAGCATAACGGTCAGGACTTTTCCGACGCCGGGTTCGGCGAAATCAGTAATGCCGTTATCAGCCATCCATAAAATTGATTCGCGCCAGCGCACCTGCCCTGTCACTTGCTTAACAAGGTCATTGCGCAGCGTGTCCGGATTAGACACAGGCCGGGACGTGACATTATTAACAATCGGAACGGCCGGCGTTTTGAAGTCCGTGTCCCCCAGCGCGTCTTTCATAACATCCGCCGCCGGCTGCATCAGACTGCAATGAAACGGCGCCGATACGGCGAGCATCATCGCCTTTTTCACGCCATTCGCCTGCGCGTAGTCCGCCGCGGCCTGTACGGCGTCTTTCTCGCCTGACAGCACAATTTGCCCGGTGGCATTATCATTGGCGATTTGCACCACGCCCTTATCGCTTCCGGCCGCGCAAGCCGCAGCGGCGTCTTCGGCCGTTGCGCCCAGCAGCGCCGCCATAGCGCCAACGCCGGGCGCGACGGCCGCTTGCATGGCATTGCCTCGCGTTTTCAGTAGCTTAGCCGTCACATCTAAATCTAAAACTCCTGCAGCGCACAAAGCAGAATATTCGCCCAGAGAATGGCCGGCCACATATTTAGCCGCCGTCACATCAACACCAAACTCAGATTTCAGCGCCCGCATCGCCGCTATACTGCATGCCATTAACGCGGGCTGTGCGTTTTCCGTTAGGGTCAGCTCTTCTATCGGACCGTCCTGCATCAGTTTAAACAGGTTTTGGCCCAGCGCCTCATCAACCTCTTGAAACACAGCTTTAGCGGCCGGAAAGGCCTGGGCAAGCGCTGCGCCCATGCCAACAGACTGGCTGCCCTGTCCGGGAAAAATGAATGCGAGTGTCATGGGAATCCTTGTTGGTGAACAGTCGGGAGCAAACCTAGTCCGCGCCCGTAATTAATCAAGCCTTTGCCCTAAATTCGTTTATCCCGAAGCATAATTACGCAAGCCGGCCGCTGCTAACAAAAAATTAAGGCGCGCACCTTTATGGTTAACACAGGGATAACATAACGGGCTTGGGATAATGCGCGCACTGAATAAACTGAAATCGCTGGTTGGCTCCGGTGCTGCTCAAGATGACACGCCCGGGGGACTTCCCGACATTGATGCCCTCATCTCTTCGATAGAGACGACGTCCCCTTCGAAAAAACGTGATGACACGCCCAAACCGGCCATACGCAGTGAAAAAAGCACGATAGATCAGGCAAATACGACAGATCAGGCAAATACGACAGATCAGGCAAATACGACGCCTCGTGATGAAACTCCCGCCTTGGATGAGGATGACCTTTTGGATCTGAATATAATAATTCCTGCAACAGCGCCCGCCGCTGCGCCGCAAACGAAACCACAGCCCTTAAAACAGACGGCTCCGGCCAATCAGCCGCCTGAACACAAAGAGACACCCAAACCTATGCTAAAATCCGATTTTGCGCCCAAGCCCTCTGATCGTCTGTCTGCTGATTTAGACGCGTTGGACAATTTGCAGGTGTTACCGCTTGCGGCAAAGCCCGCCCCTGTCGACACGCACCGCGAGCTTGGCCCGCGCCGTAAAACAGCCGGCCTGACCCATATTCGAAATGATTTGGCGCAATTGAATAAAGACATGAGCAGCGGCGAGCAGTTTTACGCCCAATCGCTACGCCGCATTAATGACCTGATAGATTATGCTTATGAAACGGAAACAACGCTCAGCGCACTCGAAAAATTAGAGCCGGAAAATGCACGCCTCAAAGAAGAACTGGCCGAGGCGTCGAAAAAACTGACGGATCAAGTCGTACGCGCCGAGTCCATGAAATCAAAGGCAGACGCTTATGAAAACCGTTATCTGGAAACGCGTCAGGCGTTAGAGACATCTCAACTGTCCCTGACTCAGATGGAGGCGCTTCGCGAGACCTTATCGCGCGAGATAGAAGCCAAAGACAATGATCTGGCCATTATGATCAATAAGGCGCGAGAGATTAAGAACGCGCACAGTTTAGACATCAAAGCGCTGGACGATTACAAAGCCAAGGCGACCGAACTGGCCAATGAATTATCCGTCACCCTAAGCGGGCGTCATGAAGTTGAGCAGCGCCTACAGGATTTGTCTGCCCGTCACGAAACGCTGCAATCAGAATACAACGCGCTCGAACGCATGGTGTCGCAAACGCGCAATGCGCAAAAAGCGACGGAAGAGCACAATCTGGCCCTGAAAACCAAGCTGGAAACGGTCCTGTCAGACGTCAAAATCTTCAAACAGCAATTTGACGCCGCCGCACAGAATAAAGAGGCGGAGATCGGTCTGCTGCGCAGCAAACTGACCGATATGGGCTCTGACTTGGCGGTTAAAGACGGCGTTGTCGAACGCGCCCACGGCGAAATGGCAGAGCTGCGTGATAAATTTGAAACGGCCCATCGCGGCCGTCGTAAACTGCTTGAGCATATTGAAGGGCAAAAAGCGGAAGCCGATCACTTAAAGGCCGAGCTGGAAAAAATGCGCGCAGAACACAGCCGGCTCACAGGCGATTTTGTTGATGCGCAAAAAGACATTGATAAGCTGCGCCGCGTAAATGATGCCCAGTCCGATAAGCTGAAACGCTACACCGCGCTGAACAAAAAGCCGGTGGTAGCGCCGGCCGCATTTGAAGTTGCCCTCAACCCGCTTAAAAGTGCAGCGGAGGCGCCGCGTCCGCCGCAGCAAGCTCCCGACATTGCCAAAGAACCGCCTGTTTTTGCCACGTCTGACACCCCGCCCCCGCATCCCGAAACGGTTGAGGACGCGATAGCCGCCTTAGATGCAGTTGAGCCTGTTAAGAGCGTAACACCTGAACCCATAACCGGCGCCGTTGAAGACAGTGAGAAAAGCACAGGTGAATCTTTTCTTGATATAAATCACGATTTTGAGCGCGAAGACCGCCGCGCGCCGCACAGCCCGATGCGCAATGAGTCAAAGATCGAAAGCGACTTTGATGCTGAGTTTGCCGAGCTTGCGGCTATGGCCCCTATCAAGACCCAAACGCCGGTCCGTGAAGACGCATCAAAAAGCTTGCGCACAGATGCGGAGAAAATCGAAGAGGCTCTTCTTGAGTTTCACGACCTGGATTTGCTCGCAGACAGCGCAGGATAAGCGCAAAAACCCTCAATTTTCTGCGACTGATTTTCCGGCCCTCCCCGTTTAAGTGCTAAAATACGGCTTTTAGCGCTTACCACCGGGAGACATCATGAAAACTTTATGGATTACAACCGCTCTTTGTTCGGCTTCTCTGGCCTTGGCCTCTTGCGGTGGCAGCGGGGGCGGTAGCGGCGGGAGCAGCAATAGCGGCGGCTCTGCACCCACAACGCCGGTTACGCCTGTTACGCCGCCTACTGCCAATACGGCTCCGGCCGTTGCATCAGCCAATGCCGATCAAACGACTGTGACAGGCCAAGATTTCAGCTATGACGCAACACAGTCCGGTCTGACATTTTCAGACGCGGATGGTGACGCACTCACCTATTCGGCGACCTTCTCATCAGCGGCGTTCGGATTGAGCCAAACAAATGGCGTTATCAGCGGAACGCCGGCCCAAACGGGTAATGTGACAGTGACGCTGACCGCCAATGACGGCAATGGCGGCAGCGTATCAGATGCCTTCGTCATTACTGTAACCGCCGCGCCTGTTGCGTCCGGCAAGCCCAATATTATTTTTCTGATCTCAGATGATCAGGGCAAAGATTCGTCACCGCAATACGCGCTCTCCTCTGATGTCCCCAATACGCCGAACCTGACGGCAATCGCGAATGCGGGACTTATTTTTGAAAACGCATGGGTTGCGCCAAGCTGTTCACCGACCCGTGCCGCCTTAATGACAGGTAAGCATGCTCCGCGCACAGGCGTTCGAAGCCCCGGTGACGCCCTGCCCGCATCAGAGACCATTTTGCAAAGCTACCTAAAAACCAATCCTGCAACGTCTGATTATGCAAGCGCCATGATAGGAAAATGGCATTTAGGCGGCGGGCAAAGCGGGCCCAACGATTTTGGTCTTGATTACTTTGCCGGCATCATAACCGGCGGCGTTTCCAATTATAATGACTGGACTCTGAATACTAATGGCGTGACCTCTAACAGTACAAATTATGTAACAACAGAGCTTACAGATTTGGCCGTTCAATGGACCGGCGCGCAAACGACGCCTTGGTTCCTGTGGCTGTCTTACAACGCGCCGCACACGCCGTTCCATCTTCCGCCGGCCTCACTTCACAGCCGCACACTGTCCGGCACGGCTTCTGATATCACAGCGAATTCGCGGGAATATTATCTGGCGGCTATTGAGGCGATGGACACAGAGTTTGGGCGGCTTTGGAACAGCTTGGACGCGCAGGAGCGGGCCAATACGATTGTTATTTACTTAGGGGACAACGGGACCCCCCGCCGCGTGACGCCGACAACGCCGCAACAAAGCGGCAATAAAAGCACTTTACTGCAAGGCGGCATAAATACACCCCTGTTCATATCCGGCCCGGGCGTTACGCGCGCCGGTCAGCGCGAAGATGCTTTGATCAGTCACGCAGACTTTTTTGCGACTGTTGCGGAGTTAGCGGGCGCAGACCTGCCTGCCTATAATGACGGGCAAAGCTTTGCTAATATACTGACAAATCCGGCCGCTGATGAGCGCGATTATGTTTTCACCGAACACGCGGACGGTTGGGCAATCAGAAACAATCGCTATAAGCTGATTCAGGACAGTTCCGGAGCGCAAGACCTCTATGACTTGCAATCAGACCCGGCAGAGCAGACTGATTTAGTCGGCGATGCGAGCGTAAACGCAGTTCTGACAGAATTAGAGACAGAGGCGGCAAGAATCAGAGGCGTCACAAACATCACCGGCGCGCAATTTGCCAATACCTCACCATCATGTTTTGACTATATCGGGCAATACACAGCGCAGGCAAAAGATGTTATGCGTGACGCCGATTTCACAGCGTCTATACAAACCGTCACAAGCGGAAATGCCTGCACGCTTTCGTCAAATTCTATTCCTAATCATAATTTTAATGACGGTGACCGCTCTTTTGCCAATGCGGTGGGCGAAGTGGCTAAAACATACAACATTCCCGCAAACCCGACATTGGCAGTCAGCAAGACGCCGCTGGATCGGTTTAATAACGCTGTTCTGTTGAACGGCGTTAAAGTCGATATCCTGTCCGCCGGCTGTTTCGGCGTCGGTAA
This sequence comes from uncultured Robiginitomaculum sp., assembly GCA_938010385.1. Lineage (GTDB taxonomy): Bacteria > Pseudomonadota > Alphaproteobacteria > Caulobacterales > Maricaulaceae > Robiginitomaculum. The sequence goes on from CALLVD010000114.1 coordinate 6,515, forward strand.
CGGACGCACGGGCTGTAATGACCCGGACGCACCTTGGCGCTATGATCCGATGTTTGAAGCAAGCGGATTTCAGGTCGATAAAAGCAATGCGCATGCGCAGCCCAATGGCGGCTATCATTATCATGGCCCGCCGCCCGTAAGCAGCGGTGACGAAAACACGGTATCAGGCGTTATCGGTTACGCCGCCGACGGATTCCCGATTTACGGCCCTTGGTTTGACGATAACGGCACGATACGTCGCGCCGTGTCGGGGTATCGCCTCAGGGCCGGAAACCGCCCGTCCGGTGACGGTGATCCCGGCGGCACCTATGACGGCAGTTTTCGTCAAGACTGGGAGCATGTCGCCGGTCTCGGCGATTTGGACGAATGTAACGGTATGACCGTTGGCGGTCAGTATCGCTACCACGTTACAGAGCAGTTTCCGTATATTCTGGCCTGCTTCTCAGGAACGCCTGACCCGTCCTTCAGCAAGTAGCAAATCGCGCGCATTGCAGCCCTGTTTTGCGCGCGTAAACCCGCTTGCAATCGCGCAGGCCTTGTGTATAACCCGCCACTTACCGATTGCGGTCCGCTTTGGCCCTGTTTGCATGGTGCAAATATCCGAAACGGAACCATCACTTATCTGCCCCTTCGCAGAGCCTGACACATTCAGGTCTTAAGTGCCGCGATCTTTAAACGAAGGGCCATCACATGGCATTATACGAACACATTATTATCAACCGTCCGGACATGTCTGCGACGCAGGTTGAGGAACAGGTTGCGGCCATTTCCAAGACTTTCGCCGACCATGGCGGCTCTGTCGGCAAGACAGAGTATTGGGGTCTGCGCAATCTCGCTTACCGCATGAACAAAAACCGCAAAGCGCACTACAGCTTGCTCCAAATCGACGCTCCGGCCGCCGCCGTTCACGAAGTTGAACGCCAGCACCGCATCAGCGAAGACATTCTGCGTTATCTCACGATCCGCGTAGACGAGCACAGCGAAGATCCTTCCCCGATTTTGGTGAAGCGTGAAGAGCGCAAGAAACGCGACCGTTAGGAGTTATCATGTCAGCGAAAAACGAAATTAAAATCGAAAACCTGCCGTCACGGACTCCTTTCCGTCGTCGCCGCAAGGTCTGCCCATTCTCCGGCGAGAACGGCCAAAAGATCGATTACAAAGACCCGAAAATGCTTCTGCGTTACATGTCTGAAAAAGGCAAAATCGTACCGTCACGTATTTCTGCGGTTTCCCATAAAAAGCAACGCGTACTGGCCAAAGCCATTAAGCGCGCACGGTTCTTAGGGCTCATCCCCTACGCCGGTAACTAGGAGGGTATTATGCAAGTCGTATTACTCGAACGCGTCGGCTCTTTGGGCACAATCGGTGATGTTGTCACTGTAAAGCCCGGATTTGCCCGCAACTACCTGCTTCCAAAAGAGAAAGCTTTGCGCGCCACGGCCGCAAACCTGGCCCGCTTCGAAGCTGAGCGCGAAGTCCTTGAAGCCCGTAATGCCGAGCAAGCCGCCAAAGCGGCTGAAGCCGGAAAAACGCTGGACGGCGAGGCCTTTGTCATGATCCGCAAAGCCGGTGAAACAGGCATGCTTTACGGATCTGTGTCTGCCCGCGATGTGGCAGAGCAAATCGGCGGCGACGTCACCCGCTCTATGGTTGTTCTTGAGCAGCCGATTAAAGCGCTCGGTGTCCATGATGTGAAAATTCAGCTTCACGCTGAAGTCGAAGTCACAGTGCAGGTCAATGTGGCCCGCTCTGAAGACGAAGCTGTCCGCCAAGCGGCCGGTGAAGACGTCATTCAGGCCCAAGCCGACGAAGACCGCGCACAGGCCGAAGAAGCCAATGCAGAGCGCTCTGAAATCGC
>CALLVD010000115.1 GCA_938010385.1 uncultured Robiginitomaculum sp.
GATGCGGCCAAGGTGGCGTCTATCATGCGCCCGTCAGAGACCCTGAACGCGATTATCGGGTAAAAAAAGCCGGCGGGAAGCCGCCGGCCCTTCAAATGTTTTAAAACGCAGTCCCAAACGGGGCTGCTTTTTTTCTACCCCATCTTCCGCTCAAAATTCTCCGCAATGGCTTCCAGATAACCTGTCGTGGAGAGCCAGCCTTGGTCGGGGCCGACGAGCAGGGCGAGGTCTTTGGTCATTTGTCCGCCTTCGACGGTATCGATGACGGTGCGTTCCAGCCCCTGCGCAAATTTGACGAGCGCTTCATTGTCATCGACCTTGCCGCGATGGGCCAGGCCCCGGGTCCAGGCAAAGATGGACGCGGTCGAGTTTGTTGATGTGGCTTCGCCTTTTTGGTGGTTGCGGTAATGGCGCGTCACCGTGCCGTGGGCGGCCTCGGCTTCCATGGTTTTCCCGTCAGGCGTCAGCAGGAAGGACGTCATAAGGCCGAGCGAGCCAAAGCCTTGGGCGACAGTGTCGGACTGCACGTCGCCGTCATAGTTTTTACAGGCCCAGATATAACCGCCTGACCATTTCATTGCCGCGGCGACCATATCGTCAATCAGGCGATGTTGATACTCGCCGCCAAATTCGGCGAACTGCGCCGCAAATTCCGTGTCGTAAATTTCTTGGAAAATATCTTTGAACCGGCCGTCATATTTTTTCAGGATGGTATTCTTGGTCGACAGGTAAACCGGCCAGCGGCGCTGCAGGCCGTAATTAAATGTGGCGCGGGCAAAGTCGCGGATGGATTGGTCCAGATTATACATGCCCATGGCGACGCCGGCTTCGGGGAAGTCAAACACTTCACGTTCTATAGTTTCGCCGTTTTCGCCTTCCCATTTCATGGTCAATTTACCGGCGCTCGGTACAAGGAAGTCCGTCGCTTTATATTGATCGCCGAAAGCGTGACGTCCGATAACAATCGGCTGCGTCCAGCCCGGGACAAGGCGCGGAACATTGTTACAGATAATCGGCTCGCGAAAGACAACGCCGCCGAGAATGTTGCGAATAGTACCGTTCGGGCTGCGCCACATTTTTTTCAGGTTGAACTCCTCGACCCGCTGCTCATCGGGGGTGATGGTGGCGCATTTAATGCCGACATTATGCTTTTTGATGGCATTGGCCGCGTCAATCGTAATTTGGTCATCTGTGGCATCACGCGATTGAATCGACAGATCATAGTCAAGCAAATCAACATCAAGATAGGGCTCAATCAGGCGCTCAATAATCATGTCCCACATGATGCGGGTCATCTCGTCGCCATTCATATTGACGATCGGATTTGTTACCTTAATTTTAGCCATGATTACCTCTGCACTCGGTTTGAAATTCGTGATAACAGCGGCTTAACACCGTCCGCGCGGTAATAAAAGGTCGCGCGACATGAAACCGCCTCATGGCATCAATTAAACCTGCGTAGGACCTTATGGGCAAAGAGATTAAAAACCAGCTGGGCGAGATTGTTGAAAAACCTGTCAAATCCGCTCCTGATCCGGCGGTTATTTTGGTTAATCCGCAAATGGGCGAAAATATCGGCGCGGCAGCGCGGGCTATGCTCAATTTCGGGCTGACAGATTTGCGGCTGGTCAAACCGCGTGACGGCTGGCCTAATCCTAAAGCTGTCAGCATGGCGGCCGGGGCGAACTCGCTGATAGACAACGCCAAATTGTTTGAAACCACGGCCGAAGCCGTAGCGGACCTGACCCACTTAATGAGCGCAACGGCGCGCCGGCGCGAGCTTGAAGTTCCGGTCATTGGCACGGGCGATGCCGGCCCGATGTTTCACGCCTGGCAAAATGACGGCCATAAGACCGGGATTTTGTTCGGCCCTGAAAAGGCCGGATTGACCAATGATGATGTGGTGTTGACCGATTATATTTTGACGTATCCGATCAACCCGGCGTTTCAATCGCTTAATCTGGGGCAGGCCGTTGGCGTGTTTTCCTATATCTGGAAATCGAGCGAAGACAGCGCGCCGCCGGAGCTGTTTCAAAAAGACATCAGCCCGCCGGCCAGCCGCGAAGATTTAGTGCGTATGTTCGAGCATTTGGAAGACGAGCTGACCAAGTCCGGCTTTTTCTATCCGCCGGCCAAAGTCGACCTGATGCGCCGCAATATCCGCGCGCCCTTTACCCGCGCCAAAATGACAGAACAGGAAGTGCGCACCATGCGCGGCATGATCAAAGCCATCGCCAAGGGCAGGGGCGTCGGGCGGGGATAAAGCTGATTTGTAAGGGTAATCAAATGCAGTCTCGGCCGGGCTGAAACAGCGGCAGAGGCGATAGCAATATAAGGTTGACCCGCGTCCTAAAATCCCTATAACGCCGCACTTACACGGGTGAATTGGTGTCCGCCGTTGTGATCGCTGCAAGGATAGGCCTTGCGAGCCGGACCCGGTTAAAAATGAAAGGCATAGCTATGTCTAAGCGTATTTCCGCAAAGTATAAAATCGACCGCCGCTCCGGTGAAAATATCTGGGGCCGTCCGAAATCTCCTGTTAATAAGCGTCCGTTCCCGCCCGGACAGCACGGCCAAGGCCGTAAGTCAAAGCTGTCTGACTTCGGTATTCAGCTGCGCGCCAAGCAAAAGCTTAAAGGCTATTACGGCAACATTCTCGAAAAAGGCTTCCGCCGCATCTACAAAGAAGCTGTGCGGATGAAAGGCGATACGTCTGAAAACCTTATCGGTCTTCTGGAATCCCGCCTTGACGCCATTGTTTACCGCGCAAAATTTGTTCCGACTGTTTTTGCGGCGCGTCAGTTCGTAAATCACGGCCACGTTTTGGTGAACGGCAAAAAGGTCAATATCCCAAGCTACCGCGTTAAAGTCGGCGACGTTGTCGAAGTGCGCGAAAAGTCCCGCACAATGGCTCTGGTTCTCGAAGCGCTTGAGTCGCCTGAGCGTGACTTGCCGGAATATATCGATCTGGACCCCAAAGCGATGAAAGCGACTTATGTGCGCGTTCCAAGCTTTGACGAGGTCCCATATCCGGTCGTTATGGAGCCTAACCTGGTCGTCGAATTCTATTCCCGCTAGGTCTGCATTAAATTTAAATAAAAAGCCTCGCATTTGCGGGGCTTTTTTTTTGATTTATTTTCAACGTCGCCACAGCATGGCCTTAAAAAGCTCCATACTTTGCCGTAAAGCTTCGCTACTAAGTCCATAAAGCAAGGGAATATAATGAAGCGCACCATTTTGGCAGGTTTTGTTTTATCGTGCAGCGCGCCGGCTTTTGCCGATGTCAGCACGGTGTGCGGCGGTAAATATGCCGCCGCAGCCGAGGTGATTGACAATGCCTATTTCAAACATGGCGCGCTATATTCAGGCGGCGACGGATATTGGTCCGGTAGAGATATAAGCGTAACGGCAAAAGCGGATGCGGGAGATGTCGTTCTCAGGTCGGGGCGATATCGTTCTATTGATAATGTCGGCGCGACCATCAACGCCTATCGGGTAATGATTGGTTTGGAACCGTTACCCGAGCTGGCGAGACGCTATGTAGAAGGTGGCATCAGTTATTATGAGCTTTCAGCGCTTCCCGTTGAAGAGCAAGCTAAACAGGTGGCGCAGGCCGCGAAACTTATGACAGAGCCTGATGTTAATCTTGATAAGGACGCAATCGGGCGCGCTGCACGGCTTCTTGATATCGCCACTATGGACCGTCCGACGGCAGATTGGTGGCTGCGTTATGATGATGATTTTTCTGATTACGGTTTTGCCGGGTATGGAAATCCTTATTATGGCGTTACGCGCGGAATAAAGCCGTTGCAAAAAGCGGTCGCGAAATTGGCGGAAACGACGCCGGCGTTGGATTGGCTCCTGGCTAATTTGAATGTATCTCGGACGGCGCGGTTGACGCAGCATAACAATGAAGTGCCAAAACCGTCCTCTAAAGGCGCAGAGGCTCTGAAAGCTTATGTAAAGCGCAAAGCGTTTGCCGGTAAAACCGCCACCCCTTATGCCGCGCTTCTGAAACCTTCTGCGGTAGGGACAGATGATTTTGGCGTCGCTTACTTTGATGAAACTCTGAAAGCCGTGGAGGCTTGCACCGCAGATGTGCGCGACTATGCGATTTTAATCGGAACAGGACGGTATGTCGGTGATGCGTTTATGCCGCGCGTCATGTTGGACAGATATTTACTGCGCCAAGCTGATATCGCTAAGAACGCTGCCGATTTTGCCTATGATGAGACTTATTATGACGAGTTGACGGCTTTGGCAAAACGGTCTGACGAGACTGCGCCTTATGTTGTTCCGCTTTTATACGCTTCGACGACGAAGGCGCAAATGCGCGCGGCTTTGGACTTTTATCCGAAGGCCGGTTTGAGATACGCATTAGTCGATATTGAGCTTTTGCTTCCGCTTGATATTTTGGAAGACTTTGCGCCCGGAGCCGCTTTTGCCCGGCACATCGCGCTGAAAAACTATGACGCGGCGCGGCGCTTGTTGGAAGCAGAGGTTAAAGCCAATGAGACATCGCGCGATCTGGTCAATGACATCTTGGCGGCGGATATTCCAAACTCTGCAGCCATGCCTTTGGCGGCCTTGAGGTTTAACTGCCTTAGCTTTCATAAGAGCGGATTTTGTCATAATTCACATGCTTACAGTTCGCAAAATGTACATCGCAACTGGTTTTATCAACGAGACGCTCTGGGCGTTTCCACTCTGCGCGGGCAACACTGCGGCGCGGCCATTGCACGCAAGCTTTTCGGAGGCAGTCAGGAAAATTATCCGCAATCCTATCGCGCCTACAGACAGTGTAAGAATGCAAAACCGAAAGCCCTGCCGCCTCTCGCTATTCTGGGACCGAACAGCGCTATCAATCGCAACCGTTTGAAGCAATTTAACGGGCCGCGCAGGCTGAGCAGGGCGCTCAGCGAGGATATGATAATGTGGGCAAAAACGGCGCCGCAGGGACGGTTCAAATCACGGTTTACCAAAAATCCCAACGCGGAACTTATGGCTGAAGGCTTGCGCCGCGTTATATATTTAAACCGCCATGAATCCGGTGGGGATATTGATGGCGTTCCGGCGGGAAAGCGGGCATTTGACTTGCTTCAAACGCGGCTGCGGCGCACGGACACGGCAAAGCGAACGCGCTATTTCTTTAATCCGCGTCATGACTGATTGTTTCAGTGTTTACGTTCGCGTCCAAAACAGGGTGTACGGTAATTGTCCCGAAGCCGGGAAAGTCATCGTATCACGAAAATAATAAAACCCGGCTTGCGGCGCGCGAAAGCCGCGGCTTCCGGTCGTCGTCTTTGAAATGACGATATCTTCCATTGACAGGGGATTGCAGCTGAAAACTTCAATAACGGGCCGCGACTTACATTGCAAAACGGTTAAGGTTACGGCCGTGCCTTTGGGGATATTGTAACTCGCCTTCAACCCTTGCCCTTGGCGCAGATAGACTTTTTTTACCGGCGACGTTTTTGTGAGTCCGGATGTCAACTGTCCGACTTTTCGGTCAAGCTTTGACACGCTGACGACCTTGCCGACGTCAACAAAGGCCCCGGCATAAGGAAGGCTTATGTAGATTAATCCGCCGGCAAAGATGAGCGTGAAAATACTCATCAGGCCCCGCGCGGCTTTCGGTTCGCTCGCGGCATCGCGCGAGCCTAAAAAAGTATTGACGGTCCGACGTGTATCGTCGGTCATATTTTGACTGACCCAAGACATAGCTGCGTCACTGCGTGCCCGCAGTGCTCCTGTTACCCACCACCGGCAGGATAAGGGACAGTCTTTTAAATCCGGTAAATTCTGCCTTAGCGTGGCATTAACCACGCTTTGATGATTTAGCCTGTAATGAGCCCTTTATCGGCCAGGAAGGGGCGAAGTTCTCCGCTTTCAAACATTTCGCGGACAATGTCACAGCCGCCGATAAATTCGCCTTTGACAAAAACTTGCGGGATGGTCGGCCAGTTATTGACGTCTTTAATGCCCTGACGAATGTCCGGATCTTCGAGAACATTGACGCTGTGATATTTAACGTCGAGATAGTCGAGGATTTGCACAACTTGCGATGAAAATCCGCATTGCGGAAAGATCGGCGTGCCCTTCATGTAAAGAACAATGTCGTTCTCTTCGGCGGTTTTCTTGATCTGGTCGTGGACGGGATTGCTCATAGGGTCGGCCTTTAAAGTGTATGTCAGTGTTTACGTGGGCGCGGCGCGTCCGGTTTCAAGGGCTAAAGCGCTTTGGTTTCCAGTGCCAGAGCGTGTAGCTGCGCATCATTTGTGCCGTCCATCGCGCCTTTGAGCGCCGCATAGACCATTTGATGCTGCGCGACGCGGCTTTTGCCGGCGAATTGCTCTGACGCAATGACGGCCTTATAGTGGTTTCCGTCACCGGCCAAATCGATAATCTCGACCTGCGCGCCGGCAAAGCTTTCCAGCAAGAGCGCTTTTATATCGTCTGCGGCCATGGCCATAAATTACGCCTTGCTCTTCATTAAGTCGGGCAGGACCCGCTCATTGGCAGATTTTAAGTCAGATAAATTGACGTCAAAAGCGCCGGCCGCTTTAAGCTGCGCGCCGCCGACCTTGCCGACGATTTGCGCGGGAATGCCTTTGGCCTGCGCCGTGCTCACGACGGGGTTAACACTGTTCTCATCAACGGCCAGCAGGTAGCGCGCCTGGTCTTCGCCAAACAGCCAGCCCTGAAGGGTGACGCCGGACGGAGCCGCTTTCAGCTCTGCGCCGATGCCGGCGGCAAAGCACATCTCTGCTGCGCTCATGGCGAGGCCGCCGTCAGACAAATCGTGCACGGCCTTAACGCGGCGGTTCTTAATCAGGCTGCGGACATAGTCGCCATTGGTCTTCTCAACCGCCAGATCAACAGGCGGCGGCGCGTAGACCGGCGCATCGTCTGCCCGTTCATGGCCAAGAATTTCCCGTCCGTAGAGCGAGCTGCCAAGCCATCCCTGCGTCTCGCCGATCAGGACAAGTGTATCGCCTTCCTGCGCGCCTGTGATGGTTGTAAATACGTCCAAATCATCAATCAGGCCAACACCGCCCACAGCCGGAGTCGGCGGAATAGCGACGCCGTTTGTCTCGTTATAAAGCGACACATTGCCGGATACGACCGGGTAATCAAAAGCGCGGCAGGCTTCATTCATGCCCTCAACGCAGCCGACAAATTGGCCCATAATATCCGGGCGCTCCGGATTGCCGAAGTTCAGGCAATCGGTAATCGCAATCGGCGTTGCGCCGGTGCAGGTCAGGTTACGCCATGTCTCGGCAACAACTTGTTTTCCGCCCTCATAAGGGTCCGCATAGCAATAGCGCGGCGTACAGTCCGTGGTGATGGCCACGGCTTTATTGCTGCCGTGAATACGGACAATCGCAGCGTCACCGCCGGATTGGCTGCTGTCTACGGTATCGGCCATGACGTGGCGGTCATATTGCTCCCAAATCCAGCGCTTAGACGCCATGTCAGGGCAGGTAATCAGCGTATTCAGCGCGTCATTATAATTATCAGGCGCGCGGGCTTCGTCGGCGCTGAGCACCGGCCGCTCCGGCGTTTTCGTATGCGGGCGATCCAGATTTGGGGCATCGTCGGCCAGCGGCGCAATCGGAATATCGCAAACCGTTTTGCGCTTATGGGTCAGCACAAGCCGGCCCGTGTCCGTGGTGACGCCGACTTCGGCAACGTCGAGTTCCCATTTTTGGAAAATCTCCAGCGCCAAATGTTCTTTACCCGGCACCAAGACCATCAACATGCGCTCTTGGGACTCTGACAGCATCATTTCATAAGGCGTCATGTTCGTTTCGCGCTGGGGCACTTTATCAAGGTTCATTTTGATACCGACGCCGCCTTTGTCCGCCATTTCAATAGACGATGACGTCAGGCCGGCCGCGCCCATATCCTGAATAGCGATAATGGCGTCTGTGGCCATCAGTTCCAGACAGGCTTCAATCAGCAGTTTTTCCGTGAACGGGTCCCCGACTTGGACAGTCGGTCGTTTCTCTTCGCTGTCATCGTCAAATTCAGCCGACGCCATGGTTGCGCCGTGAATGCCGTCGCGGCCGGTTTTAGAGCCGACATAGAAAATCGGATTGCCGACGCCTTTTGCGGCGGAATAGAAGACTTTGTCTTGATGGGCGAGGCCGACGCACATGGCGTTGACGAGGATATTGCCGTTATAGCCCTTGTGGAAATTAGTCTCTCCGCCCACGGTTGGCACGCCGACGCAATTGCCGTAACCGCCAATGCCGGCCACAACGCCGGACAGAAGGCTTTTTGTTTTCGGATGAGAGATTTCACCAAACCGCAGCGCGTTCATATTGGCAATCGGCCGCGCGCCCATGGTAAACACGTCGCGCATAATGCCGCCCACGCCGGTCGCCGCGCCCTGATAAGGCTCGATATAGGACGGGTGGTTATGGGATTCCATTTTAAAGATAATGGCGTCATTGTCGCCGATATCGATAACGCCGGCGTTCTCGCCCGGACCCTGAATAACTCGCTTACCTTTGGTCAAAAACTTACCCAGATGACGGCGCGAGGATTTATAGCTGCAATGCTCTGACCACATGACAGAGAAAATGCCGAGCTCGTTAATGTTCGGCTCGCGGCCAAGACGGTCGAGAATAATCTGATATTCTTCTTCAGACAGGCCGTGCTCTTTGACGATTTCCGGCGTGATTTTAATTTTCTTGCTCATAGGGCAGCATCCAAAACGGATTGAAACAATTTAATGCCGTCCGTCCCGCCATGCAGCGGATCGACGGCGCGTTCAGGGTGGGGCATCATGCCAAGCACATTGCCGGCGTCATTGGTAATGCCGGCAATGTTGCGGGCAGAGCCGTTGATGTTCTCATCATATTTAAAAATGACTTGGCCGTTCTTCTCAAGCTTATCGAGGGTTTTTTTGTCAGCGAAGTAATTGCCGTCGTGATGGGCAACCGGATAAACGACATTTTTTTGGCCGTTATAGGCTGAGGTAAACCGGCTTTTGCCGTTCACAATCGACAGGCTTTGCGGCTTGCAGACGAATTTCAGCTTGTCATTGCGCATCAAAGCGCCCGGCAGCAGACCCGCTTCGGTTAACACCTGAAAGCCGTTACAAAACCCGGCAACCGTCAAGCCTTTACCGGCTTTTTGGATAAGGTCGCGGACAATCGGGCTGCGGGCCGCAATCGCGCCGGAGCGCAAATAGTCCCCGTAGGAAAACCCGCCGGGAACAACGACAAAATCGACATTGGCAGGAATTTCGGTCTCTCTGTGCCATATCATGACCGGCTCTTGGCCGGTGACTTGATGCAAGGCCGTATAGGCGTCGCGGTCGCAATTAGAGGCCGGAAATGAAATAACGGCAGTGCGCATAAGCTAGTCCTCAATATCGATGCGGTAGGATTCGATAACCGTATTAGCCAGTAATTTTTCGCACATGGCCGTCACGCGCTCTTGCGCGGCTGCCTTGTCATCACCGGTCAGGTCAAGCTCGATAACTTTACCTTGGCGGGCTGCTGTAACTTCGTCAAAACCCAGATCAACAAGGGAGGTGGCGATAGTGCGGCCTTGCGGGTCTAGAACGCCGGGCTTGAGGCCGACATGGACAATAGCTTTCATGATTTAATCCTCAGATTTGACTACGGACAATTTGGTCACGGAGCCTTGTGTGTCTTTTAATATGCCCAGGCGCGTTGCCACTTCGGCATAGGCCTCGGTAACGTCGCCCAAATCGCGGCGAAAACGGTCTTTGTCGAGCTTCTTATCTGTCTCCAAATCCCAAAGCCGGCAGGAGTCAGGGCTGATTTCATCGGCCAGTAACAGCTCAACACCGTCGCCGTCATAATGGCGACCGAACTCAATTTTGAAATCGATAAGGCGAATGCCGATACCGAAAAACATGCCTTGCAGAAAATCATTGATGCGCAAGGTGTAAGACACCATCTCATCCACTTCCTGCGGCGTGGCCCAGCCAAAGGCCGTGACATGCTCTTCCGCAATCAGCGGATCGCCGAGCTCGTCTTTTTTGTAGCAAAATTCGACAATCGCGCGGGGCAGTTGCGTGCCCTCATCAATGCCCAGACGCTTTGACATGCTGCCGGCAGCGACATTGCGGCAAATCACTTCAAGCGGAACAATGTCGACTTTTTTGATAAGCTGTTCACGCATGTTTACGCGCTTAATGAAATGCGTCGGAATGCCGATACGGCCCAGCGCAATCATTATGTGCTCTGAAATGCGGTTGTTTAAGACGCCTTTGCCTTGCAGCGTGGCTTTCTTTTGCGCGTTAAAGGCGGTGGCATCGTCCTTAAAATACTGGATAAGCGTGCCCGGCTCGGGGCCCTCATAAAGGATTTTGGCTTTGCCTTCGTAGATTTGTTTGCGGCGGCTCATAGCGATCTCGCGAATAACGGGGCGATTCGGCGCCCCCGACAGGCGCGAAGTCTTATCCCGGTTACGGCCAAGCGGCAATGCGAACCCGGCCCTATTTAGCGCCTATTCACAGTTTATTGCCCGCTTGCGACGACGCACGCAAAAAACAGGCTTTTACTGCCCCTTTAACTGTGCCAAACCGCCCCTAAATATATAGGGCATACATACTTTCAGGAGACATCCATGACGACCTTAGACAACCGCAAAAAAGCCTCTGAAACCCGGTTTGTTTTAGACGCCGAGCAAGAATTTAAAGCTGCCGCGCGCCGCAATAAGCTTTTGGCTCAATGGGCTGCGCCGATTATCGGCCGCGATGATGTCGACGCCTATGTGACAGAGGTCATTAAATCTGACTTTGAAGAGGCCGGTGATGATGACGTTTTGCGCAAAGTCAGCGCCGATATGAACAAAGTCGGCAGCGGCATTCCTGACGCGGAGTTGCGCGAGAAAATGGATGAGCTAATGGAAGTCGCCCGCGAGCAGATTGCCGACGGCAAGTAAGTGTTTTCCAATCAAAGAAAAACGGCGCCTCAGAGCGCCGTTTTTTTTGCCTTATTTTCAGGTTTACCGGGCGGCGCGCTGGGGCGCAGGGCAGGTAATGTCGAAATTCGGCGTATCGGAAAGCGCCAGACCTTTCAGGTTGGCGATATGTGTGGCCATCATGTCGGGGCCGTAGGTCATGTTCACGCAGCCAAGCGTGTTTTTCGTGTCAGCATCAATCATGACTGCGAATCCGGTCAGGCCAAGCCATTGATTATATTGCTTCACTATATCGGCGTTAAAAGCCGTGTAAGCCGCCGCCTCAGACGTTGCGGCATTGGTTGTATCAATCGTGATTAACTGCAGGCTCGGATCGCCCAAGCTCTGCAAGGCGCGGTCGAGTGACGGCTCCATAATATCACAGGGGCCGCACCAATCGGCGCGAAATTTGACAATCTGCATTGTAGGCTGCGGCTGCATTTGCGCATGGGCTGCACCTGCAAACATTGACAGCACAGCTGCGCTTAAAGCGGCGGATATAAGTTTTTTCATAGTATTACCTTACACAGTCCAGTCTGAACCCAGCCTTAAACCGCGACGACAGGGCCGTGCAAGTCACATGCCTGTCATTTTGCAGTCACTGCCTCGTGAGGGCAGGGCAAAAAAAGACCCGGACAGTGCCGAGCCTTTCTCAGATTTGGTCAATCAAGCTTAAGGAAGCTTGTTGTGCGCCGGCGGACATTTGAAGTTGTCAACGCGGACAGAGGCCGCAGAGCTGTGCGGGATGCGCGCAGCACGCTGGATCAATGCAGCGACTTGGCTGGCATCATAGTTCTCATTTACGCAGCCGATAGTGCGGCGCGTCTTTTTGTCAACAACAGCGGCAAAGCCTGTCAGGCCGACATACTTATTAAAGACAGGGACCACGTCCGCGTCAAAGCTCTCATGCGCGCCTTTTTCCCAAAGAGCAGCGTTGGATACGTCGACAACGACTTCCTGAACCTTTTCTGATCCGACCATAGCCAAGGCTGTGTCAACTTGGCTGTTGATCAAGGAGCAAGACTGACAATCGTCAGCCTGAAACTTCATGACGACAACGTCAGCGGCCTGTGCAGCCGTAGAAAAAGAAAGCGCGATAGTCGTTGCGCCGAGAAGTGCGATTAATTTTTTCATTTTACCATCCTTAGATATGATTTGGTCAGGGGTCACATTGGTGTGTTCTGTTATGAGATAAGATATAACGGCCATTGGTTTACAGAGTACAAATCCGGCGGTAACTGTGCGTTTACAATGGTTTCTGAAACCGTTAATTTGACTACTAAGTAATTGTTTTAAAACGAAATTATTTTTTCAGATTATTTGCAGTCAGCGCAAATCATGGTTAATCTTGTTGTAATTTTCAGGTAAACTTAGCTTATGTTAAGCCTAAACTGTCCGGGAGGTTACAGCCGGGTAATAAAAAAGCGCCCCGAACACAGGGTTCGAGGCGCTTTTTAAGAAAGGATTAAGGCGGGCATTAGTCAAACACACGCTTAAAAATCGTATCGACGTGTTTTAGGTGATATTCGTCATCAAACATGCCGCGGATTTGGTCCTCGGACAGTCGGGACGTGACGTCTTTGTCCTTCAGCAGCAGGTTCAGGAACGCGCCTTCGCCGGCATTGCCTTTCGTGCGAAACATTTCCCAAACCTGCATGGCATTGCGCTGGACGAGGCGGTAGCTGTCTTCGCGCGACACGCCGGCTTGGGTCAAGGCCAGCAGGAAGCGCTGGCTGTTATGAAGGCCGCCCAGGCGCTCCATATTGTTTTTCATCTGATCCGGATAGACGACCAGGTTTTCAATGACGCCCGCCAAACGGTGCAGGGCAAAGTCGAGGGTCACTGTGGCGTCCGGCCCGATGCCGCGCTCAACAGAGCTGTGCGAAATATCGCGTTCATGCCACAGAGGGACATTTTCCATAGCCGGCACCACGGCCATACGCACAAGGCGCGCCAGACCGGTCAGGTTTTCCGTCAGGATCGGATTGCGCTTATGCGGCATTGCCGAGCTGCCTTTTTGGCCCTTTGAGAAGAACTCTTCGGCTTCCAGAACCTCGGTGCGCTGCAAATGACGGATTTCAACGGCGATGTTCTCAATAGATGAGGCGACAACGCCCAGCGCGGCGAAGTAGGCAGCATGGCGGTCGCGCGGGATGACTTGCGTTGAGACCGGCTCAATGGCGAGGCCCATTTTTTCAGCCACATGCTCTTCGACGCTCGGGTCGATATTGGCAAATGTGCCGATAGCGCCGGAAATAGCGCAGACGGCAATCTCCTTGCGGGCGGTCACAAGGCGCTCGCGGCCGCGCGCAAATTCAGCGTGGAAGCGGGCTAATTTGATGCCGAATGTGGTCGGCTCGGCGTGGATGGCGTGGCTGCGACCGATGGTAATAGTATTCTTATGTTCTTTGGCCCGCTTTTTCAGCGCAGCCAAAACGCGGTCCATACCGACGAGCAAGAGGTCTGTCGCCCGCGCCAACTGCACGGACAGCGTCGTGTCGAGGATGTCAGAGCTTGTGAAGCCCTGATGCACAAACCGGCTGTCTTCGCCGATAAACTCGGCCAGATGGGTGAGGAAGGCGATGACGTCATGTTTGACCTCGCGCTCAATCTCGTCAATGCGCGCCACAGAAAATTCCGCCTTGCCGCCTTTGTCCCAGATATTCTTGGCCGCCTCTTTCGGAATGACGCCCAGCCGGGCCAGCGCGTCACACCCATGCGCCTCGATTTCAAACCAAATTCGGTATTTCGTAGCGGCAGACCAAATTTCGGTCATTTCTTTGCGGGCATAGCGCTGGATCATGAGAGACTCGCAGTGTGAGGTTAACGTGCGCGCCTTTGACTAAATTTGCGCCCGGGGGTCAAGGGCGCAGCCTGATTTATCCCGTTTCATTCCTTGCCTGCGCCTCCGCCCAATCTTTCGGCAGGCATTTGGCGGCAACCAGAAAGCATAAAGATGAAAGCACGAGCCCGGCAGTGACAATCGTAATCGACAGGCGGATGGCGTGAACTTTGCCGTGATCCGGCTCAAAAACGTCAGCCAGAAAACCGACCGTTGTCGGTCCGCCGCCCAGCGCAATCAGGTTAAGGACTAAAAAGAAAATAGCGGTCGACATGGCGCGCATATTAATCGGGGCCAGGGTCTGCGCGATGGCAAAGGACGGCCCGAGATACATGCCGAGGAAGAAAAGCAGCGAGCCGCCTATGGCCAAATGCATAAGAGTGGACGGCACCCAAAACGCCCAAATACACAGGGGCAGGCAGATCAGAATAGATACCGCCGGCACCAAACCGTAATAGGCCACAGAGCGCGTGGCGAGCCATTGCGTCAGCCATCCGCCAAACCATGTGCCAAGGCCATAAATAAAGCAGTTTGTCCCCGCCAAAATATACATCATATTTTGAAACCCGACGGGGGTTTTCATCGCGCTGTCAAAAGGCAGAAGGTAATCGATTTGCCAAGCGGATACCGCATAGGCCGTGAATGATCCGGCCGCGATTCCGAGACACATGGCCCACCAAGAGGGGATCGAGAGCAGGGTCTTAAGCGCCGTGCCAAACGGTATTTTGATCGCGCTTTCGTCAACTTTTTCCTGTTGGCCCCTTCTGGGTTCGCGCACGATTATTCTGAATATGATGGCCAATACAATTCCGGACACGCCCAGCGCGATGAGCAGCGTGCGCCAGTTCATGCCGTTATTCGGATTGCCAAGCAGGAAGCCTGTCATAAAATAGGCAAAGCCAAGGCCCAGCGGTATGCCGAGAGAATAGATTGCCAGCGCGCCGGCGCGTTCTTCTTTCGGGTACATATCTGAGATAAGGGAATGCGAGGGCGGAGACCCGCCCGCCTCGCCGACGCCGACACCCATGCGGGCCAGACCGATTGTCAGAAAACTGTTAGCCATTCCGGTCAGCGCTGTGAACCCGCTCCAGACGGCTAAAGAGATGCCGACAATATTGACCCGGCTGTACCGATCCGCCAGCCACGCAATCGGCAGGCCGATGACCGTGTAAAACAAGGCAAACAAAAAGCCTTTCAGTAAGCCGAGCTGAGAATTTGTCAGCCCCAAATCCGCTTGGATGAACGGCGACAAAATTCCGATAATCTGCCGGTCAATAAAGTTGAACGCATATATCAGTGTCAGCAAAAGCAGCACAAATATGCGGTAACCCTTGGACATTAGCGGCGGCGATACGGTTTTGTCGGTCATAAATTCCCCGTTTTTTCTTTATCGGTACGGGATAAATTGCTCCGGGTAAAGCTGTGAATTTCCGCCGGCTTGCCTAAATTTGTCAGGCCAATTTCGTAATTGCTTTGCCTGCGACCTTTATGCATAGTCAAGGTATTCGGGGAGGGATATGAGTCATAAAAATATGACCGTCTCTCATTAAAAACTAAAAAATGCGTCCGTCTCAAGGGCGTCTGAGGGAACTGATATGCAATTAGGATTACCATTTGCAATCATCGCCGGCTTGGCCGCGGTGGTTTTCGGCATTGTGCAAACAATGTCGCTTCTCAAAGCCGATGCCGGCAATGAGAAAATGCAAGAGATCGCGAAGGCGATTCAAGAGGGCGCGGATGCCTATTTAAAACGTCAATATATGACGATTGCCGGCGTGGGCATTGTTGTCCTGATTGCAGTTTGCCTGCTTATTTCCGTCAAAGCCGGTATCGGGTTTGCCATCGGCGCCGTTTTGTCCGGCCTCGCCGGCTTTATCGGCATGTTGGTATCGGTCCGCGCTAATGTGCGCACGACCCAAGCCTCATCCAAGAGCCTTGCGGGCGGTTTGAACATTGCGTTTAAATCCGGCGCGGTAACGGGCATGCTTGTGGCCGGCCTCGCGCTTTTAGGTATGGCGGCTTATTACTACATCCTGACAGGCGGCGGTGATTTCACCGGCCTGTCTAAAGGCGAGCAGCGCGACGTTATTAACGCGCTTGTGGCTTTGTCATTCGGCGCATCCCTGATTTCCATCTTTGCCCGTCTGGGCGGCGGCATCTTTACTAAGGGTGCTGACGTGGGCGGCGATATGGTCGGTAAGGTCGAAGCGGGCATTCCCGAAGACGATCCCCGCAACGCCGCGACTATCGCCGATAATGTGGGCGATAATGTCGGCGATTGCGCCGGTATGGCCGCTGACCTTTTCGAGACATACGTTGTGTCCGTAGTGGCAACCATGGTGCTGGGCTCTATTCTGTTTGCGGGCGGCGCGGCGAATGCCGTTATGCTCTACCCGCTCGTCATTGGCGGGGTTGCGATTATCGGCTGTATTCTCGGCTCTTTCTTTGTCCGTTTGGGCAAGTCCGAAAACATTATGGGCGCGCTCTATAAAGGCTTTATCGCCAGCTCGCTCTTCTCTCTGGTCGGTGTTTATCTGGCAACCAAGTTCACGCCGGGCATGTCCATGGGCGAAATCGGCGTTGTGAACGGCCAATCCATTACGGGCATGAACCTGTTTTATTGCGGCGTTGCCGGGATTGCAGTGACCGGCCTGATTATCTGGATTACGGAATATTATACGGGCATCAATTTCCGCCCGGTAAAATCCATCGGCCGCGCGTCGGAATCCGGACACGGCACGAACGTCATCCAAGGTTTGGCTGTCTCATTAGAGGCGACTGCTTTACCTGCTTTGGTCATTATTGCCGGCATTTTGATTACCTATATCCTGGCCGGCCTGTTCGGTATTGCGATTGCGGTGACCACCATGCTCGCACTGGCCGGCATGGTTGTAGCCCTCGACGCTTTCGGTCCTGTGACCGATAATGCCGGCGGCATTGCGGAAATGGCCGGCTTGCCTGAGGATGTTCGCAACACGACGGATAAACTGGACGCGGTAGGTAACACGACCAAGGCAGTGACCAAAGGCTACGCGATCGGCTCTGCCGGTCTCGGCGCGCTGGTTTTATTCGCGGCCTATACCGAAGACATCAAGCATTTTGTAAAAGAATCCGCTCCCGGCGATTACTTCCACGGACTGGGTGATTTGACGTTCAGCCTGACTGATCCTTACGTTGTCGTCGGCCTTCTGTTTGGCGGCATGCTGCCATATCTGTTTGGCGGCATGTC
>CALLVD010000116.1 GCA_938010385.1 uncultured Robiginitomaculum sp.
CCGGCCGGGCCGTCAAAGGCGACATGACCGGTGATGCCAAATCCCATGCTGAGCACCATGCAGCTCAAATAAAACAGGCCGAGCCCGACCGGGTAGAGCATGGAGTGGACCAGCTTATGCGTAATGTTCCATCGCGGCGCAAAAATCAGCAGCGCCCATGCCGGCATGACTGACAAATTCAGCAAAGAGAAAATAAGGGCTGTGTCCATGGCTTTCGCTCCTGTGGGGACGGCCGCTGTTTATCTGCGCCGCGTTTCGGAACGAACGGACCGCCGCGCCGTTGCTCATGTTCACACACACGCAGCGACAAATAAAGGGAACGCCATGACAAAGACAATTTTAATCACGGGCGCATCGTCCGGAATCGGCGAAGCGACGGCGCGGCAACTCGTGGCCGAAGGCTGGAACGTGGCGCTTTGCGCGCGATCCGAAGACAAGCTGAAAAAACTGTCTGCCGATATGGGCGCAAAAGCGATTGCGGTGAAATGCGATGTCACAGATTACGGCTCGCTGGAAAATGCGGTTGAGAAAACCGTGAAAGCTTTCGGGCAAATCGACGCCGTGTTTGCCAATGCCGGCACAGGCGGACAGGCGGGCGGCTTTTCCTCTGCCCCGCGTGAGAGCTGGGAAGCCATCGTCAATATCAATATTTTGGGCTTGGCCTATACGCTGCAAGCGAGCCTTGGCGAGATTAAAAAATCCGAAGGTCATGTGGTGATTACAGGGTCCATCGCAGGACGGCGCTCGCTGGACGGGTCTATGTACAGCGCGTCAAAACACGCCGCCAACGCTATCGGTTACAATCTGCGCGGGGAGCTGAAGGGCACCGGCGCGCGGGTCACGGTCATAGAGCCCGGCATGGTCGATACCCCGTTCTTTGATGACCCGAAGCCGCAAGCCTTGCGCCCCGACGATGTCGCGCGCAGCGTTGTGTTTGCGCTCAGCCAGCCGGCGAGCGTTGACCTGCACGAACTGGTTATTCTGCCGACGCCTGAAAAGGAATAAAATCTACAAACTCGGCGTGGCGTTCTTGGACGCCTTTTCATTCGGGTCCACGTCCGGCTGTCCGTCTGCCGAGAGCAGGACGGCAATCCAGCGCGTGGTCGGAAATTGCGCAAGGATAATCATAATAATCACGGTCAGGGGCGCAGACAAAAACGCCCCGACCCCGCCCCAAAGTGCGCCCCATAAGGTCAAAGACAGGACAACCACAAGGGCCGACAGGTTCATGCTGTCGCCCATCATTTTCGGCTGGATTGTATTTCCGATAATAAATTGCGCGCCAAACAATCCGGCGGTCAGAATGATAATCGGTGTCAAGCTTTCAAACTGCACAAGACCGAACATGACGGGCAGGACAACCGCCGCCAGCCCGCCGACAATCGGAATATAGTTTAAGACAAAAATCACCAGCGCCCAGAACAGCGCATTTTCCAATCCCAGAGCCGCCATAATAATATAGCTGATGACCGTTTGCATCAGACTGATAATGGTTTGCACGCCCAGATATTTCTCAATCGAATGACGGATACGCATGAACACTTTTCCGGCTTGGCTGCGCTTGGTCAGCTCCGGAAATAAATCGTCCATCTTTTTCGGAAACGTCGATTGCGCGGCAAACAGAAAGGCCACATAAATTGCAATAATCATCAGGTTTGACAGCACGCCCTGAATAGCGCTGAAAAAGCCGGCCAGTCCGGCTTGGATTTTTTGCGGCAGGTTAACGCGCTCTATCACGCTGGAAATAGACAGATCATCCTGGCCGATTAAACCGCCGACCCAATGGAAAATTTCATCAAGGCGTTTTTCATAACGCGGCGCTTGGTCAATTACGCCGGCGGCCGTATCGGCGATGATGACGATAATGCCGACAATGCCGGCGACGACCGACAGGACGGCCACAATCAATGCAGCCCAATACGGAAACTTCGGCGATAATCTGTCCAGCCAGCGGGCAAAGGCATCAATAATCAGCCAAATGAAAATGGCCAGTGCAAACGGCGTGATGAGGTCGCGGGTCACATAAAGACACCACGTCGCCACAACAAATGACAAAAATAAAAGACAGGCGCGCGATGTATTGTCCATGAAATCTCTCTTCTTGATTTGAGTTAAAGTTAGGGCGCGGCGCGGGTTGTGTCACGGACAAAGTGATGCGCGCGCATTTCATAATTGCATGCCCATTGCGTTCACTTTGTCCGGGTCATACAAAGTCATCAGATTTATCGGGACCACATTATGACAGACAGTATTTTCGTCGGCACAGATGACAGCGGCACGCGGCAAAGTCTTTTGCTGAAAATGGGCAATCGCCACGGCTTGATTGCGGGCGCGACCGGCACAGGCAAAACCGTGACTTTGCAAATTCTGACGGAAGGCTTTTCCAAAGCCGGCGTTCCGGTCTTCGCCGCCGATGTGAAGGGCGACTTGTCCGGAATATCGCAAGCCGGAAGCGAGATTCACAAGCTGCATGACAAGCTGCTCTCGCGCGCGGAAAAAATCGGTCTGGACGATTATGTCTATGAGGCGATGCCGACGATATTTTGGGATTTATACGGGCGGCAAGGCCATCCCGTTCGCGCGACGATTTCGGAAATGGGGCCCGTGCTGCTGTCGCGATTAATGAGTCTGAACGAAACACAGGAAGGCATTCTGACGATTGCGTTTGAACTGGCCGATGACGAAAATATGTTGCTGCTGGATTTAAAAGATCTGCGCGCTTTGCTGAATTACATTTCCGATAACCGCCAAGCGGTCTCGCGCGAATACGGCAATGTGACGAGCCAATCCGTCGGCGCCATTATGCGCGCCCTGTTGGTTTTGGAACGCGAAGGCGCAGAGCAATTTTTTGCCGAGCCGGCCTTAAAGCTGTCTGATTTTATGCGCACCGATGAAGACGGGCGCGGCGGCGTGTCTATATTAGCGGCGGACGAGCTGATAAATTCGCCGCGGCTATATTCGACATTTTTGCTGTGGCTGTTGTCCGAACTGTTTGAAGAGCTGCCGGAAGTCGGTAATCCGGATAAGCCGGTCATGGTGTTCTTTTTCGACGAAGCGCATCTTTTGTTTAAACGCGCGCCGGACACGCTGATTGATAAAATTGAACAGGTTGCGCGCTTGATCCGCTCCAAAGGTGTCGGCGTGTTTTTCGTCACGCAAAATCCTATGGATATACCCGACAGCGTCCTGAGCCAGCTTGGCAATCGCGTGCAGCATGCCTTGCGCGCCTATACGCCCAAAGAGCAAAAAGCCGTGCGCGCCGCCGCAGGCAGTTTTCGGGAAAACCCTGATTTTGATACCGAAGAGGTGATTACGGAACTGGGCGTCGGCGAAGCGCTTGTGTCCTTACTGGACGGCAAAGGCGTGCCCGGCATGGTCGGTCGCACGCTCATCCGCCCGCCGGCCTCGCGCCTCGGTCCGGCGACAAAAGCTGAACGTAAGAAAGTTATGTCCGGCAGTCCGGTCAAAGGCGTTTATGATAAAACCGTTGACCGCGAGAGCGCTTACGAAATCTTAGAAAAGAAAGCCGTCAAGGCGGCAGAAGCCGCCAAAAAAGAGCCTGAAAAGAAAACTGCCACGTCGAAAAAGAAAGCCCCCGCGCGGCGCAAAACGACCCGGCGTAAAAAACAGTCTGTTATCATGCGCGAAGTCAAACGCGAGGGCCGCCTGATTATGCGCCGCGCTATGCGAAACGTCGTGCGGGGCCTGCTCGGCGGCATGATGCGGCGTTAACACAAAGCCCCCGCGGGCACACCGCGAGGGCTTTCAATTATTTAAAAACCAATTTGCCTTTGTCCAAATCGATTTTCACAGCAGAGCCGTCCGATAAATCGCCGGCGAGCAATTTTCGCGCCAGCGCGTCCTGGACTTCTTTTTGAATGACCCGTTTCAGCGGCCGCGCGCCAAAGCTCGGATCATAGCCCATTTCGCCGATTCTCTCGCGGGCCGGATCTGAGAGCGTCACGGTGATGTTGCGGTCAGAAAGCCAGCCTTCAAGGCGCTTCATCTGAATATCGACAATCGCGCCCATATGCTCAGGCTTCAGCCGCTCAAACAGCAGGATTTCATCGACGCGGTTGATGAATTCCGGCCGGAAATTAGCGGCCACATCGGCCATCACGCCGATGCGCGCTTTTTCCACGCTCTCGCCGGCGCCCAGATTAAGCAGGTGCTGCGAGCCGATATTGGACGTCATAATAATCAGCGTATTGCGAAAATCGACTGTGCGGCCCTGACCGTCGGTCAGGCGTCCGTCGTCGAGAACTTGCAGCAGCACGTTAAACACATCCGGGTGCGCTTTCTCAATTTCGTCAAACAAAACGACCTGATAAGGCCGGCGGCGAACGGACTCGGTCAGCGCCCCGCCTTCATCATAACCGACATAGCCGGGCGGCGCGCCGATCAGGCGTGATACGGAATGCTTTTCCATATACTCGCTCATGTCCATGCGGGTAATCGCCGTATCGTCGTCAAACAGGAAGCCGGCCAGAGCTTTGGTCAGCTCCGTTTTACCGACCCCCGTCGGGCCCAAAAACATAAAGCTGCCTATGGGCCGCGCCGGGTCTTTTAAACCGGCGCGGGCGCGGCGCACGGCGTCAGACACGGCGCGCACCGCTTCGCTTTGCCCGACCACGCGGGCGGCCAGAACCTTTTCCATCTCCAGCAGTTTTTCGCGCTCACCTTCCAGCAGTTTTTCCATGGCGATGCCGGTGCGGCGGGCCACGACGGCCGCGACCTGATCACTGTCGACGACTTCTGTTACCGATCCGCTGTCGGCGTTTTCCGCGTCCGCTACAGTTTTTTCCAGTTTCGGAATATCCACATGTTGCAGCCGGCCCGCCGTCTCATAATCGCCGCGCCGCGCCGCATCGGCCAGTTGATTACGGGCGATGTCGAGCGCTTCTTTCGCGTCTGCGGCCTCGGACAGTTTATTTTTCTCCGCTTGCCACGCCGCGGTCATATCGGCGCTTTGCGCGTCCAGCTCCGCGATTTCGGCCAGGCGCTTTTCAAGCCGTTCTTTGGACGGTTTGTCGTTTTCTTTTTTCAAAGCTTCGACCTCAATGCGCATTTGCACCAGGCGGCGATCAATCTCGTCAAGCGCTTCGGGCTTGCTGTCCACCTGCATGCGCAAACGGCTGGCTGCCTCGTCCATCAGGTCAATCGCTTTGTCCGGCAAGAAGCGGTCGGTGATATAGCGGTCAGACAGGGTCGCTGCGGCCACAATTGCCGCGTCGGAAATCCGAATGCCGTGATGCACCTCGTATTTATCTTTAATGCCGCGCAAAATGGAGACCGTGTCTTCTACGGTCGGCTCGGTGACAAATATGGACAGGAAGCGCCGCGCCAGCGCCGCGTCTTTTTCCAAATGTTTGCGGTACTCGTCG
>CALLVD010000117.1 GCA_938010385.1 uncultured Robiginitomaculum sp.
AATCGCGAGCAGGAAGAACAGCAAGACCGGCGCGAGCGGTTCCCGCTTGGACGCGGTCACGTCATATTGGCCATGAGCAACGACGCCGGCCCAATTGTCACCGGACAGGCGACCGGCCGGCTTGACGCGGCGCAGCTCCGGCAATGTGCCGTCCGGGCGCAGGCTGATATGGCCCTTTGTCGCCTCTGCCATAGGCGCAAGGATGTCGGCAGTCGGCAGAAGCTGCGCAAACTCTTTGGGGTTCAGCGCGCCGGCCGCTGCAACGGCGCTCAGCTCTCCGTCTTCCACGCGGTAGGCGCCCTGCAGCTCCGCCTTCGTCTGCCCCTCATAAACGCCGGGCGCAGTGCGGGTCAGCTTCAGAATGCCGGCTTTATCGTCCGGCGTGACGACGCGCACAGATTGCTCTGTATCCTCCAGCGTGGTGCGGGTGACGCTCATAACGCCGTTTTTAATGGACGCAGAGAGTTTTTCAGCTTCCAAATCCGGCTCGCCCATCAACCAATGGGCGACGCGGCGAAACATTTCATTATACGGCCCGCCGCTCTCTACGCCCTTCGCCCACAGCCAAGCCTGATCGGACAGAAGCAGCGCCGTGCGCCCGTCTCCGACCTGATCAAGCACCAGAAGCGGCTTGTCATCCGGTCCGGACATTAAAACATCGCCGGAGACCACATTGGCATCAATGGCGCGAAACCATCGCCCCCACCGTTCAGACGTGCCGTTATTAAAGCCGGAGGTAATCGGGTGACGCTCGCCTTTTTCCGTCAGCGCCGGGCGGTACGCTTCTTCAATCAGCTCCCCGGTCGGGCGGGCCGGCAGGACGGATGACAGCGGCGAACGGTACAGGCTTTGCGGCGAAGCAAACGGCGGCCCGGCCGCGACCAGCAGCGCGCCGCCGCTCTCTACATAGCGGGAGATATTTTGGATATAGTAAGGCGAGAGAATATTGCGCCGGCGATATTGGTCAAAAATCACCAGATCAAACTCCTCCAGCTTATCTTCAAAAAGCTCGCGGGTCGGAAAGGCAATCAGGGAGAGCTCACGCGAACTTGCGCCGACGCTTTTGCCCGGCGGACGTAAAATCGTAAACTGGAGCATGTCGACGGAAGGGTCTGATTTTAGCAGATTTCTCCACGCCCGACCGCCGGAATGCGGCTCGCCGGTAATCAGCAAGACCCGAAGCCGGTCCCGAATGCCTGACAGCTGCGAGTTAAAGACATTATTGTAATATGTCAGCTCGCCTTCAACATATTGGGCGATAATCTCCACCGTATTGGTGCCGCGTTTCTCTACGGTCACCGGGATAGTCACAGTGTCGCCGATTATCACGTCAAAGGTCGCTTGCTCTGCCCCGTTCAGGCGCACTTGGATAAGCGCGGTTTGGCCTTCAAATCCCGGATCCTCAACAGTGATTTGGAAATCGACACTTTCATCGACAAGGCCAAATCGCGGCGCAGAGACGGCGGATATGCGCCGGTCACGGGCTTGCGCGCTGCCGACGACAAGGGCGTGAAACGGCGTGCCGTCCGGGACCATGCGCTCCGGCTGCTCGGGCAAATCGTGGACCTGCCCGTCTGTGATGGCAAAGACGCCGGCGATGCGATTGGCGGGCAGATTTGACAGCCCTTCAATCAGTGCAGGCGCGAGCGGGCTTCCCTCATCGCCGGCTTCGATATTGATATTGACGACTTCGATATCGCCCAGCGCGCGCAGTTGCGCATTCAGCGCCGTTGCCATTTTATCCGCCGTATCAGCCCGCTCCCCGATCTCCATACTGGCGGTCTTATCCGTAATTACCAGCGCCACATCCGGCAGGGTTTCGCGCTCCTCCGTCACTTGTTGCGGATTTAAAAGCCCGAACGTCAGCGCAGCTATGGCAAATGTGCGCGCGAGAAAACTTTTCAGCCCGGCACTGCCCGTCGCAATCGCGCCGATTAAAGCGAGCACGCAAATCGCGGCAATCATCCACGGCGCAATCAGCGGGTCAAAGACAAAATCGCGGCTCATCGCTTCGGATCCGTCACGCTGGGCGTTTGTTGCATAGTCGTGCCGCTCGTGCCGAGCCGTTCTAAAATTGAGGCGTAGTGCACTTGATCAGCCTTATAGTTTCCGGACAGGACATACATGACCAGGTTGACCCCGGTACGGTTTGCAAATTCGCGCTGGCGCGGCGTCGTGTCATCCACTGTGCCTATCCATGTCTCATCTTCTGAAACCGCCCATGCGCTCGCCCAATCATTGGAGCCGACAATGACCGACGCCACGCCGTCGCGCGCGGCAATGCCGTTGGCATCCACATAGACCTCACCGTCTGACCACCGTCCGGGATATTTTGGCAGCAAGAAGAATGACTTACTCAGGACATGGTCTTCGGGAATGATGGTCAGTGGCGGAATATCCAAACTCTCTGAAATTCGGGCCAGACCGGGGTGCCTCGCGCCCGCCCCCGCAATGCGGTCGCCGGCGTCCATCGTGTCAAAAATGATCGTCCCGCCCGATGCCATATAAGCATTCACCGCGCTCGCCTGCGCGTCTGACAGAGCCTGCGCGTCACGGCTGACCGGCCAATAAAGCAGCGGATAAATTGACAGCGTATCGGTTTCCAAATTCACGCCGCGCGGCTCCTGCGGCTCGACAGTGGTTCGCCGCGTCAACTCAAGCGTCACCCCGCGCAGCCCGGCTTCGCTTTGGCGGTCAAGACGGTCATTGCCGGTGATGACATAGGCCAGATGAATGCCCAGCGTGTCCTGCGTTAGATCGGCCTGCGCATCCGCGGCCTGCGGCCAGATAAATGCGCCCGCCAATAGCAAAGCTAATGCAGCGCGACGCGGCTTAAACAAGCTCAGCAGACGCCGCCCGCGCCCTGAAACAAATATTGCAAACGCGGCATCAAGGGCGAGCAGCGCGATTGCAACGGCCAGCAATATACCCTCAAGCGAAGAGCGCACCGCACCGCTATACCCGCCCGAGACAGCGCCCGGCAGCGCCGCTGTTGATCCGATGTCTTCCGGATTGCGAACAGCGTTCAGGGCGGTCAGGCGCGCGCCTTGGCGGTAAAGCCCCGGCAAATGCGTCTCGCTGATAACCACATCGTTAAACGCGCCGTCGGCAATCGGTTGCAAGCCTGCGGGCGGCGCAGTCAGGCGCCCAAACCCATCCAAAACGCGCTGCGCGTTCCAACTGCCGGCCTGCGCCTGTATCTTCGCCGGTGTTTGCCGCGCGAGCGGATAGATACGCTTGAGCATATCGACGTAGAGCCCGCTGACGGCCAAGTTTGACCATTCGGGACCGGACGTGACATGGAACAGGACAATGCGCCCCTGCCCGCGCGCGGCCGCCGTCACAATGGGAGAGCCGTCAGACAGGCGCGCCCATGTGCGGCTGTCCGTCTCTCCGCCCGGCTGCGCCATAATCTGCCGGCTGACCGTGACATCATCCGGCACAGCGAGGCCGAAAAACGGGCTGTCAGCGGGAAAGACTTCAAGCCCTTGGGGCTCTTCCCATGTCAGCGCGCCGCCCATAGCCCGCCCGCCATAGCGCAGCTCAACCGGCAGCAAATCATCGGCCCGTGCGGCCAGTTTCGGCCCGGCAAAGCGTATCAAGAGGCCGCCCGTATCGACAAAA
This sequence comes from uncultured Robiginitomaculum sp., assembly GCA_938010385.1. GTDB lineage: Bacteria > Pseudomonadota > Alphaproteobacteria > Caulobacterales > Maricaulaceae > Robiginitomaculum. The sequence continues at coordinate 3,625 of CALLVD010000117.1, forward strand.
TCGCTCAGCGCTTCATCTTCTGTGCGCGCGCTGTCAGACATAATAATAATGCTCGGCCCCAGGGTCAGCAATTCGGCGAGCGGCGCTTTAAAGACATCGGCATTATCGCCGACGGCTTTCTCAACGTAGTAGATGTCGGACAAAAGCGGCTGCGTATTGGTTTGACCGTTATCGACAATGCCGACGACCGGCCGCCCCCAACTGTCATCAAGCAGCTTTACCGCCCCTGCCCCCGGGGCGCCGTCCGGCGTAATGCGCGCCACACGATTGCGTAAATCGGCCGGCAGCTCAAATTCGGCTTGCGCCGTCTTATTTCCCGGCAAAAACGTCAAAGGCGCACGGGCAATGACATTGCCGTCAGACCCGTATGCAGCCGCGTCTATTGTGCGCGCACTGCCGGCGTCGGCGCGGTGATATTGGGCCCGAAAGCCGCGCTCTGTTTCCGTAAGATCGCCGGCCAGAAGCGGGCTGCGCTCACTCTCCGGGACAAGGATGCGCGTGTCTGTTGCGCCGGCTAAAACCGATTGCAAATCTGCGGCATTGCCGAAATCCAAACCGCCGGACAGCCAGACAGCCTGCGCGCCGTTCATGTTTAAGTCCGCCAATCGCTTTGTTACTCCGGATACGTCAGCAGCCAGCGGCAGCGGGCTTGCGGATCTCAGGCGCTCTATTGCCTCTGTCGCCGGCTGAAATTCAATCGGCTCGTCATCGCGGGTAAAGCCCAGCGCAACATTCACATTGGCGCGGCGGGCGGCGGTAACGCGGGCATCAGCTTCGCGCATAATCTGTCCCCAATTAGCCGCGCCGGCGTAGGAATTATCAACGATAAGAACAAGCGGCTTAACCTCCTGCGCGGATTGACGGGTCATAATCGGGCGCGCCAAGGCCAGAGCCATCAGCGCGACCAAGCCGATGCGAAACAGGAGCAGCCACCACGGCGTACGGTCCGGCGTTTCTTCTTGCGTGACCACATCAGCCAATATTTTTATCGGCGGAAAGCTCTCATTTTTCGGCGACGGCGGCGTCGCCTTCAAAAGCCAAAAAATAAGCGGCAAAACCAATAGGCCCAAAAGGCCAAGTGGCGCCAGAAATGTCAGCGGCCCTAAACTCATCGTTTGCCCTTTTCAAACGCGCCGTAGAGCGCCGTCAGGGCCGCCGTTGCAGGCTGATCGGTGTGATGCGTAATCAGGGTCCAATCCAAACGCCGCGCCATATCGGCCATAGCCGCTTTATGGGCAGTAAATTTTTCGCGGTAGGCCGCCTGCGCCCGCTCGGCCCGCCCGACAATCAGCGGCGCGATTAGATTGCTGCCCGGGAAGGTCATCTTCACGCGGCCTTTATACGGAAACGCTTCTTCCGCCGGGTCAATGATATGCAGCAAAACGCCCTTCGCCGGACGCGCCGCAAGGCGTGAAATACGCTCGCGCCACACCGCTTCGCCTTCCAAAAAATCACCGGCAATCAGTAAACGCGCATGGGCAGGAATTTTCGCGCCCAGATGCTCGGGCTCGCCGGCGGAGTTAAACAAAGTCGCGGCTAATTTCTCAAGACCGGCCGTGCCTGTACGGGGCCGCTCGCTCTCGCCAATCATTGCGCAGCGCTCCCCGGCGCGCATCAGCAGCGAGGCCAGCGCCAATTCCAACACGCTCGCGCGGTCTTTTTTCGTCGGCAATTTATCAGAGCTGCGCCAATCCATGCCCGCGTCGCCGGAGCGCCACATCCAGACCGTATTGGCCGCTTCCCATTCAGTCTCGCGGACAAAGAGCTGATCGCCGCGCGCGCTGCGCCGCCAATCAATGCGCGACGCTGAATCCGACGCATCATAATTGCGGTATTGCCAGAACGTCTCGCCCTGCCCCGACCGGCGGCGTCCATGATTGCCCTGCGCCACAATCGCAGCCACGCGCTGCGCCTGCGCCAAAAGGCCGGGATAGCCGGCAGCCAGCGATTCAGACGATCGCCGTAAGTCTAAGGCCGTGCGCGCCGCCATTTAGTCCAGCGTCTCCGCAAGTTTATCGACGACAGCGCTGACGGTCTGCCCGTCTGCACGGGCCGCGAACGTCACTGACATACGATGTTTCAGCACAGGCCCGGCCAGCGCTTTGACATCATCCAGGCTCGGCGAATAACGCCCGTCCAGAAGCGCGCGGGCGCGGGCGGCCAGCATAAGCGCTTGGCCGGCGCGGGGGCCCGGGCCCCAACTGACGGCGTCTTTGACAAAATCATATTGCGTTTGACCCGGCCGTGCATCGCGCACCAGACCCAGTATGGCCTCAACCACTTTTTCGCCGATGGGCAGCTTGCGGATAAGCGCTTGAATATCAATCAGCTGTTTGGGTGTCAGCACGCGCTTGGCCTTGGCCTCGCTTGCGCCGGTTGTCGACAACAGGATTTGCCGCTCTGTATCCAAATCCGGATAACCGACATCGATTTGAAAGAGAAAGCGGTCAAGCTGCGCTTCGGGCAGCGGATAGGTTCCCTCTTGCTCAATCGGGTTTTGGGTGGCCAGCACATGAAACGGCGCGGGCAAATCATGGCGCACTCCGGCGACTGTGACGAACTTTTCCTGCATGGCTTGGAGCAGCGCGGACTGCGTACGCGGGCTCGCGCGGTTAATCTCATCGGCCATTAAAAGCTGCGAAAAGACCGGGCCCTCAATAAAGCGAAAGGACCGCTTACCCTTGGCGTCTTCTTCCAGAACTTCAGAGCCGATAATATCAGCCGGCATCAAGTCCGGCGTGAACTGCACGCGCTTGGCCGATAAGCCTGTCACTGTGCCCAGCGTATCAACCAGCAAAGTTTTCGCCAGACCCGGCGCACCGACCAAAAGGCCGTGACCGCCGCATAGAATAGCCATCAGCGATAAATCGACCACATCAGTTTGACCGATTACGACGCCGGCAATCTCGTCGCGGGCCGCGCGCATTTTGGCCGTCGCTTTATCCGCAGCAGTTTGTAGGGTTTTATCGGCAATCATATATATGTCCTGAATCGTAGTGTTATAGTGTCTTACGCGCCGGCATCCCGATTAGGCCAGACCAAAATGCGTAAAACCCGCACAGTAAGTGTAGAAAGTCGAAAGATGATTGATAAGTTACAAAACGGGCAGACTTCAGCTGTATTCAGCCTGAACGATTTGGTCAAAGCCGCCAAAGCCAATGCAGACGGCGAAGGAGCGCCGCCGGTTGAAAACTGGAATCCCGATTTTTGCGGCGAGATGGATTTGGTCATTCGCGCCGACGGATCGTGGTGGCACGAAGGCACGCGCATATCCCGAGACACGCTGGTCATGCTCTACTCGACAATCTTGCGCAAAGATGCAGACGGTCGGCACTATCTCGTGACCCCGGTTGAGAAGATCGGTATTCAGGTTGAAAAAGCCGCCTTTTTGGCCGCGCGCGTTGACATTGAGGGGAGCGGCAAAGGCCAATCGCTGTTCTTTACGACCAATGTCGGCGAAGTGGTCGAGGCCGGGCCTGACCGCCCTATCCGGGTCGAGACAGACCCTGAGACCGGGGAGCCCTCGCCTTTCGTTTTGGTGCGCGGCCGCCTTGAAGCGTTTATGCGTCGTCCCGTCTTTTATGAACTGGTGGAAGCCGCCACGGAGATTGATACGCCGCAGGGCAAACAGCTCGGCGTTTATTCCGGCGGCATGTTCTTCCCCCTTGGCCCGGCCGGGAGTCACCTTATATAGCGGGCTATGAAGTTTTCCGCTTATTTGGACGACCCGGTTATTAAACGCCTTATGCCGGCCCTGCACCCTGTCGACATTGACGGCGGCGAGGATAAGCCCGTGCGCGACGGCCAGCGTCAAGCGTCTGTCTTAATGCCGCTGATCCCGCGCAAGGCCGGCTGGACCGTGCTGCTGACCCAGCGGCCGGAGACCATGCCCCGCCACCCCGGGCAGATTTCTTTTCCGGGCGGACGGGTAGAGCCGGGGGAAATGTCTATGCACGCGGCCCTGCGCGAAACCCATGAAGAAGTCGGCATACCGAAAGATGAGATTAAAATTCTGGGCCGGCTGGACAGTTTTAACGCCGGCAGTGATTTTCGCGTCACGCCATGGCTGGGTATCATTTGGCCCCATGCCGAGATTATACCCTGCCCGCGCGAAGTCGATGACGCCTTTGAAGTTCCTTTAGATTTCTTCATGAACCCCGACAATCACAGCCCCCGCACGGTCAGCTATAAAGCCAAAGACTTCACCCTCTATGATATGCCCTATGATGAACCCGAAGGCATACACCGAAACGTCTGGGGCATGACGGCGATGATGCTCTACAGGCTTTATCGGCGCGCTTATGTAGGCGATTTTGCGCATCCTGATATGATGTGAGGCGACAGGGCTCCCCCACTTTCCACTTGCCGCCCCGCGCCGGTGCGCGTAAACACCGATAAATCAGACGGAGCATATGCAATGAGCCTTGACGGTTATGCCTTCAGCCGGCCTCACCTTCTGTCCATCGGCGATTTAAATCGGGTGGATGTCGAGCTTTTATTAGAGCTTGGCGAGACTTATTGTTCCAAGGGGCCTTACGATCAGGTTTTGGACGGCAAGACGCTGATTAATCTGTTTTTCGAAAAATCGACGCGCACCCAAACAAGCTTTGAAATCAGCGGCAAGCGCCTTGGCGCGGACGTGATTAATATGGCGGTGGAAAACAGCTCTGTGGCCAAGGGCGAAACCTTGCTGGATACGGCGGCAACCTTGAATGCCATGCGGCCGGATTTGCTCGTTGTGCGCCATGGAAGCTCCGGCGCGCAGGCGCTGCTGTCGCAAAAAGTCTCCTGCGCTGTCATCAATGCCGGCGACGGCGCGCATGAACACCCGACCCAAGCGCTTTTAGACGCACTGACCCTGCGCGTGGCGCTGCGTGAGCAAGGCCGGGATTTGACAGGACTGCGGATAGCCATTTGCGGCGATATTCTGCACAGCCGGGTCGCGCGCTCCAACGTGAAACTGCTTAATATGATGGGATGTGACGTTCGTCTCATCGGGCCGCCGACGCTTATCCCGGCCGATGCTTATCAATGGGGCGTCGGGGTTTATCACGATATGGAAGACGGCCTGCGCGAATGTGATGTCATCATGATGCTTCGCCTGCAAATGGAGCGCATGAGCGGCGCGTTCATTCCGTCAAAGCGCGAATATTTTCACTATTACGGGCTTAACCGTGAAAAGCTTGCCTATGCCAATGAAGCGGCGCTTGTCATGCATCCCGGCCCGATGAACCGGGGCGTGGAAATCAGCTCTGATGTGGCTGACGACCCGGAAGTCAGCTTGATAACCCGACAAGTCGAAGCCGGCGTGGCCATGCGCATGGCGATACTGCATATGCTTTCAGAGCGGGAGGCCTCAGCATGAGCGCGCTTGTTATCCTAGGCGCGCGGGTCATGGACCCTGAGAGCGGCCGCGACGAAATCGCTGATATCCGCGTTGAGAACGGCGTCATCTCCGCTATCGGCAATGTCAGCACGGACGACGCCGATGTCATAGACGCCGGCGGCCTTATTCTGGCCCCCGGCCTGATTGATATGCGCGTTATAACCGGCGAGCCCGGCGCTGAACATAAAGAGACTCTGGCCACAGCCGGCGCAGCCGCAGCGGCGGGCGGCGTGACATCCATGGTTGTCATGCCGCAAACGGAGCCTGTCATTGATGATATGTCCCTGCTCGCGCATTTGCAGGACACAGGGCGCAAAACATCGCCGGTCAATGTTTACTGCGCCGGCGCGCTGACCAAAGGCCTTGCAGGCGAGGCTATGACCGAGATTGGCCTGATGGGCGAAGCCGGCGCGCTGTTTTTCTCTAACGGCGAAGCGCCGATTGCTGACAGCCGGTTGATGCGCCGGCTTCTGGCCTACAGTTCAGCCTTCAACACACTGATTTCACACCGCGCGGTCGACCCGTATCTGTCAGACGGGGCCTGCGCTCATGAGAGTGATTTTTCATCCCGGCTCGGCCTGACCGGCGCGCCGGCGGCCTCAGAGCGCATTATGGTGCAGCGTGACGCCGCGCTTGCGGAACTGACGGGCGGGCGTTTGCTGGTTGATTTGCTCTCTTCAGAGGATGGGGTGACAGCCCTGCGCCGCGCCAAAGATCGCGACATTGATATTTCAGGCAGCGTCTCCATCAATCATCTGGCCTTAAATGAGCTGGATATCGGAGCCTACCGCACCTTTGCAAAGCTTGACCCGCCGCTGCGCGAAGAAAGCGACCGGGCGGCGCTGATTAACGGCGTTAATGACGGCACAATTGATGTTATCGTGTCCGGACATGACCCGCGCGGGGCCGGTGAAAAGCGCCTGCCCTTTGACCAAGCCGCCGCGGGCGCTGTCGGTTTGGAAATCCTGCTGGCGGCGGGCTTGACCTTAGTTGCCGATGAGCAATTAGACCTGATGGCGTTTCTTCGCGCCCTGACGGCAAACCCGGCCGGCTTGCTCGGTCTGGAAAGCGGGCGGATAGCCGAGGGCGCGCCGGCAGATTTGGTTTTGATTAATCCCGGCACGCCATGGGTCTGTGATGCCGATGAGCTGCTGTCCGGATCAAAGAACACGCCGTTCGACGGACGCCGCCTGCAAGGCAAAGCCATAGTCACAATCGTTGCCGGCAAGATTGTCTTTGACGCGCGCGGGGCGTAAGACAACGTCATGACTTTGACCCCGCTTCTTATTGCCGCCGTTTTTGCCGGAGGCTACGTCCTCGGCTCTACGCCGTTTGGCTTGCTGCTCGCGCGCGCGACCGGCCAAGGCGACATCCGCAAAATCGGCTCCGGGAATATCGGCGCAACGAATGTGCTGCGCACGGGGCGCAAAGATATTGCATTGGCGACCCTTTTGCTGGACGCGGGAAAAGCCGCAGCAGCCGCGCTGATTGCAGGGCATATTTTTCCGGGCACATCAGCCAATCTTATTGCGGGCGGCGCAGCGCTGTTAGGCCACTGCTTTCCGTTCTGGCTGAAGTTTAAAGGCGGAAAAGGCGTAGCCACGTTTTTGGGCGTCTTACTGGCTGTCGCGTGGCCGGTCGGCCTGATGGCCTGCGGGACCTGGCTGCTGACGGCGGTGATAACGCGCATTTCATCGCTGTCGGCGCTCGTCGCTGCGGTAGTCGCGCCGATAGCGGCCTTGGTATTGTTTGCCCGCGCCGATGTCGCGATTATGGCCGGCCTTCTGGCCGTGTTGATCTTCATCCGTCACCGCGAGAATATCAGCCGCATTTTGGCAGGCACCGAATCGAAAATAGGGTCTAAAAAAGCGTGAAGGTTCGCGAGCTTAGCTTTGCAGAGCGCCGCGATTGGCTTCGCCTTTACCGCACCTCAACCGTTGGCCCTGTCGCTTTTCGCGATTTGCTGCGCCGCTTTAACGGCAATGCCGGGGAGGCGCTCTCCGCCCTGCCCGATATTGTAAAAAGCAGTAAGCTGTCCATCCCGCCGCAAGAGCTTGTTGAGCGTGAAATGGAAGCCACTCAAGATTACGGGGCGCAAATTATTGCTGCATGCGAACCCGGTTTCCCGAAAGCTTTGCGCGCCATCGGTCCGCCCCCGCCGGTGATTACGGTGCTGGGCAATGTCGATCTCTTGCATAAGCCCTGCATCGCTATGGTCGGCTCGCGTAATGCGTCCGCTATCGCGCTTCGCTTTGCCCGCCAAGTCGCCGGGGCGCTGGGTGAAGCCGGCTTTACCGTCGTATCAGGCCTTGCACGCGGCATAGATACAAGCGCCCATGACGCCGGCCTGAATACCGGAACAGCCGCCGTTCTGGGCGGCGGGATTGACCACGCTTACCCCAAACAGAACGGGCAGCTCTATGATGAGATTGCCAAGCGCGGCGCGATCATATCCGAAAGCCCTATCGGCTACCGCGCGACGGCCCGCGATTTCCCGCGCCGTAACCGTATAATCTCCGGCCTCAGCTCCGGCGTTGTGGTTATTGAGGCGGCAGAGCGCTCCGGCACATTGATTACCGCGCGATATGCCATGGAACAGGGACGCGAAGTCATGGCTGCACCCGGCTCGCCCCTCGACCCGCGCACGAAAGGCTGCAACCGGCTGATTCGCGACGGCGCAGCGCTGATTGAAAACGCTCAAGACATTATAGATGTGCTTGAAAACACACCGCCGCAGCGCTTGCTGGAAGGCGGAAGCGATTATGACGCGCCGCAGTTTGATTGGAAATCCGCACAAGCCGACATTAACCGTGCCAAAACACAACTGACGGCTCTGCTCTCACCGACGCCGACAGCGCGCGACGAGATTATCCGCCAGAGCGGCGTACCTGTACCCATCGCGGCTGCTGCTCTTATGGAGCTGGAATTAGCCGGCGAAATATTTGTCGAAGCCGACGGCCGGGTCTCGCTCAGTCTTGACGCTTAAGCGATATCTTCAGGCTTTAACTTTGTCTTTTCCATCACAGCTGCGCGTCCGGAAAACCGGATTAAATCCGCTAATTCCGTGTGCCCGATATCAGCAGCCATTTCTGAAAGCTCGCTCAAAAGCTGGGCAATATAGTCAATAACGTGCCCTTTTTTCTGCGACACAGCTCCGGTTTGTGCTAGTGTTTGCGACTGCACTTGCGTTTGCGTTTGTGCTTCAGACACTTTCTGCGTAATGCTCATAGAACCCTCTTAATGCAACTGAAAATAGCATAACATTTTTATGCACTTAGTAAAGCTCCATTTATTTGTTTTGGTAAAATAATGAAATGAGGTGCGAGCTTATCCCGGCGGTTGACATTCAGAGCGGTCAGCGTCAGGTTCCGCGCGATTTCAAGGCGGGGGCTTTCTCTGCCCGTATGTATATAGGCAGACCTCATGAACCTCGTAATCGTCGAGTCTCCGGCAAAAGCTAAAACCATCGAAAAATATTTAGGCAAGAACTACAAGGTCTTAGCCAGCTTTGGCCATGTGCGTGACCTACCGTCAAAAAACGGCTCCGTTGACCCTGAAGAAGATTTCGCAATGAAATGGAGCGTTGACCGCAAATCAAGCCAGCGCATCAAAGACATTGTCGACGCATTGAAAAAGTCTGACAAACTTATCCTCGCGACCGACCCGGACAGAGAAGGTGAAGCCATCAGCTGGCATTTGCTGGAAGTTTTACATAAGAAAAAGGCGATTAAAGACAAAACGATTGAGCGAGTCGTTTTTAACGCCATTACCAAAAAATCTGTAACCGATGCGATTGCCAATCCGCGCGAACTGGATATGGAATTGGTTGAAGCCTATTTGGCCCGCCGCGCGCTTGACTATCTCGTCGGCTTTACCCTGTCTCCTGTACTGTGGCGCAAGCTGCCGGGCGCGCGCTCGGCAGGACGCGTTCAATCCGTCGCCCTGCGCCTGATCTGCGAGCGCGAGACGGAAATCGAAGCGTTTGAAAACCAAGAGTTTTGGTCCGTCGGTGCCGACATTAAAGCCGGCAGCGGATCCGTCGCGGCTAAACTGCACACGCTGGACGGCGAAAAGCTCGATAAATTCAGCCTCAACACTGAAAGCCTCGCTATGGCAGCCAAAGCCAAGGTCGAATCGGCGTCTTTATCGGTCACATCCGTTGAGGCCAAGCCGCTCTCACGCAACCCGCCGGCCCCGTTCACAACGTCCACTTTACAGCAAGACGCCTCACGTAAGCTCGGCTTTTCAGCCACCCGCACCATGCAAACGGCGCAAAAGCTTTATGAAGGCATTGATATTGGCGGGGAAACCACCGGCCTTATTACTTATATGCGGACAGACGGCGTCTCTATGGTCGGCGAAGCCATTACAGAATGCCGCGACGTTATCGGATCTGATTTCGGCGCAAAGTACCTTCCCGACAGCCCGCGCGTTTACAAATCAAAAGCCAAAAACGCGCAAGAGGCCCATGAAGCCGTTCGCCCGACCTCCTTTGCCCGCACGCCGTCATCGCTCAACCTGTCAGGCGATCTCGCCAAGCTATATGAGCTGATTTGGAAACGGGCTATGGCCAGCCAGATGAGCAGTGCCAAGCTGGAGCGCACCACCATTGAAATCGGTGCCAATGACAACTCCGTTGGCCTGCGAGCCTCAGGCACAGTCGTCAAATTCGACGGCTTTTTGAATCTTTACGAGGAAAGCAAAGCCGCCACGGAAGAAAAAGAATCCGATGCGCGCATGCCCGAAGTCAAAGCGGGCGAGACGCTCTCTGCGACCACAGTCAATGCAGAGCAGCATTTCACCCAGCCGCCGCCCCGCTATTCAGAGGCGTCTTTGGTCAAGAAGATGGAAGAGCTGGGCATTGGGCGTCCGTCGACCTATGCGTCTATTTTAAAAGTTTTGCAGGATCGCGGCTATGTCGTGCTCGAAAAGCGCCGCTTCACGCCGGATGATAAGGGCCGTCTGGTGACCGCGTTTTTGGAAAACTTCTTCTCGCGCTACGTACAATATGATTACACAGCGGAGCTTGAGGAGCGCCTTGATAAAGTCTCCGCGGGCGATCTGAGCTGGAAGGTTCTGCTGCGCGATTTCTGGAACCAATTCTCAGCCAGCGTGGATGAGACCAAAGATTTGCGCATTACGCATGTTCTCGATGCCATGAATGACGCGCTGAAGACGCTCGTTTTCCCGGAGCGTGAAGACGGCAGTAATCCGCGTAAATGCCCGAAATGTGATACCGGAGAGCTGTCGCTTAAGCTTGGCAAATACGGCTCATTTGTCGGCTGCTCAAACTATCCGGAGTGTAAATTCACCCGTCCGTTCGGCCAAGGCGACGCCGCCAACGAACAGCAGGAAGACAAGCTGCTCGGCCTGCACCCTGAAACCGGGTTTGAGATTGTTTTGAAAACCGGACGGTTTGGCCCTTATGTCGAGATGGCAGACCCGGCGGAAGAAAAAGCGAAGCCGAAACGGACCTCTTTGCCAAAAACATGGCCGTTTGACACGATTGACCTTGAAAAAGGCATTCGTCTCATCTCCCTGCCCCGCGAGATCGGTCCGCATCCTGAAGACGGCGAAATGATTACGGCGGCTCTGGGTCGCTACGGCCCCTATATTAAGCATCGCGGCACTTACGCTAATGTCGAGACCATTGACGAAATGTTTGACACAGGCCTGAACCGCGCCGTGGTTTTGATTGCCGAGAAAAAAGCCAAAGGCCGCACACGCGGCGGCACAATCCTAAAAGAGCTTGGCGATCATCCGACCACCGGCAGCCCGATTCAAATTATGGACGGCCGTTACGGCCCCTATATCAAGCATGAAAAAACCAATGCGACCATTCCGGGCGATACAAAACCGGACGATATAAACATCGATATGGCGCTGGAATATATCGCGGAAAAAGAAGCCAAAGGCCCGGCAAAGAAAAAGAAACCGGCTGCCAAAAAGAAACCCGCGGCAAAGAAAAAGCCTGCGGCGAAAAAGAAGCCCGCGGCCAAGAAAAAACCGGCGGCGAAAAAAGCCTGATAATAACGCGCCCCGACCCTGCGTCGGGGCGTTTTTATTTCAATCTACAAACTGTCCAAAAACTTGGCCGCCTTCTCGCGATACGCTTTTAGCCGGCCCGCATCCATCTTATCCATATTACGGTAAGCCATGCCCATGCGCGGATTATTGCCGAGCTTATCTCTGTTGCGCGCCATGAAATCCCAATAGAGCGTATTGAACGGACAGGCATCCTCGCCCAGCTTTTCCTTGACGTTATATTTGCATGATTTGCAGTAATCTGACATGCGATTGACATAGGCGCCGCTGCTTGCATAGGGTTTGGAGGCCAGCACGCCCCCATCCGCAAACTGGCTCATACCCATCGTATTGGGCAGCTCGACCCATTCAAAGGCATCGATATAGACTGATAAATACCATTCATGCAGGGCATGCGGATCAATGCCGGCCAGAAGCGCGAAATTGCCCGTAATCATCAGGCGTTGAATATGATGGGCATAGGCGTGTTCTATCGTTTGCCCGATGGACTGTGACAGACAATGCATATCCGTCTCTCCGCTCCAGTAAAACCACGGCAGCTCCCGCTTGGCATCCAGCGCATTAAGGCTCGGATAGTCCGGCATTTTATACCAATAAATCCCGCGTATATATTCGCGCCATCCGATGACCTGGCGGATATAGCCTTCTGCGGCATTGAGGGGCGCATGTCCAAATTTATAGGCCGCCTCCACCGCCTCGCAAATCTCAAGCGGGCCGAGCAGGCCGGCGTTTAAATACATAGAAATCAGCGAGTGATACAGAAACGGCTCGCCGGTCAGCATGGCGTCCTGATAGTCCCCGAAACGCGGCAGGCCGTCTTTAATAAAATGGTCCAGAACGGCTTTGGCGTGTGCTCGGGTCACGCCATATTGAAAGCCGCCGAGTTTACCAAAGCGGTCAGGATACTGTGCCCGCACCATATCAATGACGTCGCGGGTAATCTCATCGGGCTCAAACCAAAGCGGTTTGGGCATGAACAGATCACCCTTGGCCGGCTTGCGGTTTTCCGAATCGTAATTCCACTTGCCGCCTTCAGGATCATCGCCGTTCATAAGCAAGCCGGTTTGGCGGCGCATATCGCGGTAAAAATATTCCATGCGTAATTGCTTGCGGCCCTCGGCCCAGCCCGCGAATTGCTGCTTTGTTGCCAGAAATCGATCATCGGGCATGATTGTCACAGGCAGGTTGAAAGCCTCTTCCCAGCCTTTGACATATTCCAACACTCGGTAAACACTTGGCTCTGTAACGCGAATGCGATCCTGCCGGTGGCGAGCAATGGCGCGCTTCATTTCACTGTTAAAACTGCCGGTATTGTCCGGGTCCGTCAGCGTGACGTAATCAACATCAAAGCCGTCCGCCCGCAAAGCGTCAGCGAAATGGCGCATAGCGGAGAACAGGAACACCAGCTTTTTGGCATGATGCGGCACATGCTCGGCTTCTGCGCGCACTTCCATCATCAATACGGTCGCCTCACCCGGCGATACAGATGCCAAGGAGGACAGGTTTTCCGACAGCTGATCGGCAAAGACGGGAATTAAGATTTTTTCGCTCATGGGCTAAATACGACTGCCGGCCGCAATCAGTTGCAACTAAAGCGCCGCGCCGTTCGTAAGCAAGCCATGAAGAAACAGCACCTGCCAAGCAAGATGTGCCCGGTCTGCAATCGTCCGTTTAACTGGCGAAAAAAATGGGCGCGTGATTGGGACAATGTCAAATATTGTTCAGAGCGGTGCAAACGGCAAAAGGCTGATGTGACGCTATGACTCTTTCCTTATCCTCATTCGGTGACGCGCTGCGCGTCGTTGTTATCGGCGCATCCGGCGGCATTGGCACCGGTTTTATTGAGCATTTTCAGAACATGGACCAAGTGGCGGAAATCTATGCTCTGTCGCGCACCGGCGCGGGGCCGCGCGGGCCGAAGATTAAGTCGCTGACATATGACTTTACGGACGAAGACAACATCAAAGCCGGCGCCGAGGTTCTGCGCGAGACCGGCAAGTTTGATATCATCATCGTCGCAACAGGCCTGCTCCAAGGGGAAGGTATTGCGCCGGAGAAAAATCTGCGCGCGCTTAATCTCGACGCCTTCGCCAAATCCTTTGCCGTCAATGCCGCCGGCCCGGCCATGAGCGCAAAATATTTGCTGCCCCTGCTGCATCGTGACCGCAAGACGGTATTCGCCGCTCTGTCAGCCCGTGTCGGCAGCATATCGGATAATCGCATTGGCGGCTGGTATGCTTACCGCGCATCAAAAGCCGCGCTTAATATGCTGCTGAAAACCATCTCAATCGAGCACGGTCGCCGCTTTGATCAAAGCATCATAGCCGGCCTGCACCCAGGCACCGTCGATACATCCCTGTCCGCACCGTTTCAGGGCAATGTTCCGGAGGGTAAGCTGTTTACGCCGGAGTACTCGACGGGCGAGATGATAAAGGTCATTGACGGACTGACCGTCGCCGACAGCGGAAACCTGCTTGATTACGCCGGAAAAACGGTGCCGTTTTAACCTAAGACAATTCCTGCTTCACGCGCTGCGCCAGCTGCAAAAGCGTGAACGGTTTAGGCAGGAAAGTAATGTCTTTTTCTTCGGACAAAACGTCAGAGAACTCTTCTTGGGCGTAACCGGAGATAAAGACAATCCTCGCATCACCGAGCAAGTGCCGCCCTTTTTTCAGCAAGGTCGGGCCGTCCATGCCGGGCATGACTACGTCGGACACCATAAGGTCGAACTTATGCTCTCCCTCTTCTAAAATCTCGAACGCCTCTTCGCCGTCGCCGGCCTCAATCACCGTATAGCCGCGCTTGCGCAGGGTTTTGGCGGCAATATCTCGAACATCGGTTTCGTCTTCGACAAACAGGATTGTTCCCTGCCCGGCCAAATCGGACGGCTTGGGCGGCGCGGCCTTGGCCTTACGCGCGGCCGGCGTCTCGCTGTCCGGCGTAGCGTCCGTGGCCGGCAGATAGAGATAAAATGTCGTGCCCTTTCCAAGCTCACTGTCCACAGACAGCAAACCGCCGGATTGTTGCATAATGCCGTAAACCGTTGCCAGACCGAGGCCCGTCCCTTTGCCCACGTCTTTGGTTGTAAAGAACGGCTCGAAAATCTTATCCTGCGTCGCCTGATCCATGCCGGTGCCGGTATCTTTGACGGCAATCTTGACGTAGCGCTCTGCCGAGACTGTATCGGCGCCGCGAGCCCGAACTTCGTCGGCCGTCACAGCGGAGCTGGTAATCGTAATCTCGCCGCCGCCCTGCTCTTCCATAGCGTCGCGGGCATTGACGATAAGGTTCATCATCGCCGTTTCAAGCTGGCTTTCATCAACCATAATGGCCGGCAAATCGCGGCCGTGAACGACATCAAGCTTAATCCGGTCGGTCAGCACCTGTTTGAGCATGGTGGTTAAATCAGACAGCGTATCGGTCACGCCCAAAACCTGCGTGCGCTGGGTTTCCTTGCGCGAGAATTGCAGCAGCTTTTTCACCAAGGCCGCCGCGCGCTTGACGGTCGTATTGATTTTCAACAGCTCGCCGTAAGACGGATCCCCGACCGGGTGACGCCCCAAAAGCTCGTCCGTATTCAGGCGGATAACGGTCAGCAGATTATTAAAATCATGGGCAACGCCGCCGGCAAATTGCCCGATGGCCTGCATTTTTTGCGATTGGAAAAGCTGGTTTTCCAGCTCTTTGCGCGCGCTCGTGTCAATCATATAGGCGACGCAGCCAATCTCGTCCTCACTGATGAAGACATTGACAGGAACGGCCTCATCGCCGGCCATAATCACATCGAACGGTGTTCCCAAATCCGACGCGCCCGCGTCCAGTAATTTTCGCGCATCCTCCCCCGGGGCAAAGAGCGACGCAAACCGGTCGCCGGATTGAATATGCCCGCTGCTCATCCCGACCAAGGCGGCATTGGCCTCTAAAATTACGGCTTTTTGCAAATCAAGACTGTCCAAGCGCGCAATACCAAACGGCGCAGCGGCATGGGTGTCGCCTGACACTTTAACGCCGGGGGCTTTACTGACAGCCTTACCCGTATCTTTGACGGCCAAGCTGCGCGAAACAGCTTGAGTGCCGGAGTGACCGTAGACCGCGACGCTGGCAAAGATTTTGCCGCTCTCAAGCTCTTGCCATGTTCCCGTCATAACAGCGGGGGTTACAATCCCTTTTTGCGTAATCAGCCGCGCATCATTACGGACAATCCGGCCCGGCGTCTGCGGACTGCCAAGCAGGCTGTCAGGGTTCTCGATGAACTGTGACATCTTCTCGGCTGTATCTGTGTCGCTGAGGCCGATCCAGCGGCGCATAACGCCGTTCATGGCCAGCACTTGGCCCTCCGGGGTCACAGAGAACAAGCCGACAGGCGCTTGGATCAGCGCGTCAATCGCTTCCTGCCCTGTGGCCGACATATCTTTAACCTGCCACAAAAGCCCTTCATCCGTACCGCTGACCCTGACGCGAAAACGAATCAGGTTTCCCTTCGCATCCATCGTCTCGACAAATTCTTCTGCGCGCTCGCCGCTGTGACGGGTGTGGTGGAGACGGAAAATGACGGCTGAAGCGGATTTTACTTTTGTCCCGAAAATACGATCAACGCTGGGCGGGCTCTGCGACAGCCCTTGCGCGCCCATACGCTCTGCCAACTCGAAGTAGGCGGCATTGGCGTAAATCGGCTTGCCGTCTTTTGTAATCAGACTCGGTTCTGTGAGTTGGTCGAACGCTGACATAACGACTTGTGAGAGCGGTTTTTCCGTCTCTTGATTGCTGCCGATGGAACCGCCAATGACCAGCGCAAAAATAGCCATCAGTGCAATCGCAGCAATCCCGGCCAACAGCAAAAAAGCGGGCCAACCCAGGGCCGAAGCGTTCCACGCCGCCGTTATCCCCGCCGCCAGAGCGACGAGCACGCTGATCCACAGCCATAAACGACTGCCCTTCGCCGGGGCGGGCTCTTCATCAATCATGGAGCGAATCATTTCAGGCATAAATCAGAGCGTACCAAGCGGCGCAGTAAAAGGGGCAAAAATCGGCCCTTCAATCAAAGTTTTCCGGTTAAGAAATTTTCAATCCCCCTGTGCCATAAACTGGGCTGAATGGAAATAGGCCGTTGTTACAGACCATAAAGTCGGACAAGGCCGGGTGGGAATTTAATATGACTCGTATCGTATCAACCAAGCTGTGCCTTTTGGGCACGTCTGCCTTCGCGGCAATCGCTTTGCCCGTAATGGCCGGACATAATGCCATGCCTTTGCGCGGGGCTTGGAACGCGCCGCAATATGCCGTGCCGGCGCAAGCAACCGTGCCGACGCGCACGCATTATATTGCGCAGCAAGCGCAGCTTAGCGGTGAAATGGGCTGCTGCGTCCCTGCGGGCGCACATGCACCTGTCTATGCACACACGCAAGCGCAGCCAAAGGTCGTTTATGGCCACTACCAAGCTTACGATGCGCCGGCTGATTTAAACCCGGTTCCGCAAACGCTGCTTGCAAGTTACGGCTTGCGCGGACGGTCTCATGCCAGCCGCATTGCAGGGCCGGTGCAGCCGCAATATGACCGCCCCCATTACGCCGGCAACAGCTATGACGTGGGCGGCCTGAATGTTCGTACATCCGCCGCGCATACGGACCGCATGCTCGATTGGCAGGAAAACACCACCGGCAAGGCCGTGACCCTTTTGCAGCATCGCCGCAACGGTATTTTAGCGCCAAACTCGCTTTATCTGGGCGCCGGCATTAAGGGCGGCTTCATGTATCAAAAGACAGATGCTCCGGGCCAGTTCCCTATTCTGTCGCGTTTCCCGTTCTTCTCTAATCGCACCGATGACGAATCCGGTGTGTTTGCAATTAACAATGCTGCGCTGGCGATTACCGGTACGTTCGGAGATTGGACTACAATCTATCTCCAGCCTGAATACTCAGAGACTGAGTACCGCAGCGACCAAGATGAACTGCAGTTGCGTAAGGCTTTTGTGACCTTCGGTAATTTGGATAAAACGCCGTTCTACGCTGCCTTTGGCCGTAAAACGATCGATTTCGGTAACTTCGACGGCTACAACCCGTTTGTTCATACCGAAGCGCAGCACTATTTCTGGGCCGCCAGTGATCAACCGGTCTTAGAGCTTGGTTATTACAATAACGGCTTGAAAATTACGGGTTCTGCTTTCTCAGGCGGACGTCAACTGCGCACCGCTTTCGCTGATGAAGACAACAATATCGCTAACTATGCAGCGAGCATTGAAAAAGAGTTCCTGTTTAACAATGGCGGCGCGCTGACATTCGGAACGAGCTATCTGCACGATTCAATCTATCGCGACAATTTCACGGCCCATACATTCGGCGAGCGTCAAACGCTGACTCCGCCGGCCAACTTCATTGAATATCGCAACAGTGTCGGTTCAGCCTTTGTTGAGTATAACTCGCCTGTTTTTGATGCCATGCTGGAATATACATCTACATTCGAGCCATGGGCCGCCGCTATTCCGCAAGATATTGACGGCAATATCGTTGCCGGGTTTGAAGACTTTGACGAAAAGCTCGCCGTAACAGTAGCGCAAGTTCGCTACAAGCCGCGCGCTTTTGGCGGACGCACAGCGTTTTCTGCCGTCGGCACATGGGGCAATATTTCTGATGAAGATTATGTCGGCACCAATGCCCGCGGCGGCCCGACAACCTTCGGCAAAAACGAGCAGCACGTTCTGGGCGTCGAGCACAGATTTAATGAGTTTATCGATTTCGGCGCGGAATATGTCTATAATAAAGGCTTCATTCCATTCGTTGCGCCGCAGCAAGTCTCCAATCAGGACACTGAAGCGCACGCTATCAATATCGGCTTTAAAGCCCGGTTCTAAGCGTCTGTAACTAATTGTAAAAAGCCCCGCCGCCTGCGGGGCTTTTTTGTGCAATCTGCAATGTCTATGCCACATTCAATTTTATTTCGTGACGCCGCTGCGCCGCCTCGCTATGCTTGCGGCAATCACAAATCACGAAAGCCACACTATGCGTAAATTTCTTATACTTACGGCCTCTGCCCTCATGCTCACGGCCTGTCAGCCGACCGCAACGAACAGTACTGAAAAGCCTGCAATTTCGGCTGAGCAATTGGCTGAAAATAACGCGGCCATCAACACTTGGTTGGATGCCAAATACGACGAGTCCGTGATGCGCTCGCCGATGTGGCAAACTTATATGGGCATTCGCGGCGAGGATTACGGCAAGTGGGATATCGTGACAGAAGCGCGCGCGGCAGAGGATCTGCAAATCGCCAAAGATACGCTGGCAGAACTGCGCAGCACGTTTGACCCGAAAACATTGGGCGAGAATGAAGCCGTGTCCTACCTTTTAATGGAGGCGTCCCTGGAGGAAGAGATCGAAGCCTATAAATGGCGTCATCACGGCTATCCGTTCAATCAGATGTTCGGCGCGCATTCCGGAACGCCGGCTTTCCTGATTAATCAACATGTCATCACAAACGAAGCTGAGGCGAGAGCATACATCTCACGGATAAAAGGCGTTCCTGCCTATATGGATCAGATTGTCGCCGCGTCTGATCGCAATGTCGCCGCAGGAGTGCAGCCGCCTAAATTTGTTTATGATCTCTTGCTTGATGATATCGGCAATCTGACCAAAGGCGCTCCTTTTGAGCGCGGCGAGCCGTCAGCGCTGTTTGCGGATTTCTCTAAAAAAGTGAATGCCTTGCCGGACTTAAGCGCAGCAGAGAAAAAAGACCTGCGCATTGATGCCGCCAATGCGTTAAAAACGGCATTTAAACCCGCTTATATAAAATTGGAAAAGGCGCTGCGCGCGCAATCAGAAACGGCCGGAACTGATGATGGCGTTTGGCGCCTGCCTGACGGCGAGGCTTATTATAAATATCGCCTGAAAAGCATTACGACGACCGATATGACCGCGACGCAAATTCACGATCTCGGCCTGTCCGAAGTGGCCCGCATCCATGATGAAATGCGCGCCATTATGAAATCAGTCGGGTTCGAGGGCAATTTACAGGACTTCTTTGCCTATATGCGGGATGATCCGGACGGGAAGTTTCACTATCCGGACACCGAAGAGGGCCGCGCGGCATATTTGTCTGAAGCCACGGCTCTGATTGAAACCATGAAGGGGGATTTAGACGACGTTTTCATCAAAAAACCGAAAGCGGATTTGATCGTCAAAGCGGTTGAACCGTTTCGCGAAAAAACGGCCGGTAAGGCGTTTTACAGTCGCCCTGCCCCTGACGGCTCGCGCCCCGGCATTTATTACGCCAATCTTTATTCCATGAAAGACATGCCTATCTATCAGATGGAAGCGCTGGCCTATCACGAGGGTATTCCGGGCCACCATATGCAACTCGCCATATCCCAAGAGCTGACCGGCATTCCGAAGTTTCGTAAATTTGGCGGCTATACCGCGTACACAGAAGGCTGGGGTCTGTATTCAGAGTTTTTGCCCAAAGAAATGGGCTATTACACAGATCCCTATTCTGACTTCGGGCGTTTGGCTATGGAGCTGTGGCGCGCCGCCCGTTTGGTGGTGGACACCGGGCTGCACGATAAAAAATGGACTCGCGAAGAGGCGATTAAATATCTGGTCGACAATACGCCCAATGCCGAAAACGACTGCCGCAAAGCGATTGAGCGCTACATTGTTATGCCCGGACAGGCCACAGCCTATAAAATCGGCATGATTAAAATTTTAGAGCTGCGCGAAGACGCCAAAGCTAAGCTGGGCGACAAATTTGATATTCGCGAGTTTCACGATGTCGTTTTAGCCGTCGGTCCTGTGCCGCTGGGCGTACTGGAAACGCGCGTCAATAATTGGGTGGCCTCCAAAGCCTGATAAGCAGGACTGTCGCCTTAACGATGTTTAAGGCGACATTCATATTTCCCGCACTATGGTCATCGTATGAAGCCAAGCCGACTGCACTCTCCCATCAGACTGCTCAGCCGCGCTGCTTTTGCTGCGGCAGCTCTGGCAGGCCCGCATGCCGTGGCCGATGACGAAACGTCACCCGCTGCGCAAGTGCAGACCGAATGCGTCATCCTCCTTCACGGCCTGACCCGCTCGCCGGCGTCTATGAGAAAGCTGGAAACGGTTTTAACGGCCAAAGGCTATATGGTCGTCAATCAAGGTTACGATTCGCGCGCCGCTGCGATTGAGGATCTCGCCGGTCCGACTTTGGATGAAGCGCTGTCAAAATGCGCGGCCAAAGACAGAACCGTTCATGTTGTCGCTCATTCGCTGGGGGGCATTTTAGTGCGCCAATATCTGGCAGAGAAGTCAATCTCCGGCCTTGGCCGTGTTGTCATGCTCGGCCCGCCGAATCAAGGCAGTGAAATTACCGATAAAATCGCTGATCTGCCCGGTTACAGCTGGCTCAACGGGCCGGCAGGCAATCAGCTCGGCACCGGTGAAGGCAGCGTGCCGGTCAATCTTGGTCCGGCGGATTTTGATGTCGGCGTCATCGCCGGTGACCGCAGCATAAACCTGTTTCTATCCGGCCTCATTCCCGAAGCCGATGACGGTAAGGTGTCTGTCGAACGGACAAAGCTTGAAGGCATGAACGATCATATCACCCTGCCCGTCAGCCACCCTTTTTTGATGCGCAATGAAAACGCAATCAGCCAAATTTTGCATTACTTAAAACACGGCAGATTTGACCGAAAAGACAGCAAATCAGACGAATCATAGCTGTAATTTCAGGCGCAGGATTCGCGCATTGAAACAATGCGATTTATTCAAATAATGTCTCTTGACCCGCGCGCGGCGCTCACTATTTACACCCTGAAATTTTTAATTCTGAGGAGTAAATATTATGCGCGATTTCGTGCCAAATGTAACATTCAAAACTCGCGTTCGCGACGAGTCCATCGGCGGTGACAATCCGTTCGATTGGAAAGACGTGACAACGGATGATTTGTTTGCGGGTAAGAAGGTTGTTGTTTTTTCCCTGCCGGGCGCATTCACGCCAACCTGCTCAAGCTCGCATCTGCCACGCTACGAAGAGCTTTTCTCTGAGTTTAAAGCCGAAGGCGTAGACGAAATTATTTGCGTTTCCGTCAACGACGCTTTCGTTATGTATCAGTGGGGCCTGTCCCAGAACCGTGAAAACGTTTTCCTGCTGCCTGACGGCTCCGGAGAATTTACCCGTAAAATGGGCATGCTCGTCAATAAAGATAATCTCGGCTTTGGCTATCGCAGCTGGCGCTATGCTATGGTCGTTAATGACAAGAAAATTGAAAAAATGTTCATCGAGCCTGAGTTCGGCGATAATTGCCCGACCGACCCGTTCGAAGTCTCTGACGCTGATACGGTTTTGAACTACATCAAGAACGGTGAGCAGGCTGCCAAAGCCGCTTAGGTCATCGGGATTATAGACTTAAAGAGCGCCTCTGACTCCGGTCAGGGGCGTTTTTATTTGGCCAAAGGCTTTCGCAAACCGCTCATGGTTTGGCGATATTCCCAACGGGCAATGCGAAAATTTACCGCTTCTATCCAATTGGCAATATCCTGAACCGCCACTGTGCGCGCCGTTTTGCTGACATCGCTCCCCGTCAGACCCTCCGCCTGCTCACAGGCATCGGCCAGGCCTGACGCGCCCACTGCGCGAGCACTGCCCTTAAGAGAATGCACAACAGAGCCCCACGTCTCATCATCAGCATCAGCGCGCAGCATTTTTGACCACATCTCAGTCTGGTGCTTAAACATGCCGAACACCTCAGCGGTCAGCGCTGCGTCTTCGCCGACATATTGTCGTAAATGGGAAAAATTGATTGCAGTGTCGGGGGATATCTGTGCCATGAGTTAACCATAAATCGTCAAATCCCAACAAAGTATGAATGAAACCGCCGCCGGGACGGATTAACGCAAGATGAACGAAAGGCTCAGCGACCGGTCAGAGCGCCTTGCTTATACAGAAACTCCCGGTCCTCCCCTGCACGCCCGCATTAAGAGGACGCACCAAAGGAGCCCGATATGACAAAATTATCGTCCCCCATTCGCGGCGCACTTCGCGTCCTGTCCGCAACCGCTGTCCTTGGCACAGCCGGCGTAACGGCTATGCCCGCATATGCATCGGGATTTTCTGATGCGCTGCGTACAGTTATCGAAGCCCAATCGCGTGATGACCGATCCCGTGACCGCAGCCGAGAATCAAGAAGCCGTGAGCATGATCGCGAATCAAGAAGCCGTGACCGCGACAGGCGTGACCGCAGCAGCCACAGCCGCGACCGCTACGATCATCGCAGTCACAGCCGTAGCCGTCATAGCTATAATGACAGCCGCAACCGGACACGCAGTCGCCACAGCGTCTATTCAACCCGTCAGCGTGACAGATATAACGCCCCGAACGGCTGGAACTCTGCGCGCTATTCAAGCCCGTGGTCGAGCTATACCGGTCGCCACAAATACCGCACAAATTACCGCAGCGGTTTGGGCATAAGCTTCAGCTTCGGCAGCCCCGGCTATAGCCGCTATCGCTGGGCCCCGAGCCGGCACAGCTTTTATCAGCCAAGCTTTGGATCTTACAGCCATTATACGCGGCGCACGACGTGCCGGCCGGTATTGGTCGACGCTTATCACCACGGCCATATCGAAACCGTAGAGGTAACGCAGTGTTCCAACCCTTGGGACGGAACCTACATTATCCAGGGCAGCGAGCGGATTGTTAACTGCTTTTACTGATCTGCCCTAAACCCCATGCATCAGAGTCGCCCTTCGGGCGGCTCTTTTTTTGCCGGTAAACCCTGAAACTTCGCGCCGGTCGATTGACCGCCGGCCCGCGTCCTGACAAAGCGGGCTATGTCTTCCGCCGTTACCGATTCTAATGACAGTTCTGCCGCGCTGACCCCGTCCGTTCTGGCGGTTTGCGCCGTAGTGCTTGTTCTGGTCTGGGGCACAGCCTTCACGATGACGAGCGTCGCGGTCAAGACCATCACGCCTATATGGCTGGTTGCGGGGCGCTGCCTGATTGGCGCAACCCTTTTGACGCTTTGGGCCCTGTATAAAAAAGAGCGCCTGCCGCGCCTGACGGATACCCGCTGGGTTTGGTATGCCGTGCTGGGATTTACCGGCATGGTCGCGCCGTTCTACCTGTTTTCACGCGGACAGATTGTTATCGACAGCGGGCTGGCGGGGATTACGGCCGGAACGATGCCGCTCATTACCATCGTGCTGGCGCATTTCTTTGCCGGCGAGCGGCTGAACCTGCAAAAAACGGCCGGGTTTTTGGTCGGGTTTTGCGGCTTGATTATCCTGTTTCTGCCGGATGATTTCTCGCTCGCCTTAACCGCCGATTGGCAATCGCAAGGCCTGCTGCTGGGCGGCGCGTTTTGTTATGCGATTACGACAATCATTGCCAAACACGCCCCGGCCACACCATCCGTCAGTGCCGCCGCTATGATGGTAATTTGCGCGGCCGTCATGGCGTGTATAGCCGCCGTATTCACTGCGCCCCTGCCCGCGCTGACTCCCGCCGGCGGCCTGCTGATACTCGGCTTGGGCGCGGGGTCGACCGGCGTTGCGACTATTTTGTTTCTGTTTTTAATCAAACGCAGCGGGCCGAGCACGATTGCGAAAATCAATTACTTCCCGCCTGTCGTCTCCGTGACCGCGGGCATTATCCTGCTCGGCGAGCCATTCACGCCCAAGCTGGTCATCGCTTTTATTGTTATCGTTTGCGGCCTGCTGGTTGCGCGCGGCCTGCCGGCAAAAGCCCGCGCCTAGAGGTCTTTCAGCGCGGCAAAGGGGTTCGCCTTACCGCCGGCTTTCGGCACATCGTCATTGGCCGGCACGTCACCGACAGAGGCCAGCCCGTGGTTAAGCGGGCCGTGGGCGTTTTTTTCGCTGCTGCCCAAACCGGGCGCGGTTGAGATGGCTTCAAACACGAAATCGCGCGCCTCTTGCGCCGCCGCTTCCAAATCCATACCCCGCGCCAAACAAGACGCAATCGCGCTGGCCAGCGTGCAGCCGGTGCCGTGGGTATGACGGGTTTGCAGGCGCGGCCCGGACATAATGCCCATGCCCTGCTCTGTAATCAGCAAATCCATAACCGTGCCGCCGTCCAAATGCCCGCCTTTCATCACAGCGCTATAGGCGCCCATTTTTAAAAGTGCTTCGCCGGCCGCTTGCAGGGTTTCGATATCGTCAATGTCAATCCCGGTCAGGCGCGCCGCTTCGGGCACGTTGGGGGTGATGACATCGGCGTGCGGGATAAGCCGG
>CALLVD010000118.1 GCA_938010385.1 uncultured Robiginitomaculum sp.
GCGCCCGCAGATTTAAGCCAGTTAATGCCTTGCTGCCATAAATCTTCAATCTCGGCCGGCATGCCGTCGACCGTGTATTCTTTAGGAATGCCGATTTTCATGCCCTTAACGGACGCGCCGCAGGCCGAGACCCAATCCGGCACATCCAGATTAAGCGACGTAGAATCCTTAGCGTCATATCCGGCCATGGATTGCAGCAATATGGCGCTGTCTTTGACCGTCTTGGCAATCGGCCCGGCTTGGTCGAGAGAGCTGGCGAACGCGACGGTGCCCCAGCGGCTGCATCTGCCGTAAGTCGGCTTAATCCCGACTGTGCCGGTAAAAGCCGCCGGCTGGCGAATAGAGCCGCCGGTGTCCGTGGCCGTCGCGCCGAGGCACAAGTCAGCCGCAACCGCCGCCGCAGACCCGCCGGAGCTGCCGCCCGGGACAAGGTCCGTATCTTTGCGCCAAGGATTGATGACATTGCCGAAAGCGGATGTCTCGTTAGAGCTGCCCATAGCAAATTCATCAAGGCCGAGCTTGCCGAGCATGACCATGCCGTCGGCTTTCATATTCGCCGTGACGGTGCTCTCATAGGTCGGGGTGAAATCGCCGAGGATTTTGGAGCACGCCGTTGTCTTTACGCCGGCCGTACAGAACAAATCTTTCACGCCGAGCGGCGCGCCTTCGAGCAGCCCGGCCTCGCCTTTTGCGCGGCGCGCATCGGACGCCGCCGCTTGCTCTAGGGCCAAGTCGTGCGTGTCAGTAATAAAGGCATTTAATTTACCGGCGTCCTTAATCGCGTCGATATGCGCCTTTGTAATTTCCACAGAAGAGAAGTCACCTTTGGCCATGCCGTCCAAAGCGTCCTCAAGAGTCAGTTTCGTTAAATCGCTCATGCTCTACGACCCCTCTACTCTACAGACCGCGGGACAACATAAAAGCCGTCATCGGCTTTGGGCGCATTGGCGAGCACTTGGTCGCGCACGCCGCCGTCTGTAATCTCATCGCTGCGCAGCGGGGCGGCCATATCGACGGCAGAGGTCATCGGCGCGACGCCGTCCACATCGACTTCCGCCAATTGCTCAATCCATTTTAAAATGCCGTTCAAATCCTCAGCAATCGGCTCAAGGTCCGCCGGCTCTACGTGGAGCCGGGACAGGCGGGCAATTTTTTTGACGTCATCGGCGTTAACGCCGGACGGAACAGGGTCAGTCATAGCTACTTTCTGAAATTAAAATCTTAGCGCGCGCGTGAGTTAGCACCGGCGGCGCGCGGCGGCAAGGCGCAACAGGTGAGAAAGCCCCAAAATGCCCGCATATGAACAGCCGCTATGCAGCCCCGTACGGGCCTGACCCATTGCCCGCGCCGCCGGCTTGGTTTAGGTCTGCATCAAACAGTGCAAGGGGCCTTTAATGGCAGATATGAAAACCGAATTTGCATCACGCGAAATGCCGACCATGGGCAACGGGCTGACCCGGGCCATCGGGCGCGGCGTGTTAAAGCTGACCGGGTGGAAAATGGTCGGCAAGCTGCCGGCTGAAAAGAAGGTCATCATAATCGGCGCGCCGCATACGTCTAATTGGGATTTCGTCATCGCCATGGGCTGCATTATGGCGCTGGGCGTCAAGATTACGTGGATGATGAAAAAGGAAGCCTTTTTCTGGCCCCTGGGCGGCGTTTGGAAAGCGCTGGGCGGCGTGCCCACGGACCGCAAGGCGCGCAATGATGTCGTCGCGCAAATGGCCGATTGGATCAAATCAACGGACGAAGCGTGGCTGGGCATTACGCCGGAAGGCACGCGCAGCAAGGTTGAGAAATATAAAAAAGGCTATTTGCGCATTGCCTATGCCGCCAATATTCCGGTGTTTATTGTGGCGCTGGACGGAGAGAATAAACAAGTCGTGTTCGACAAGCTGTTCCCGCTCACCTTTGATACCGAAACCGATAATCGCAAGATTAAAGCCTATTACGACAAGACTTATAAAGGCATAAAGCCGGAGCTCGGATAAATGAAATATGACAACCCCCATATGAGCGTGCATTCCCCGCGCATGGGCAACGCCGTGTCGCGCGGCATAGGATCTTTTTTGTTAAAACTGACCGGATGGAAATTGGTCGGCAAAATGCCGGACGTACCGAAATTTGTGATTATCGGCGTGCCGCACACCTCAAACTGGGACGCGGTTGCGGCCACTTTGGCCATGCTGGCATCCGGCTTCAAATACACATTTTTGATTAAGAAAGAATGGTTCTTCTGGCCGATGGGGCCGATCATTCGCGCGCTGGGCGGCTACGCCGTAGACCGCAGCAATGGCGCAAATGTTCCGCAGCAGCTCGCCGCCTATTTTGAAAGCCAAGACAAGGTCTGCATCGGATTTCCGCCGGAAGGGACGCGCTCGCTTGTGCCCAAATATAAAACCGGATATTTGCGCGTGGCTTACGCCGCCGACGTTCCGGTGTTTATTTGCGCCTTTGACGGGCCGAAAAAGCATGTCGTGCTCGACCGGCTTTTCCCCCTGACCGGAGATTTAAAGACCGACAATGCGGCGATCAAAAAATATGTCGACGAGACATGGACCGGCGTTAACCCGCAAAATCAAAAGTGACGGTCCCTTAAGTGCAAACCCAAACCCATGCCCTGCTGGCGCTGGCCCTGTTTGCCAAGTCGGAGCAGACGGCGCGAAATTGGGCCGTCTTCGCCGGCGCCATGGCAACAGATGCGTTTATCTATATCGGCTTTCTTTGGTATGTCGGCATTAGCGGTCAAAGCGCGCAGGATTTTTTTAGCGGCACCTATTTTGACAGCCTGATGCAGTTTTGGAGCGCCCTGTCAAATTCCCTGCCGCTTTACGCCCTGCTCGCGGGATTAGGTTTTGCGCTGCGTCAGCATAGGCTCGGCGCGTTGCTTTTGTTCTTTGCTCTTGCCGCTTTCACACAATCCGCCATTGATCTGCCGGTCCATGCCGATGACGCGCACCGGCATTTTTGGCCGCTCACCGATTGGCGATTTATCTCCCCGCTCAGCTATTGGGACCCGGCGCACTACGGACGCATTATCGGCCCGCTGGACGCGCTGCTCGGCATGATTTGCGCGCTTTTTTTATGGCGGCGTTTTCCAAAGCGTTGGGTGCGTATTCTCTTAGGCCTCTTAATCGCCTTTTATGCGCTCATGTCCGGACTTACCGTGGCAAGCCTTCTATAGAGCGCGTCATGAGCCTTATTACCTTAGACGAGCTGGCCGCTACAGACGGCGCAATTTTGGGCATTGACCCGGGAACCAAGACTTTTGGACTTGCAGTCAGCGATGTCACCCGGCTGATCGCCTCGCCGATTGAAACGATTAAGCGCAAAAAATTCACGCCGGATGCCGCGCGCATATTTGAGGTTTATGACGACCGGCAATGCACGGCGATCGTTATCGGCCTGCCTATGAATATGGATGGCAGTGACGGCCCGCGCGTGCAGTCCGTCAAAGATTTTGCGATAAACCTGACCGGCATGCGTGATGTCCCGGTTCTGTTTTGGGATGAGCGCCTGTCTACGGCCGCCGTGACCCGCAATATGATTGAGGCCGACCGAAGCCGTGCCAAGCGCGCCGAAGCCGTTGATAAGCTGGCCGCCGCCTATATCCTGCAAGGCGTTTTGGACAGGCTTAGAAATTAACGGGCTATAAACTGTAATTTTTAAGCCGGTCTTTGGAATAATGGGCTAAAAAGCGTTCGAATTTAAAATGCCGTCGGGGAATACTGTCATGAAACTATCTTTAAAACTCGCTCTGTCCTGCGTTATGGCCGCAAGCATGCTGTCCGGCTGCGCGGTTACGAAAAGCGCGGTAAAGGGCGTCGGCAAAGTCGCGGCCCTGCCGGTCAAAGGCGTTTATTATACCGGGAAATACGCCGGCAAAGGCGTTATTGGCGGCACGAAAATGGTCGGCAAGGGGATTTACAACACCGGGAAATATACCGGCAAAGGCGTTATCGGCACGGGAAAGCTGGCGGCCAATTCTGTCATCTGGACCGGCAAGGGCTTTATCAAAACCGGCGAAACGGCCATCCATGTGGCCAATGGCGCGCTGGAGACAACCTCCAAGCTTTTGGTTGTGACAACGCAGGTCATCGATATTTCCGGCAAGATTGTAACCTTGTCCAAAGAGATCCCGCTCTCAGAGCTGGAAACAACGCTGAAGGCGGCCAAACAGTCCGCCAAAGTTATCAGCGTCTTGGTTGACGCGGCCAAAATCTGATCCTCGCATTTATGTGACTGCGCCGTGTCTTGGACGCCGGGGCTGTTTTGTGGTATAGGATAACTCCCCCTAAAGGAGTTTATTATGCGCACATTTCTTATCTGCGCTGCGGCGGCGGCTCTGATGTCCGCCCCTGCAAGCGCGAAATCCAAATCCGGCGCGCTGCACTTGCCAAGCGCGCAACCGTTGAAAATATCTGTTTCGCTCAGCGACGATCTTTTGCACCGCGCTGATAACCTGCCCAAAAAGCGCCGCGACCGCGGGCACGCGCGCGGATTTAATGACGGCTGGGGCGGGAACGGATTTTACGGCATGCGCGATTTGGACCGGCTTAAAGACGAGGTCACCGAGGAACTGCTGGAAGATTTTGCCAAGGCCGACATCGCAGTGTCAGACACGGCCGGATATGAGCTTCAGGTTGTCTTGGTCGATGCCAAGCCGACGCGCCCGACCTTTCGGCAATTAGGCAAACAGCCGGGCCTGTCCTACCAAAGTCTGGCAAATGGCGGGGCAAAGCTGAGCGCGCAAATCGTGGACAGCGCCGGCAATGTCGTCAGTACAAGTGAATATGATTGGTACGAGACCAATCTTGGCGATAATTTCGGCTCGGGCACTTGGTCCGATGCCAATCGCGCTATCAGCCGCTTTGCGCGCAGCACGGCTAAGAGCCTTTCTAAGTAAAGGCAGCCAAAGTAAAGGCGGCTGAATAAAAAAACGGCGGCGCTGATTGCTCAGACGCCGCCGCAAAGATTCAATATGCGTGATTGAATAGGGTTTACGCCCGGCGCTTGAGCGCCTTTTCGGCTTTTGCGGCCATTTGGCGGGCGCGAACGCGCTCAAAACTGTCCAGCGCGTCCAGCGCAATGCGCAGATCAGCAGCCAGTGTTCCGGTTTGGGCATTAATATCATCAAGGGTTGCGCGAATGTTTTCGCGGCGGGCAATCACGGATTGAGCGTAGCTGCCATAAGCCACATAGCCTTCGCGCTCTGCATTGGGGTCGATGTCGTCTTCGGGCACGCTGTCTTTCAGCTTACTGATTTGACGTTCCAAATCATTGCGGGTTAATTCAAGAACTGCGATGCGTTTTTGCAGATCCGCGATTTCAAATCGCGCCTGACGCACGCTTCTATCCATTGAAGACATATTACTCACCTTACCATTCACCTGCAGCGCTTTGGCTGCGTCGACGTTTTCGCCTTTGGTAAGTTAAGTAGCGTAATTACGTTTAATTGCCGTAAATTTACACGGTTAATGAAGTATGAGTCCCATAGCGGGTCAAAAAAGAGCTGAATTCTTTAATCAGCGTTAACATTTGATTTACGGGATTCCCGTATGCCTTATTTTCCATTAACTATATCACTTATCAAAAGTGAAAGTGATTCGCCTGGGAGGGCATTTATGCGGGTACTTCTTATCGAAGATGACATGGCCACAGCGCAAAGCATCGAATTGATGCTGAAATCTGAAGGTTTCAATGTTTATACGACCGACCTTGGGGAAGAAGGCGTCGATTTGGGCAAGCTTTATGATTACGATATCATTTTGCTGGATTTAAACCTCCCCGATATGCCGGGCTTTGATGTGCTGAAGACTTTGCGCATGTCTAAGGTCAACACGCCGATCTTTATCCTGTCCGGTACATCCGACATTGATACAAAAGTTCGCGGTTTGGGCACAGGCGCAGACGATTACATGACCAAGCCTTTCCACAAAGACGAACTGATTGCCCGCATTCACGCCGTCGTTCGCCGCTCCAAAGGCCATTCACAGTCTATCATTACCACAGGCGACATTGCTGTTAACCTCGACGCCAAAACCGTCGAAGTTGCAGAGCACCGCGTCCACCTGACCGGCAAAGAATATCAAATGCTCGAGCTGCTCTCACTGCGTAAGGGCACGACCCTGACCAAAGAGATGTTCTTAAATCACCTTTACGGCGGTATGGACGAGCCGGAGCTGAAAATCATCGACGTGTTTATCTGTAAGCTTCGCAAGAAGCTGGCCGCAGCCACAGGCGGAGAGCACTATATCGAAACGGTTTGGGGCCGCGGCTACGTGCTTCGCGAGCCGGCCGGAAATCGCCTGACTGCTTAGGCTTTACCAAAACTTCCAAAGAGCCCGCGCCTGACGCGGGTTTTTTTATGTCTGCCAACCTGCCGCTCCGCTCCCCCGCTGCTATTGCACTGAAATTTCCTGTTGAATTTAAATGACATCGTTGTCATATTTACATCAATAAAAAATACTACAGGGGATATGACATGAAACGTTTATCAATCGCGGCTTTGGCTTTAACGGCGCTCTTGGGTACGTCTTTGCCGGCGCAGGCTGACAGCTTTAAAACCAAGCGCTGCATGAATATGGGGAATGCGCTGGACGCGCCGCGCGAGGGCGATTGGGGTCATACGCTGGACGCTGCATCATTCAAGGCCGTGGCCGATGCCGGCTTTGATACTGTTCGCATCCCCGTGCGCTGGAGCGCGCATACCGGCGGCGCGCCGGATTATAAAATCAATGAGCGTTTCTTTGCCCGCGTGACCGAGGTCATCAATTATGCCCTGTCCAATAATCTGCAGGTCATCTTAAACATTCATCATTTTGAAGAGCTGAACAAAGACCCTGAGGGCAATCGCGCCAAGTTCATTGCGCTGTGGGACCAGATTGCGCCGCGCTATAAAGACTTGCCGTCATCAGTATATTTCGAAGTCATCAATGAGCCCAACGACAATTTCAAAGGCGACATTATGCGCGAGATTGTGACCGAGGGCTTTCACAAAATCCGCGAGTCCAATCCGACGCGCATGATTATGATGGGCGGCGATGATTGGTCGGGGATTAAGAGCCTGCCCTCTATCCCGGCTATTTCCGACCCCAATCAGATCTACACCTTTCACTATTACGACCCGTTCAAATTCACACATCAAAAGGCCGGCTGGACGGATTTGAAAAACAGCGGCAAGGTTAATTGGGGGTCGAGCGCGGATAAAGCAGAGCTGAAAGCGGCGGCTGCCTATGCCAAGCAAGTACAGCGCGAGACGGGCATTCCGCTGTTTCTGGGCGAAATCGGGGCTTATGAAAAAGCACCATATCGCGACGTCGTCAACTATACCCGCGAGACCCGCGAAGCGTTTGAAGACGCCGGTATTTCGTGGTGCGTCTGGAATTTCGCGGCAACCTTCCCGTTTTACGACAAGGACCGCCGCGCCTGGGACGAAAACAAGCTGGCCGCGCTCGGCCTGACCCCCAACGGCGCAGCGCCGAAGGTCGCCAAGCCGAAAACAACGCAGTCACCGTTTGAAGGCCAATCTCTTGATGATGCCTTTAACAGTCTGCGCCGCACAATCGGCCGCGATGGCGAGCTGATTATGGCCCCGTTTGCTGATCAGCTTGGCAGCTATGGCCGTGTAAAGCTTAAGTCTGTCAAAGATGCGGGCGTGCCGGACGGCACAGCCTTGGAAGCGCGCATTTCGCGTAAGGGGAAAAATCCGTGGGACGCCGGCATTTCAGGGCCCATTCCGGGGGAAATTAAGAAAGGCGATACACTCGTCATGTCTTACTACGCCAAAACTGTCAAAGGTGACGGCGTGATCGCCAATGCCGGAATGCAGTTAAATAAAGAGCCCTATACGGCTATCGCCACAGAGCCGGCGACAGTCGGGCCGCAATGGCAGCAGTTTTATATTTCGGGAATCGCGGAGCGTGATTATGACGGCGGCGGGGCCGGCTATTCTATCCAGCTGGCCGGCGCGAAGCAGACTATACGGTTTGGTCCGGTGTTCATCTTAAACTTGGGCCCGAATGCCGGAAGCGTACGGTTGCCATAAGACTCATCCCGCCGCTTGATGCTTCGGCGCGACATCAGGATTGCCGCTCTCATCGTCTTCAAAATAGCGCGTAGCCCGGCGGCGGTAAAACCCCGGGCAGGCGCGGACGGGATCAAGGCCGAAGTTTAAATCGCTCAGATTTTCCTGCGTGCCAAGCATAAGATAGCCGCCGGTTTCCAAGACGGGCGCCAGGGATCTGAGTATGCGCATTTGCGCCGCCGGCGCGTAACGCGACAGCGCGTTGCGCATCATAACCAAATGAAACTTTCCGAAAGCGTCCGGCGCCGTCAAAAGATGCGCTTCTTTAAAGTCCATATGGCTTCGTAATTGGCCGGAGACGACCCAATCCTCACCGTCACGGGCAAAATATTTCACGAGCGAACGGACCGGCAAGCCGCGCTGCACATCAAAATGAGTATATCGCCCGGCCTCGGCTTGGCTTAGAGCGCGGCCGGGATAATCGACGGCTGTGATATGAAAGCCGTTTTGCGGGGCTAATTCAGGAAATGAATCTTCAATATCGGTCAGGGTAATCGCCAATGAATAGGCTTCCTGCCCGCTCGCGCAACCATAGCATAATATGCGAATGGTCTCGCCGGCAAAATCACTGCTGATGAGCGGCAAAATGCGTTTAGACAGGGCCGTAAAGCCGGCCTTGTCATCAAAGAACCGCAAATCGCGCTCCAGCAGCGCCGACACAACATGCACCGCCAAGCGGGTATCCCCGTCGGAAAACAAATCAGATATCAGGGCTTGTAAATCGGCGTAGCCGCGCTCTTTAGCCAAGCTCGACAAGCGGGTCTCAACATAAAAATCAGTATTAATGCCCAGCTTCACGCCGGCAAGTTCAAGGGTTAAGCGGCGCAGCGCCTCGTAATAGGCCGGCTCCAGTGAGCGAACTTGCCCCATCTTAAATCAGCCCGGCTTCGATAAACTTGCTCTCAATGATGTCGCTGTCAAACGGCTTCATGACATACTCATCCGCGCCCGCATCCAGCGCTTCGCTTATGCGCTCTACGCTGCGCTCGGCTGTGCAAAAAACAACGACGGGGTTTTGCCCGCCGGGCATTTCGCGCAAGCCTTTTAAAAAAGTCAGCCCGTCCATAACCGGCATATTCCAGTCGAGCAAAATTGCGTCAGGCATAGCGGATTTGCACAGGGCCATAGCCTCGGAGCCGTTTTCCGCCTCTCCGGTAGAAAACTGTAAATCCTTCAAAATGCGCCCCGCAACGCGGCGCACCATTTTACTGTCATCAACAATCAGGCAGCTTTTCATGCGATAGCCTCATGCAATACCGGCGACGCATTGGCGGCCGGGCGCGGCGCGCCGCTATGGGTGACAGCAAGCATAACGCCGGCCGCGCGGCCTTGTGAATATGTAAAATCGCCGCCTGTATCGCGGTAAGCCTTAAGGGAAGCCTCTACATCGCGGGTTAAGAAATCATCGCGGGCGACAGCCAGATCATCGCAGAATATATCAAGGCTTAAGCCGCGCGCCGTTTCGCTTGCGGTTATGGCAATCTGCCCGGTCGCAGGAAGGCCGGCCGCCTCGCGGGCGGCGGGATGGCGCAGGCTTATATCAATCAGCGCGCCGCATACGGACATAAGCAAAGCCTGAAGCGCAGGCGCGGCATGACCCGGAACGCTGACATGCTCGCAGGCATAAGACAGGCTGAGCTGTTTATGGGCGCGGTGGGCGGCCACCAAAGCGTCACTTGTGACCGGAGCAATCAGGTTTTCAAGCAGGACATTTGTCTGTGCCGGCGGCGCGCTTTTCGTTTTAATGGCTTCGCCCTGCCCTAAACGCAGTAGCGTATCCAGCGCGGCGCGGTCAGATGCCGGCGCAAACGGCAGCACATTTTCAAGCGTCGCAGCGGCGCGGCTTGCGCGTGCTTTCGGCGTTGCCGTCTCAATTTTTTCAGACGCAAACTGCGGGTTTGCAGCAATCGGCTCAATTGGCTTGAACGGCGCAGCGCTCGGCTCGCCGGCGATATAGCCGGCCGCGCCGGGATCAATTTCAACAAGGCCCTCTTCAAACTGCCCGACAAGACGCGACAGCGTGCGCAGCTCAAATGCGGCGGCCAGGCGGTTTTCGCGGGCAGGAAGCAAGCAGCGCTCGGCTGCGAGCATAACGGCGCGCGCCTGAACGGATTTTGCGGATTCGATAATCGTCTCAAGACCGCCGGGCGCGCACGGTTGCGCCGTCAAGCCTTGAAGGCAGGCCTTAGCCGTTTTGACAAATTCACGTTCGCTTTGAAACATAGTGCGGTCCAATTTCTTTGCGTTGCCGGCCCTTAAAACAGGCGCAAAAATGCGCCCGCTTTGACAACGGGTCCAAATCTTATCGAAATTGGTTAAGACGCAGCTAAAATGCTGCAAATTTATTCAGCCGGGTTTGACTCCGGGGCCGCTGCAGCCGTCGGCTTAACGCCGGGGATAAGGGCTGAAAACTCGACCCGCTCTTCTTCAAAGCGGGCATCAACGCGGCCTTTAGCTTCGCGCGCAATCATGCCGGTGTAAAAAGGCTGCACGGTGCGCCCGTCCCAGCCCTGCTCGGGCGCTTTACCGGACAGGGCGACGGACACCGCCTCATCCAGCCGCGCTTTGGGCCCTTGGCAAATCAGCTGCAAGCGGGTGACGCCGCCCTGATCGGTGGCGCCGACCGTGACGCTGCCGCCGCGCGGCACAGATTGAAAGGCCAGCATAGACAGGTTGAGCAGCAGGCGCGAAGACGGCTTATCCAGCCCGTCCGGGGCAACTTTCCAAACCAGATCAGCTTTGGCTTCGCCGTAAACGCCTTCTATCAATGTCTTGAGCGTCGCCGTGCCGATAATGCCCGGCGCGGACCCGCCGGCGCCGAAAGCCAGCCGTAAAAATTGCAGCTTTGCAGCCGCAGCTTTTGAGCTTGTACGGATTAAATCCAGCGCGTCGTCGCGCATATCGATGCTGTCTTCATCATCCAAGACCTCAATCGCGGCGCCAAGCGCGCTGACCGGGCTGACAAGATCATGGCAGATGCGCGCGCATAAAAGCGCGGCCAGAGAACCGGGGGTCAGTTTTTTAGGATCGCTCATGACAGGCTTTCATCTTGATTAAAGCGGCGCGAGTCGCGCCTTGCAAGTTCTCGCATAGCGCGAAAACCGGCCGCGTTAAAGAGCCATATCAACAGCTCAACAAAAAACCGCGCCCTGATTGCAGGGCGCGGCTTAAATTCAAATCATCCTGCGCGTCTTATTTACGCTGCCAGCTTCCGTTACCGTCGCGATACATTTGGCCGCGCGGCACACGGCCGATAAGATCAAGGGCAAAGACTTTACCGACATTTTCAATCGTCTCGCCTTTTTGTTTGGCCATAGAGCGGTAAGCTTCACGGCGCAGCGCATTAATTTCATTCACGGCGGCGCGAATTTCAGACGAGGCAGAGCCGGTCACCAATCCTAAAAAGCCGTCTGCCTGTTCACCGACAACGCCGCTTACCTTGGCGGCATCGACAATCGCTTTGGAGCCGGCGCGGGCTTCGGCGGTCGGCACGCTGAAGGACGGCGCGATATTTGGCAGGGCCATGGTTGCCAGAGCCAGCATGGCTGCGCCGCCGGCAAAGGAGAGTAATTTTGTTTTACGGGTCATAATATCCTCCTAAAAGATATCAGGGTTATTCGCGATAAAGTCTTCAACGTCTTTTTCAAGCCGCACCCGGACTTCCTGATCAATCTTAATGTTCAAATTAATCTCAATCGGTTTATCCGGAGCTACGATTTGGACTTTGGGGGCGCAGGCGCCTGCCAAGAGCATCAAACCTGATCCGGCAATTAAAAGCGTTCTCATCTCATTATCCTTTATCAAAGCGTGTCTGAACCTGCCATTAACAGGGGCGCGCAGCAAGAGCCCTGTCATCTTGCGGCCTCTTTCGCTTTCTCGGCCTCAACTTTTTGCGCAATAGACCGCTTAATGTTTTGCATTTGCGTAGCCGAGGCCAGATTACGCGCAATATTGGCCAGTTCCCCTTCTATCGTCGTGCGGAACAGAAAATCTGCCCCGCCGAGCACGTCCGGATTACTGCCGGTAAACACGGCGCCCAGTTTCATGTCGCCGTTCAGCGAACCGTTCAGCTCTAAAGACAGCTCATCATATTCAAAGTTTTTCAGCGCATCGATGGCAATTTTTGCCGTGCCGTTCACTTCGCCCGCGCGGTCAAGTTGTTTGGTGCGTACAGAAATAGCACCGCCGTCCGCAATCTCAACCCGGCCGCCTTCAACGGTCAAATAAACGCCGTCAATCACAATGGGCAAAGTCCCGTTAATCTGCCCCGTTGCGGAAATATCTTCATTGCCCAGCCGCGCAATCAAATCGCCCAGCGCAATATCGCGCACTTTGACAGTGATATTATTGACCGCGCCGGCCGTAGACCAGAATGTCGGCTCGACGGAAATTTCGCCGGATCCCATAGGCCAGCGCGCGTCGATTAAATCAAACCCGTCTTTGACCACAGTAAACGTCACCGTCCCCTCGCCCAGCGGGATGCCGGGATCAAACCCTTCCATTTTCACCGTTTGCACGCCGGAGGTGCGCAGCGGATAAAGCGATGAAAATGTCAGGTCAGAGGATACGCCCTCAAACGGCCCGACCAGCGTGGCAAAATCCATGCTCGCCAGACTGATTGTGCCTTTGGATGTAATGGGCTGTCCCGGCGTAAACCCGATTGTGGCTTTTGCGCTCGCCACTCCCTCAACGGAGACGACCTTACCGCGCAGCGCAGGGGCGAGGTCTTGGGGCTGCACGCCGCCGGGCGAGAAAATAAACTTCGGAATATCAAGCTCCGCCTGCCCTGTGCCGTTTTCATAAACATAGTCCACATAAATCGGAAATTGCGGCGCGCGCGGCAGCGCCGTTTTCGCGCTTCCGGTCAGCTTTCCGGAATCCAGCCGGCCTTTGCCGGTGACCGGCAGGGCGGGCAGATTGGTCCCGGCTAAGAAGACCGTGCCGCCGTCATAGGTAAAGTCTGTCGCGCCCGGTCCGCCTTCCAGCGTAATCCCAACGCCTTTGAGCGTCGCCGTCCCCGCTTTGGCATTCACTGACGGGCTGTCGATTGTATATTGAAACGGCGCGCCTTTTTCCCGCGAAAGCTTGGCGCTCAGCATAGGGGCTTGCAGGCGGCTGCCGGGGCCGGGCGATGTTTCCGACGTCACCGCCAAGGCCAGCATGTCGAGCCCGTAGCGCTCGCCGGCCTCATCGCGCACGCCGGACACATCAGCCTGCTGCGCCCGCAGCGTATATTGCTCCTTACCGTCATCGGAGACAATCAGGCTGTTTACGCCGCGGGCCTTGAGCGTGATTGCATCCGCCCCGCCCCGCCGGCGCAGCAGCGGCGCGCTTTCAATCAGCGTCATCGTCAAATCACGCGCCGTGTAGCCGAACGGCGTGACCACGGTTTGCGCGGTCAAAATCTCATCCGATTTAAACTCCAAATCAAATCCGGAGGGCTTGCGGTTTAAGGTCAGGCGTCCGGTGGCTTTCAGGCCGGTAAAATCATTGCCCAGAAGCGGGCCGTCATAATCCAGTGCGGACGTAATACCGATGAGCGAACGCGCGCCGCCGCGATAGTCAATCGCCGCGCGAAACGGGGCGAGCCGCGTTTCATCTTTTGTCCAGCTTTGCGCCGTCATTGCCGTGCCGCGAACCGCATCCACTTGCGTCCACAGATAGCCGTTATCGGTCAGGCCGCGGATTGAGAACCCGTTCAGGGACAGGTTACGATTGCCGGTCAGGACGATGTCGCTGCGCAAAGCCAGTTTGGACCCGGATTTTTCATAGGCAAATTCCGACTGCACCGCTGACGGGCGCAGGGTGAGCGAAGCCTTGGGGTTTTTCACGCGCAGCGGCCCGGTCAGGTCCACCGTATAGCCGTCCTTGCGGTAATGCACGCGCGCCGCCCCGTTCCAATCCGCCCGGCGCAGCAAGCCTTCAACGTCCGCTGTAATATCGCTGATAAAAACGCCGGCGACGGGCGTTTTTTCCAAAACCGGCTTCAGCGTTAAGCGGCGGGCCAAATCTGCGCGCCGGCCGGCATCGCGCAAAGACAGATCCGTCAAATCCGCTTTAATATCAAATACGGACGGCAGCACAGCTTGCGCTTTCACGTCATAGGCGGCCGCGCCGTCAAATATGATCTGCGAGCGGCGCGAGTCAAAAAACGGCCCTGTAAAATTGCGCGCGTCGATATCGGCGCGCCCGCTGTAACGGACCGTGCTGCCCTCGCCGGGCAGACTGAGGGTTCCGGCGGCGCTTAAATCGGCATCGGCCAGCGGGCCGTCCGGACCGGTAATCCGGCTGAGTTTCACCCCTGCGTTTTGCAGGTTAACCTGCTGCCCGTCGCGCGCTGCGCTTACCGCGCCGGACACAGAGGCTGCGTAGCCGCGCGTTTCCAGACGCTCACTCTCAAACGTGATTTGCGCCGTCAGCGCTTCAAGGCTCATTGCCTTCACATCCCCGCGAATGTCGATGTCGCCATAAGGGGAGCTGACATCGATAGTCGCATCTTTAACCGTGATGCCGCCGCTTGGCAGGATAAGCGGCTTGCCGGAGGGCGCCGGCATCCAATCACTGATGATTTTTCCGGTATCGCTGATTTCAATATCCAGCGTTACGACGGATAAGATCAGGGTTTGCAGCTTGCCGTCAAAGACCTCGTCCCAATCGTAAGCGGCCTCCAAAGATTTGACAGACGCAAACCGCTTGCCGTTTTGTGACAGGGTGATGTCTTTAACAAAGGCCTGTTCTGTCGTAACGCTCTCAACCGTCAGGGCAATGTCATAGCCGCGCTCTTTTAACAGGCGCGTGACCAGCGTTTCATAGGCTGCGTTTCGGTTTAAAAACAGGACAAACCCGGCGATTGCAATCATCAAGACCAGAATAAAAATTGCCAAGACAATCCGCCATGCAATGCGTTTCCAACGCGGCGCAGCAATACGCCGGCGCGCAGGACGCCGGGCGGCTTTGTCCATCGCTTTGGCGGCGCGGCGGGTCAGCTTGGGTGTAACAGAGATTTGCCTCGCCTTATTGCTTGGGTTATAAAAAGGTGTCCTGCATATTTAAGGCCGGAAACCCGTCCACGTTAACGAATGATAAGTAATAATTACACCATTGTTGACATAAATATTGTTAACTGATTTGCGGCTCTGCCGCGCAAGCTGCGAGCCCGCTGATTATGCGCAATTCCCCCCTACGCCATGTTGAAACGTTGTCGCACAATGCGATTACAAAACTGGGCTTAACCCGGTCCGTTATCAGCGCCGGCGCCGGCATGTCGGGCGCGGTTTTAATCATTGCAAGCTTGCTGAACGGCCCGCAAACCGAAGTGCAGGCCACGCCGTCAGAACCGGAGCAGATGGCGGTCTCTCACGACGAAATTTTTGCAGAATTGTCTGCGGCGCCCGGTCTGGGCAAAACCGCCAAAACGCTGACCTTAAAACCCGGCGACAGCCTCGGCCCGCTTTTACAAAAAAACGGCGTGGACGGACAGACGGCCTACCGCGTCACCCAAGCCTTTGCCAAAGTCTACAGCCCGCGTGACCTTCGCGCAGGGCAAAAAATTAATATGTATCTGGACGATAATGCCGGCTTGTTCGGTATCAGCCTGAAACCGGGTCTGGAGCGCGCGCTTTATGTGACCCGCACGGCCGGCGGTGATTTTGCCGCCAAAGATTTGGCCATCACCTTCCCCAAAGAACTGGTGCAGGTCTCCGGCATTATTGAAAACAGCCTTTATTTGGACGCGGCGCGCAGCGGCGTTCCTGATAAAGTCACCGTTCAGTTTTCCCACATCTATGAGCACAGCGTAGATTTCCAGCGTGATATACAGCCGGGCGACGCCTTTACCATGGCGTTTGAGCTCTACCGCGACGCCAAAGGAAATCCGCTGAAGGCGGGTGATTTAATCTATACCAGTTTCTCGCCGCGCGGAAAAACGGCGGAATACTACCTTTATAAAAACAAAAAAGGTCACGAGAATTATTATGACCAAAACGGCAAAGGCGCGAAACGTAAATTAATGCGCACGCCCATTAACGGCGCGCGCCTGTCATCGGGCTTCGGTTCGCGGCGTCATCCGATTTCGGGCTATCGCAAGAACCATAACGGCGTCGACTTTGCTGCGCCCAAGGGCACGCCCATTATGGCGGCCGGCGTCGGCATTGTTGAGCGCGCCAATCGCTGGTCCACATTCGGTAATTATGTACGCATTCGCCATTCCGACGGTTATAAAACCGCCTATGCCCATCTGAACGGGTTTGCGCGCGGCATTAAAAAAGGCACGCGCGTTCGCCAAGGCCAGACTATCGGCTATGTCGGCACGACAGGCGCATCCACCGGCAATCACTTGCATTATGAAGTGCACAAAAACGGCCGCCCGATAAATCCGAAGTCGCTTTCGACCCTCTCCGGCAAACCTTTGCCTAAGGAAGAGCGCGCAGATTTTGACGTGCGCCGCGCGCAGATTGACCGGCTTCGCAAAGATGCACCGCCGGCGCTGCGCCCAGTTGCGATTGAAACTGCATCCGTTTTTGCAGGCGACGCCCCATAATTAACGGCGCCCTGCCCCAATCGGCTTATTGACCCTGCCGGCATTGCCCAATGGCGATAGTGCGCCTATGTTACCCTCAGTATAACCCCGCAAAGGACCAATCATGGCCAACCCTATCCTGTCTAATCTGTTTTCATTTGATAAAATGATCTCAGAATCTATCATTAAAATCGTTTACTATATCGGGCTTTTGCTCATCGCTATCGGCCTTGTCATGAGCGTGTTCGGCGCGTTTAAGGCCGGCGCGGTCGGCTTTATCCCGGCCCTGCTCACCGCGATTATCGGCGCGGTGCTCAGCGTTT
This sequence comes from uncultured Robiginitomaculum sp., assembly GCA_938010385.1. Taxonomy (GTDB): domain Bacteria; phylum Pseudomonadota; class Alphaproteobacteria; order Caulobacterales; family Maricaulaceae; genus Robiginitomaculum. The sequence goes on from CALLVD010000118.1 coordinate 16,928, forward strand.
TGTTATGGCGCGTTTTCTGCGAATGTATCATCATTCTGTTTCGCATGTATGCCCGCCTCGGCGACATTAATAAGACCTTGGGCGGCAAAAACATCGAAGCTGCTATTCCCGGCGACGAGGCGTTGCAAGCCGCGCGTGAAGCCGCTCTGAACACGAGAAACGCCGCGCGGGAGAAAGCCGAAGCGCTCAAGAGCAAGCTGAAAAAAGACGATACGCCGACTGTTGAGGCGGAGGTCAAACCTGCCGCTGCGCCGCCCAAGCGCCCGTCGGCTAAAAAGACAGCGGCCAAGAAACCGGCGGCAAAGAAACCGGCGGCCAAAAAGCCGGCTGCCAAAAAGACCCCGCCGAAAAAATAAGCGGCTTATTTCATAAGTGATAAAAAAAAGCGCCGCAGGAAACTGCGGCGCTTTTTTAATTCAAATGTCGCCGGTTTATTCGGCGGCTGTTTCCGCTTCTGCGGGCTGCGCGTCATCAGCATCTTTTTTGCGAGCCGGCGCACGTTTCTTGCGCGGCGCAGCGGCTTCGCCTTCACTCGCAACGGCTTCCTCTTTCGCCGGAGCCTTGCGGCGGCGCGAGGGTTTGGGCGCAGCGTCGGCGGCCGGCGCGTCTGTGTCTTGCGTCTGCGGCGCGGCTTCCGTCTCAGCCGGCGCGCTGTCTTCGCGCTGACGGCTGCGGCGCGAATTATTGCGGCGCGAATTATTGCCGCCCTCACCGTCATCACCGGATTTGGCTGCGCGTTCAGCATCACGGGCGGCGCGTTCTTCATCGCGTTTGGCGCGCTCAGCCTCTTGGCGGGCTTTGTCAGCTTCGGCCTTAGCCTGAAGCTCTTGGACGAGGCGGTAGTAATGCTCGGCATGTTGGCGATAGTTTTCCGCCTTCACCCGATTGCCGGACGTTTTCGCGTCGCGGGCCATATTGGTGTATTTCTCGTAAATCGTCGCCGCAGAGCCGCGAATTTTTACATCCGGCCCGTTACTGTCGAGCGAGCGATTGGGATTATTGTTGTTCCCGTTATTGTTATTATTGCGGCGGTTATTCCGTCCCCGTTGGCGCTTCATAGCGTATCCTGTGGTCAATGTGCAGCCCGGCTGCGGCGCGCATTCGCGCGGTTAAATGCGAAAAAAATTCGCTCCATATTACCGTTATTTTTCGGTCTGAGTGTACTCGGTGACAAAGCCCCCGGGGCAAGTCAATTCCTTAAGTAACGTGCAGACATTACCGCCCTCGCGCGCAGGGTCAAGCCTTAATTACGCCAAGGGATAAAGCCGTAATGATACGGTCATGTCCCGCCAAATCTTTGATAATCGCGACATCTGTAAAGCCGCCCTGCCGCAGCAAGTCTGAAACCGCCCGGCCCTGATCAAAGCCGATTTCCAATATCAGACCGCCGCCGGGCGTCAGATGCAGATGCGCCTGCGCAGCCATAAGTCTGTAAGGCGCAAGCCCGTCCGGTCCGCCGCGCAAGGCAAGATCCGGATCAAATCCTGAAACCTCCGCAGGAAGCGTCTTCATTGCGGCGTCGGTGATATAAGGCGGGTTAGAAACAATCAGGTCAAATCGCCCGTCGACAGCAGCAAACCAGTCAGATTGAATAAAGCGGCAATCAACGCCCAAGCGCGCCGCGTTTTGCCCGGCGATGTCCAAAGCCGGCGCAGAAATATCCGTCGCCGTCAGCGCGGCCGCCGGAAACTCTCGGCCCAGCGAGAGGATAACCGCGCCGCTGCCCGTACCTAAATCGAGAATGGTTTCGGGCGCCGGCAGGCCTTTCAGCGCTGCCTCTATAATGCCTTCGGTTTCCGGGCGCGGGCTGAGCACGTCTTTGGAGATAATAAAATCATCTTTCCAAAACGCCTTACGCCCGATCAGCATATCAACGGGCTCGCCCTCAAGACGCCGCGCGGCCATATCGGTGACGGCGTCAAACTGCTCCGGGGTTAAAAACTCTGTGCCGCGAGCCAAAAGATCGGCGTGTGACAGGCCGGCAGCAAAAGCGACGATCATCCGCGCATCAAGGGCGGCGCTGTCTATGCCGGCGGTTTCAAAATTTCGCGTCAAAAGCCGGCGCGCAGAGTTAAGATTAATCCCGCTATACGGCGGATAGACCGTCACTTACGCGCTTTCCAAATCCGCCAAACGGCTGGCCTGATCTTCGGCCAGCAGGCTGTCAATGACATCGGAAAGCTCGTCACCGGCCACGATTTTATCAAGCTTGTAAAGCGTCAGGTTAATGCGGTGATCCGTCACCCGGCCTTGCGGGTAATTATAGGTGCGAATGCGTTCAGAGCGATCACCGGAGCCGACTTGGGATTTGCGCGCATCAGAGCGTTCCGCGTCCTGCTTTTCGCGCTCCATATCATAAAGGCGCATTTTCAAAATCTTTTCCGCATTGGCGCGGTTTTGATGTTGCGATTTGGCATCACAGACCACGACAATGCCGGACGGTTCGTGGGTCATGCGCACGGCTGAATCGGTTTTGTTAACGTGCTGCCCGCCGGCGCCCGAGGCGCGCATGGTATCAACGCGCACGTCATTCATGGAAAAATTAATATCGATATCTTCGACTTCGGGCAGGACCGCGACAGTGGCCGCCGAGGTGTGGATGCGCCCTTGAGTCTCCGTGACCGGCACGCGCTGCACGCGGTGAACGCCGCTCTCAAACTTCATTTTTCCGAATACGCCTGCGCCGGTAATAGAGGCCGAAATTTCTTTAAAGCCGCCCATATCCGCTTCCGACTCTGTTTGCACGTCAACCTTCCAGCCCTGAAGCTGGGCATAGCGGGCATACATACGGTAAAGGTCGCCGGCAAAAATCGCGGCTTCATCCCCGCCGGTGCCGGCGCGGATTTCGATAATGACCGACGCGCTGTCGTCTTTATCTTTGGGCAAAAGCAGAATGGCGACTTCATGCTCCAGCGCCGGCAAGCCGTCTTTAAGCGCCTGTAATTCCTCTTTCGCCATGGCGCCCATATCCGGGTCATCCAGCATGCCTTCGAGGTCTTCCATTTCAGATAATTGCGCTTGCAGCTTGCGCACGCCTTCGACCACGTCGCGCATTTCGGCGTGTTCTTTGGACAAAGACACAATCTCATCGGTCTCGGTCGCAACGCCCATGCGCGCTTCGATTTGGTCAAAGCGGTCAACGACTTGGCGGAGTTTTTCGGCAGGTATTTTCATGACGCTTAGATAGCGGGTTTGCGCGATTTGTACAGGGGCAAGCCTGCACGCGCGATAAACATTTTCGGAACCATACAAGCAGGCTTTCGTTGGTTAAGCACACACAAACAAGAAGGAGATATTATGACCGATTCAAACATTGCAGCCCTTAACAAAGTCACAGAGACCTTGATTGACAGCTATGACGGCTACCAAAAATGTCTCGATGTTGCTCAAGACAATCCGGCCCTGCGTCAGCAATTTTTAAACCGCGCCGAAGAGCGTGCCGCGCTGATTAATAAGTTTCAAAGCCAAGTGCGCAGCTTGGGCGGTGAGCCAAAAACTGACGGCTCCGTATTGGCAAGCGCGCACCGTAAATTTGTGGACGTCGCCTCAATGTTTCAAAGCGACGAGCAAGCTGCGATTAACGCGCTGGATGACGGTGAAGAGTATCTCGCGGAGCGCTGCGAGAGCTGCCTTGATGAAAATCTGAGCCCGCAAGCTCAGGATCTTATTCGCCAAGCACAAGTGAGTGCAAAAGCCGGCGAACGCTTTGCTGATATGATGGGCTAGCCTTTACGGCCGCCCGCATCAGCACCTTATCCCCCGCAGAGTCTCTCTCCTCTGCGGGGGATTTTTATGCCTAATGGGCCGCGTTCCAGTTTTCCGCGGCCTTGGCGTCTACGGTCAGGGGGACGCTCATATTGACGGCCGGCATAGCCGCGCCCTCCATGGTTTTCACCGCCGCTGCAATGAGCGTATCTGCATGACCTTGCGGCACTTCAAACACTAATTCATCATGCACCTGCAACAGCATGCGCGCGCCTTCGATATTGGAAATGGCGGCGGGCATACGCAGCATAGCCCGGCGCATAATATCAGCGGCCGCGCCCTGTATCGGCGCATTAATGGCTTGGCGCTCTCCGAATTGGCGGGTCATGGCATTGCGGTCTTTAATCCCTTTAATATGGCATTTGCGCCCGAATAAAGTGGTGACATAGCCGTAATGGCGCGCTTCTTCTTTGGCCTCTTCCATATAAGCTTTAATGCCCGGGAATTTGATAAAGTAATTATCAATATACTGTTTGGCCTCAGCCCGCCCAATGCCCAGATTATTGGCCAAGCCGAAAGCAGAAATGCCGTAGATAATCCCGAAATTAATCGCTTTGGCATTGCGGCGAACGGCGGGGTCCATGCCCTTAATCGGCACGCCGAACATTTCGCTCGCCGTCAGGGCGTGAATATCGACGCCGTCCGCAAAGGCCTGCTTCATCGTATCGAGCTTGGCTACATGCGCCAGAATGCGCAGCTCAATTTGCGAGTAATCCGCGGCGACTAAAACATTGCCCGGCTCGGCAATAAAGGCGTCGCGGATTTTGCGCCCGTCCTCTGTACGGATCGGTATATTTTGCAGATTCGGATCCGACGAGGACAGCCGCCCGGTCGTGGTCGCGGCCAGCGCAAAGCTTGTATGCACGCGTCCGGTTTCAGAATTAATCTGCGCTGTCAGCGCTTCGGTATAGGTCGATTTCAGCTTGGAATAATGCCGCCAATCCAAAACGGTTTTAGGCAGCGCGTGCTCATTGGCCAAAGTTTCCAAAATCCCCGCGCCGGTCTGCCATGCGCCGGTTTTGGTTTTCTTTCCGCCGGCCAAACCCAAATCATCAAACAGAATTTCGCCGAGCTGTTTCGGGCTGCCGAGATTAAATTTTTTGCCGGCCAGTTCATAAGCCGCGTCTTCAAGCTGCGCCATTTTTTGCGAAAAATCTGATGTCAGCCGTGACAGCACGGCGCGGTCAACTTTAATGCCCGCGTTTTCCATATTCGCCAGAACGGTCGGCATGCCGCGTTCCAGCGTTTCGTAAACTGTCGCCACCTGCTCATTGGCAAGACGCGGCTTTAAAACATGCCAAAGCCGCAGCGTCACATCGGCGTCTTCGGCCGCGTAAGGCACAGCCTTTTCCAGCGTGACTTTGTCAAATGTGACTTGGGATTTGCCGGTCCCGGCCACGTCTTTAAAGGCAATACATTTATGGTCAAAATGACGCTCGGCCATAGCGTCCATGCCGTGTCCGTGCAGCCCGCCTTCCAGCGAATAGGACATCAGCATAGTGTCGTCATAAGGCGCGGGGCGCAGGCCGTAGCGCTGAAAAACGCCCAAATCATATTTGAAATTTTGCCCGACTTTTAAAACGGCCGGGTCTTCCAGCATGGGCTTTAAGGCGTCCAGCGCCTCGCGCATCGGGATTTGTTTCGGCGCGCCGTCGCCCAGTAAATCTCCGCCGCCGGTATGGGCGAGCGGAATATAGCACGCTTCATTCACGCCGGTTGCCAGACACACGCCGACAATATTGGCCGCCGCGCTGTCCAAGCTGTCGGTTTCCAAATCAACGGCCACAATTCCGGCCCTTTGCGCGCGGGCAATCCATGTCTGCAGCGCCGGCATATCCTGCACGCAGGCATAAAGGCTGTGGTCAAAGGTAAAGTCTCTCGGCGCGGGCGCCGGCCCGCCGGCCGGACTGTCGGCGCGGCGCAGGCCCTCATCATCGCCGGCGTCAATCGCCGCGCGCACCCGCGCGGTCAACGTGCGAAACGTCATATCTTCCAAAAAACCGAAAAGCGCCGACGGCTCCGGATCCGTCACGGCCAGCTCTTCAATCGGCGTTTCAAGCTCTATATCGCGTTTCAGCGTGACCAGCTCGCGGGAGATGCGCGCACTGTCAGCAAATTCGAGCAATTTTTCACGCCGTCCCTTTTGCTTAATCTCGCCGGCGCGCTCCAGCAGCGTATCCAAATCGCCATATTCGTTAATAAGCAGCGCCGCTGTTTTGACGCCAATGCCCGGCACGCCGGGAATATTATCGACGCTGTCTCCGGCCAGAGATTGAATGTCGATGACTTTTTCCGGCTTGACGCCGAACTTTTCAAACACCTGATCAAAGCTGATATGTTTGTCTTTCATCGTGTCGAGCATGGAAACTTTGTCCGACACAAGCTGCATCAGGTCTTTGTCGGATGAAATGATTGTGACCCGCGCGCCTTTTTTCTCGGCAATATCGGCATAGGTCGCAATGAGGTCATCAGCCTCAAACCCGTCCATTTCAATCGACGCCGCGCCGAAAGCCACGGTCGCGTCACGGGTCAGCGGAAATTGCGGAACCAGATCTTCCGGCGGTTCAGACCGGTTGGCTTTATATTGATCATAAATCTCATTGCGAAATGTATAGCCGGAGGCGTCAAAAATCACCGCGAAATGGGTCGGGCGCATGGCGTCAGTTTGCTGCTGCAACAGCTTAAACAGCATGTTGGAAAATCCGGCCACCGCGCCGATGGGCAAGCCGTCCGTTTTGCGCGTCAGCGGCGGCAAGGCATGATAGGCGCGAAAGATATAGCCGGACCCATCGACCAAGACCACATGGGAGGTTTCATCAACAGGAGCAGAATGCGGCATAATATCAGAGACTTTTCGGTTAATATTTATCCGCGCCTTTTTGCGCCGCTCTGCGCGCCGTAGCAAGGGGCGCAGACGGAATAACCGGGCATAATTGCTGCAACATTCCCGGCGACGGCCATGAAACAGCCTTTATTCACGGCTAAGCTTGCTCTAACTAAGACTGATATGGGTAAACCGATCGATATTGACCGCAAAGCTGATGCGCCTGCTGCTGCAAAGACCGGAGACGGAAGCCGTACCCGTCACTCTTTTACCCTGTCGCTTGTGCTGACCATCGCGCTGGCCGGATTTGCGTTTTATCATTTACTGGGCCGTACGACGGATGATGCCGGCTCGCGGCTAAATATTGATATTCGGCCGGCCGAAGCGGTTTATACCGAAGCCGCCTCAACGCAGACCCCGACCCTGCGCCTTCGCGCCCTGCGTAATTTCAGCGCCGCCTATCCCGACAGCCCGCAAGCGCAGACAGCAGCCGCGCAAATCAAAGCCCTTGAAGCCGATGAGCATAATGCCTGGACGGCTGTGACCGAGATTTATTACGACGTCACGAAATCAGCCGCGACAAAGCGTGAGACGCTGGACGCCTTTAAAGTCGAATGGGACGGCGGCAATTACGCCGAAGAAATCCTGATTATGGAAGGCCAGCTAGAAGAGGCCGCGCCGAAAAGCAGAAAACTGAATGAAGAGACCGGCCGCCCGCCCGGACTGGCCGGCTCTGATATCTCTTTGCCCAATAAGGCGAGCCGGGGCGTTCAGAGCGCGGCCATCAGCGATGATGCGCTGGCCGGGGATTTGCCGATGGCGAAAACCTTCCCCATCCCCATGGCCGAGACAATCCCGGCTGTCAAAGAGACTGTCATTGCGGCAAGCGTCCTGCGCGATTCTAAGCCGCGCTATCCGAGCCGGGCGCAGCGCCGCGGCGAAGAGGGGGATGTAACAATATCTATGGATATCGGCATTGACGGCAAGGTCATTGATGCCCGCGTCGTCAAAGCCGCGTCCGGGAAGTATTCAGCGGATTTCGGCCGGGCGGCCATGCGCGCAGCGGAGCGCACGCGGTTTAATCCGAAGACCGTCAATGGCGAGCCGGCACCGGAGAACGGCTATACCCGCATTTATCGGTTCAGGCTGGAAGATTGAGGTTTAACGGCTTGAAGCCTTAGTGGCCTGATTCTGAATGATCTGCGCCGTCTTCGAGGACGAAAACGCGGTCGCAATATTTACATTCCACAGAGCTGCCCTGCCCCATATCCATAAAGACTTTCGGATGGCCGAGCGCGCTCGCCCCGCCGCCTTGCCCGCCGGCGCAGGACACGCGATGAGATTTCACAATCACGATTTCAGGGGCGTTAGGATAAATATCTGACAATTCGGAATGAGTGGACATAGGGAGCCTGTTTCTTATGTGAAGCTGTTGCGAAGCAGTCGCTTTGCGCATACTTAATCCTCTGCGCCCCAAGATGAAAGCCGTTTTTATGTCTGACCCTGTCAACACTGCCGCAAGCCCTGCGATTGAGATAAGGGGATTGAAAAAGACCTATGCCAAATCACGCAAGGCGGAGGCGAAAACGGCGCTTAAAGGTGTAGATCTGGTCGTGCCGCGTGGATCAATCTTCGGCTTGCTGGGTCCCAACGGGGCGGGGAAATCAACGCTGATTAACATTCTGGCCGGGCTGGTGCGCAAGACTGAGGGCAGCGCGAAAATCTGCGGCTATGACATCGATACGGATACGCGCAATGCCCGCGCCTCTATCGGCATTGTGCCCCAGGAAATTGCCATGGACGTGTTCTTCACGCCCCTTCAAGCGCTCAATATTCAGGCCGGCTATTACGGCGTGCCCAAAGCTGAGCGGCGCAGCGAAGAGATTTTGCAGGCTTTGGGATTATGGGAAAAACGCGACGCCTATGTGCGCCAGCTCTCCGGCGGGATGAAGCGCCGCCTGCTGATCGGCAAAGCGCTGGTTCATAACCCGCCGGTGCTTATCCTCGATGAGCCCACGGCCGGCGTGGATATAGAGCTGCGCCGTCAGTTGTGGGATTATGTCAATACGCTGCATGAGCAAGGCACGACCGTCATCCTGACCACCCATTATCTCGAAGAGGCCGAAAGCCTGTGTGACCGCATCGCCATTATTCATAACGGCGAGATTACCGCCAATGAAGAAAAGTCGGTCATGCTGTCACGTCTTGATAAACGCACGCTGGTTATCACGCCGACCGGGGATATTAACGCCATACCGGCGACTTTGTCGGGTTTGGATGCCGCGGTCAGTGACGGACAATTACGCATTAATTATCGCAGCGGCAAAGATTCGATTTCCGCTATGCTCAATCAAGTCAAAGCCGCCGGCCTGTCCATCGCAGACCTAAAAACCGAAGAGCCGGATTTGGAAGACGTATTTATGGCGCTGACTTATGATCGGGATTAGGCGGAGCGCCCCCACCCCCTCTTGACGCCCGCGCCCCGAATCGCCACAAGACCGCAGACTTAAAACACGGTAGCCCCCATGACTGATATGAACGACATTGCCGCCCTAAAATCCAAGTTTGCGGGCTTGATTGATGAGGCGAATGACCTGCCTGCGCTGGACGCTGTGCGCGTCGCCGCGTTAGGCAAAAAAGGCGAGATTTCCGGACTGATGTCCACCTTGGGCAAAATGAGCCCGGATGAGAAAAAAGTTATGGGGCCCGCGCTGAACGGGCTGAAAAAAGATGTCGCGCTTTTGGTGGAGACGCGCAAATCCGTGCTGGAGCACATCGCGCTTGAAGCCCGTCTGGCGAGCGAGTCCATTGATATATCCCTGCCGGTCAATATCAAAACGGGCGCCCTGCATCCGGTCACGCAGGTCATGGAAGAAATGGCGGTTATCTTCGCTGATATGGGATTTTCGGTCAAAGAAGGCCCGGATATTGAGGACGATTTTCATAACTTTACCGCGCTGAATTTCCCGCCCGGTCATCCGGCGCGCGATATGCACGATACGTTTTTCTTCCCGGAAGATGAAAACGGCGAGCGCAAAGTTCTGCGGACCCACACGTCGCCGGTGCAAATCCGCACCATGATGAGTGAGGAGCCGCCCATTCGCATCATCGCGCCCGGCCGCACTTACCGGTGCGATTCCGACCAAACCCATACGCCGATGTTTCATCAGGTCGAAGGCCTTGTCATCGATAAAGGCACGCATATGGGCCATTTGAAAGGCTGCCTGATGGAGTTCATCAGCGCGTTTTTTGAAACGGACGTCGACGTGCAATTTCGCCCGCACCACTTCCCCTTCACAGAGCCGAGCGCCGAAATGGATGTACGCTATGAGCGCAAGGGCGAGAGCATTGCTATTGGCACCGGCGACAAATGGATGGAGATTTTGGGCTGCGGCATGGTTCACCCGAACGTGCTGCGCGCCTGCGGCCTTGACCCGGACGTCTATCAGGGCTTTGCCTTTGGCATGGGCGTAGATCGTCTGGCTATGCTGAAATACGGCATGCCGGATTTGCGCGATATGTTTAATGCCGACCCGCGCTGGCTGTCCCATTACGGGTTCTCACCGCTTTTACAGGCCAATCTGGCCGCCGGGCTCAGCTGATATAATCAATAAAGCGTTAACCTCTTGATAGCAGCCCCGGTTTAGATTCTCTTAAAGCAAAGCCTGTTGATTCGCTTAAAGGGACACGTGCGTGAGATTTCTGACCGTCATACCGCTGCTGCTGATTCCCGTTTTAGTCTATAACGTGATTGCCTGGGCCGGGACGGAGTTCTCGACCGCTGAAGCCGTGCGCGCCATGATGGATACAGAGTTTAAGCGCATTTCTATGGCCTCCGGTGCCGATTGGATTATCACGCGCGGGGCTATATTGCTGACAATATCGCTGGTTTTGCTGTTTTTTGAAATGCTGAAATCCGCGCGCTCTGATCGCTACGCCGTAATGAATCACGCTTTTTCTATGCTCGTTTTCATTGTCTGCCTGATCGAGTTCTTAATGTTTGACGCCTTTGCAACATCGGTATTTTTCCTGATTATGCTGATGAGCCTGCTGGATATTATGGCCGGATTTATAGTAACAATTTCGGCCGCGCGCCGCGATTTCGGCGGTGACGGTTTTGCGGATTAATAACACATCTTTTAGTTGTAATTTATTAAGCTCTGCTTGCTATGTCTTACGCTTAAGTTTGCCGATACCGGCAGCAGCATGCATCAATGGATTGTGGGCGCATGAAAGATAAGACGGGCAAAATAAGGGCAACTGATCACGCTATGGCTTTGATGCGCGGCGCGGCGTTTACCTATGAAGACGGCGTCTTTACATGGGCCGATGAGGCGCGCGCGGCTGACCTGATGAAAGGGCGGCCGGATGATGTTCCGCAATCGCTCAAATCCCTGCTGTCATGCATTACCGATGAAAAAGGCCGGGCAGACCGGGCCAATGCCATAGCCTCGCTGACATGGGACGGAGCGCCTTATCGCGTCACTTACCGGGCCCGCAGCTTTTGCGGGGACAGCGTTTGGGTTGAAGAGCGCGGCAAACGCCTTGCCGGTAACGGCCGAACGCCGACGCATATTTGCGGCCTTTTGCGCGATGTCGACAGCGAAATGCGCGAGCGCGAAACCGCGGGATACAATGCCAGCTATGACGCCCTGACCGGGCTTTGGAATGATAAGCGCCTGCACGAAGCGCTGAAATGGCAAATCGCCGCGTGCCGCCGTTACAGCTTGCGCGCGGCGCTGCTGACCATACAGGTTTCAAATCTTGACGACATTAATCAATCTTACGGGTTTGAAGCCGGCGACCGGCTTTTAAAAGGCATTGCAAAACGCTTATCCGATCAGGTTCGCGCGCCGGATCATACGGCGCGCCTGACGGGGCCGGGATTTGACGGCGTAGTTTTCGGCCTTGTCATCGGACAGGACGCCGGCGCGCAAGAACGCCCGGATGAGCATCACGCAATTGCCGAGCGCTTTATCCAAACCCTGACAGACATTCCGTACACATCGCCGTTCGGGGATTTATATGCCGGTTTGGCTATCAGCGCAGTCAATATTCCGTCCCAAGCCGATAACGCTTTTGAAGCCATGGACAAGGCCCGCATTGCCCTTGATCACAGTCTCGCCCGTGAAGGTAAATTTGTCCCTTGGCACACAGACCTCATTGACCTGACAGAGCACCGCCGCAAGGCGCCGATAGAGGCTGATGATATTTTAGACGCGCTCAACAGCCGTGAAATCAGACTCGCCTATCAGCCGATTGTGCACAGCCGCTCGCGAAAACCGCAACATTACGAATGCCTTCTGCGTCTGCAAAGGCCGGACGGCCAAGTCGTGCCGGCGGGTGATTTCATCATGGCGGCGGAAAAGCTCGGCCTTGTGCATTTGCTTGACCGCCGCGCCTTGGAACTGGCGAGCGTGACCTTGCGCGCGCAGCCGGATATTCGGCTGGCCCTCAATATCTCGGCGGCAACGCTGCAAAATGATGTGGCCGTCGCCGGATATATTGCCGCGCTCAAAGCGCTCGGCCCGATGGCCAAGCGCGTCATCATCGAATTGACAGAAACGGCGGCGCTCGATGACCCGGCCACAGCCGGCGGATTTTCAA
>CALLVD010000119.1 GCA_938010385.1 uncultured Robiginitomaculum sp.
AAGTCAAAGCGGCACTGCAAAGCCGAAAGACGCTTGGATTATTGTCGCTGTCGGCTTTTTTCATCGCGCTGAATTGGGGCACTTATATATGGGCTGTGCACAGCGATCAGATTATGCAGGCCAGTTTGGGCTACTATATCAATCCGCTGATCTATGTGATTGTGGGCGTGATTTTTTTAAAAGAAGAGCTTAACGGACTGCAAGTTTTGGCCGTAGCTTTGGCCTTTTTCGGCGTGGGTTGGTTGATGGTATCCGGCGGCGAGCTTCCGCTGGTGACATTGATATTGGCGGTCAGTTTTACAATCTACGGCGTCATTCGCAAACAGGTCGTGATAGCCGGCATGCCGGGGCTATTTGTCGAGACCTTACTGCTGTTTCCGATTGGCTGCGCCTATATGATTTATCTGTCATCACTGGGCACTAACACGTTCGGCACGCAAAATTTAGGCCTGTCAGGCGGGCTGATGTTGGCGGGACCGCTCACGGTCCTGCCGCTCTTGGCCTTTGCGCTGACCGCGCGCCGCTTGCCGCTCGCGACCATCGGCATCTTGCAATTTATCGGCCCGACTTTGCAATTCGGCGTCGCGCTTTATTACGGAGAGCCGCTGACCGGGCCGCGGGTCATTTGCTTCGGTTTTATCTGGACGGCCGTTCTGCTTTATTGCATCGCCGCCCGACGAAAGAGCCGCGCCGCTGCGAGAGCAGTGCCGCCGGCCTAAGCCGCGCTTTGGCCGAAGCGAACCAAGCGGCCCGGACGGGCCGGCGTAATTTCATCATCCTCAATCACCGCGACGCCTTTGACTAAAGTTGCTTTGTAACCGTTGACCGGCTGTATCAGGCGCTGCCCGCCGGCCGGTAAATCCTGAACCATTGTCGGCACGCCTAAGGTCAGCGCGTCATAGTCAATAATATTGATGTCGGCGCGCTGCCCCGGCGCGATGCGGCCTCTGTCTGTCAGGCCCAAATAGTCTGCACTGTCGCCGGTCAGCATTTGCACGGCGCGGGGCAGGAGTATGCCCGGCTTGCCGCGGGCGGGCCGGTCGCGTGTCCAATGAGACAGCAAATAAGTTGGAAAGCTCGCATCACAAATCGTGCCCACATGCGCGCCGCCATCGGACAATCCCGGCAGCGCTTTGGGATGGCGCATCATGGTCAGGACATTGTCGTAATTCATATGCGTGTAATTATAGACCGGGAAATAAATCAGCGCTTTGCCGTCATCTTCCAGCATCAAATCATAAACTTTTTCCCAAATCGAAACGCCGTCGCGCCGCGCCATTGCGGCAATGGATTGATCGGCGGTTTGCTCGTAATCAACCGCGCCGTTCACATCGAGCAGAAACTGTTTTTCGGACAGGCGGTCAAAATCGGCAATCATCATATCGACCAAGGGCGGCACAGGGCTGTCCGGCCCTGAGAGTTGCACCGGTTTTTCCGACAGCATTTTCGCTTTAAAGTTCGGATCGCTCATAATCGCCACGCGCTCGGCCAGCGGTTTTTGCGCAATGGCAATATAGCTCGGAAACGCCATAAGCGGATGAAAAGTGCATTGCAGCCCGTTTATCGCGCCGATAGCGCGCGGGGCCACTTGCAAAGAAACATCAAGGCCTTCTGAATTGAGCTGCTCTACTCGCGCAATGATTTTCTTCCAATCATCCGGCGCGAAATCCCGCTCCATTAAGGACATAGATCCCGGCCGTCCGTTACCGGCGCGAAAGAAGGTCTCCATGAGATCAAATTCCGTATCAAAGGTTTCGCCGGGCCGTACCATATCAAAATCATTTACCGCTTGCAGCACGCCGTAATCCAAACCGTCCAGCGCGCCGGCAATGGCTCTCAGCTCATCGGCGCCGGCTTCGCTGCCGGGGGTCCAGTCGCCGTCAGAGGTTTTATGAAAATCGCTGCGCCCGATAGATACGCCGCAGGCGCCGGCCTCCATCGCTTCGCGGACAACCGTCTTCATTTGCGCGATTTCGGCGTCATTGGCAGGTTTATCGAAAACAGCGCGGTCGCCCATAACGTAAACCCGCAGCGGGTCATGCGGAACCATGACGGCAAAATCTATTGTGTGCGGCTTGGCATCAATCGCGTCCATATACTCCGGAAACGTCTCCCAATCCCAAGTCAGCCCTTCGTGCAGCGCGGTTCCGGGGATGTCTTCTACGCCTTCCATCAGGCGAATAAGCTTGTCGCGATCCGCCGCGCGGCAGGGCGCAAAACCGACGCCGCAATTCCCCAGCACAGCCGTCGTCACGCCGTGATTAACGGACGGGGCCAGCTCTTCGTCCCAGCTGATTTGCCCGTCATAATGAGTATGCAAATCAATAAAGCCGGGCGTTACGATATGGCCTGAGGCGTCGATAACGGTGTTGGCCGGACCTTCGCAGGCACCGACTTCAACAATGCGGCCGTCTTTAATGCCGATATTTGTTTTGACGCCGTCTCCGCCGCATCCGTCAAAGACTGTGCCGCCGGTAATTTTAATATCAAAGCTCATGCCCGCCTCCTGTCAGCCCGCCGGAACGCGGCCACCATAGCGCCGCCGGCGATTAAATGCCAAATGCCCCAAGCGCCGGTAATTGCCGCCGCGCCGCCCAGACCCGATAATTGCGTAATTAAAATCACCAAGCCAAGTCCGGAATTTTGTATCCCAATCTCAAAGGTCAGCGCCCGGCGGGTCGGTGCATCCGCCCGAGTCAGCAGTCCCGTTCCATATCCCATCCCGAAAGCCAGTGCGTTGTGAATTATCACCAGCGGGAAGAGGATATAGCCGGCCTTAAGAAAAATGTCTCTGTAGGCGTAAATGCCGACTATGATGATAAGCAGCAATATAACTCCGCTAATCACGGCCAGCGGTTTTTGCAGGCGCGCCGCTATCTTGGGCGCGTAGCGTGACAGCGCCATGCCGAGCAAAATCGGCAGTGCCAGAATTAAGAGCGTTTGCAAAAGAAAATCGATAACATCGAAATTAATTTGGGTCAGAAGGGCGCGGGTCGGGCCGTAAAGACTGCTCCAAAATACAATCGATATGGGCGTGATAAAGGCGGCAGCCAAGCTTGATGTGGCTGTCATAGAGACAGACAAAGCCGTATTGGCCCGCCCGAAAAGCGCCAATAGATTGGACGTATTTCCGCCCGGGCAGCAGGCCACTAATATCATGCCCAGAGCCAAACTCGGCGCGGGCTTTAGAAGCATAACCAAGCCCAGCGTTAAAAGCGGCAGGCCGATTATTTGCGCAAAAACGCCGGCCAAATAGTGTCGGGGCTGCGTCTTAAAAAAGGAGAAATGCTCCGCCTTTAAACCCAAAGCGACTGCGAACATCATCATGGCCAGCGCGATAGCCATAGCCGTTTCCGACGGCCCGCCCAGCTCAATTCTAAAACTGTCAAGCGCCGCCGCGTCCACTAAAGCCCCGCCTCAGCTTTAATTTGCTCTGATGTTTTGCGCGACCCGTCATGGCTGTAGCCCGGCGGGGCGAAGATATATTTAAAGCGTTGGCCGAGCGTGATGCCCGGCTGCGCGGCGTCTTTGATAATTGACCAAAGCTCAATGAAGGCGACTTTGACGGGGTTATAGGTGGTCATGGGCGTGACCAATCCGTAATCGACGGGGTCGTTTTTATCCTCCGCCACAAACGTCCCGAACAGGCGATCCCAGATGATGAAAGTGCCGGCATAATTGCTGTCTAAATATTGCGGATTACGGCCGTGATGCACGCGGTGATGGCTCGGCGTATTCATGACGGCTTCAAACCATCGGGGCATTTTGTCGATAAGTTCTGTGTGAATCCAAAATTGATAGAGCAGATTCAACGCGCCGACAAAAGCGACTAACAGCGGATGAAAGCCGAGCAAAACCATCGGAATCCCCATCACGGCATGCGCGCCGATATGATTGGTCCAGGGCTGCCGCAGCGCCGTTGTCAGATTATAATGCTCGCTTGAATGGTGAACATTATGGGACATCCACCACCAGCGCATGCGGTGGAAAAACCGGTGCTTCCAGTAATATTTGAAATCCCCGATAATGAAGGCGATGATGATAACCGGCAGGCTGTAGCCGAGATCAAAAACCCGAAATTGCCAAAAATAAAAAAGTATGGCGAGCGACACTGCGCCCATGACAATATCGGATGCTGTCATGCCCAGTCCCATGGCCATAGAGGTCAGGCCGTCCTTGCCGCTAAAGCTTAAATCTTTGCGCCGTGCGCGCAGCCAAAAAAACTCTGCCGCGACCAAAATCACAAAGGCAGGGATAGCGAAAACTAAAATGTCCGGAAAGGCCGGCTCGGTCATGTGTCCCTCATGGTTATCAGACGGACTTTACCCCGGCAAAGCGGCAGCGCAATAGCGCCGCGCGTTTAGCCGCAATTCGTTTTTGGCAGCGTATTTAAAAACGTCATGACATCGCTGTGGGCCTCGGACCTGTTTTGAAGCAGCTTGGACATATTGGCAATCATGCCCGTATGCGAAACGCCGTCATAATAAGCTTCCGTCACCGGCACGCCGGTTTTGCGCAAGGCTTGCGCCATGCGTTCGGTTTGCGCGGGCTGAACGGTTTCATCATCAGACCCGATGATAACCATGGCAGGGTGAAGGGCGTTACCGGCATATTTTATCGGCAACATCTCCTCGCGCGTTTCAGGCGGGAAAATCTGCGTATAGGGCGGGTCGTAGACTTTAAAATCATACGGGCCCGACAAGCCAACCCATCCGGCCAAGGCTTTACACCGGTCCACGCCGACGCCGTCCAAATATTCAGGATTAAGCGCCAGCAGAGCCGAGATATGCGCGCCGGCGCTGTGCCCGACCAGTACAATCGGGCGGTTATATTTCTCAGACGCGTCTGCAACCGCCTTAGCTGCGTCTGACATAAACTCCGGATAGATAACGTTGGGGTAAACGCGATAATTCGGGATGAGCGTTGTGTAGCCTTCGCTGCTGAAGGCTTCGCTGATAAATTTATACATCTCTTTATGGCCGCTGTTCCAGCCGCCGCCATAGATGAACATGACAAGCGGCGCATCGGCCTTCGGATTTTGCGGCGTGTAAACATCCATTGCCAAAGCGGGCGCGTCAGAAAACGGCACGCTTTTCTCAAGGTCATACGCACTGCTCGGCGTCAGCCCGTTAAGGATTTTCACCGGCGCGCACGCTGCGCTCGCCATTGCTGCCCCGGCGATCAGAGCGGCAAAGCTCATCAGTCTGTAGCGTTTTTTCATTATAATCTCCTAAGGAGTTTACGCGCGGCGCGCGCGGGGGGTTCCGTTACAAAAGCTGCGCTAAGGCGCGGGTCTCGGTATACATGGCGTCGGTTCGCTCTTTTGCCTCGTCATCCTGTCCCCAGCGCTCAATTTGAAAAATCTCATCAAGGCGGGACAGGTCCAAGGCTTGGGCTGCGCTGACATGCCGGTCCATCACGGCCATGGCCAATACGGCAGAGCCGAAGACGGCCGTAAAATGCATCATCAGCGTCAGATTAATATTATCGAGACGGCCTGCAAATTTTTCCACTGTTTTTAAAGAATCAGCGTCTTGCTCTATCGCCATAATGCCGACGGTCGTTTTCAGTTTTGTTTTATGGGTCGTCGCCGCCCAATCTAAAATCGGGTCCCATTGCGCTGTCTGCCGATCAAACAGCGGACGGTCCTCGGAGCGGTAGGACAGCAAATCCGTGCCGGCATATTTTACGGCCTCGGCAATTATGGCGTCTCTGTTTTTCGGCGTGCGCTCGGTCGCAACATTCAAAAGGCGCGTCACCGGCATAGTTTCGGGCAGAATATACTCGCCTTGCGCTTGCCATTCAGCGGCCAGTAAACCGGCATGTTTTTGCGACAGTATCATCGGCTCGCGCCCCGGCGTTTTAAGCTGCCGAGAGTCAAGCAAGACAGTCTTGCCGCCGTTTATGTCTGTAACGGTTACGTCTTTATAGAAGCGTTTAGCCTTCTTGCTCATGCCGCGCGCGCCTTGGCAAAATTATTCAGCGCGCCGCTCAGTTCTGTCATCGTCGACACCATAATGTCTGCGCCGCCCGCCTTGACTTCGTCAAAGCTGTGAAAGCCCCAATCCACGCCGATGGCATGAACGCCGGCGGCCTTGCCCATGCTCATGTCAAAATGCGTATCGCCGATAATGGCCGCGTTTTGAGGGTTTACCGACAGCGCGTTCAGATTGGCGTTGACCATGTGCGGGTGCGGTTTTCCCGGCCCGTCATCGGCGCAAAAGCTGCAATCAAACACGTCAAACCAGCGCTCGCGTTTCATCACCGCGTCCAATCCGCGCCGCGATTTTCCGGTCGCAACGCCGAGCTGCCAGCCGCCCGACTTTAGCGTTGCAAGCAAATCGCTCGCCCCGTCATATAGCGGCTCTGATTCTTCACCGGCTTGGCGCATGGCGATAAAGGAGTTTTTATAAGCTTCGACTAATTGGGTCAGCCGGCTTGATTTTAAATCTCGCGGGGCCAGACGATCTATCGCGGTCTCCAGTGATAATCCCACAATCTTGCGGGTTTGGTCATAGGCCGGCGGGATAAGCCCCTCGGCGTGAAAGGCGCGCTCCATGGCCGCTTGAATCATATAGCGGCTGTCGACCAAGGTTCCGTCAATATCAAAAATCGCCAGCGGCATTAATCGTCTTCCGTTCGCAGCGGCGCAATCTTGGTGTTTTTATCAAAGCCCAGTTTTTTAAACGCGGTTTCCATATGCGCCGGCAAGGGCGCTTCGAGATAGAGCTCTTTATTGCCGGGGCGGGGCAGGGCGAGCGAGCGGGCATGAAGGTGCAGTTGCGGCTCCAGCCCGCCGGGTGCTTCGCGGTCCGTCAGATATTTGGGATCAAAGCAAAGCGGCGCGCCGGTTAATTGCATATGCAGGCGTAATTGGTGCGTGCGTCCGGTCAAAGGCTGCATGACGACCCAAGCGGCGCGCTGCCCGGCCGTATTAATAACGCGAAACAGGGTTTTGGCATATTTGGAGCCCGGCGTGCCGTGACGCACCGCCTTCATAATCTCCATGCCTTCGTTTTTCTTGCCGAACGCATCATCGGTCAGGCCTTTGGCGACATAGCCTTTCACCTCGCCCTCTTTGGGATGCGGGACGCCGTTCGTAATGCCCCAATAGATTTTTTCCGTCGAGCGGTTTTGAAAGCTTTTGCCTAAGGATGCGGCTGCTTTGACGTTTTTGGCGATCAGCAAAACGCCTGAGGTATCGCGATCAAGACGATGCACCAGCCGGCAGCCTTCGCCCAGTGCCGGCAGCATGCCGTCAATATGGCGGGTGGTTTTAGTCCCGCCCTGAACGGCTATCCCGGCCGGCTTATTAAGCGCGAACATTTGCGCGTCCTCATAGATGACAAGGTCTTTGATAAAGGCGGCATCGGCATCCGAGACGCGGCGCGGCGGTTTTTCATCGGTCGGGTCGGGCAGGGGCGGGACGCGAATGGCTTGGCCGGCTTCGATACGCAAATTGCCCTTAGCCCGCTTGCCATCGACGCGAATTTCTCCTTTGCGCAGCAGTTTTTCAACGCGCCCGTGGGCGATATGGGGAAATTGCCGCTTAAACCACCGATCAAGGCGCGCGCCGTCATCCGTTTCCTCTACGGTCAGAATTTGTACTGCACTCATATCGCCGGCCTATCTGTGAGCGCGCTGTCTAAACTGCAAACAGCCGGCGGGCAATGAGCAGGCCTGCAAAAACCGCTGCAATCGCCAAGATAACAGAGCCGAAAATATAAAGCCCGGCGGCGCTGTAGGATTTCGTCTCAATGAGGCGCAGCGCCTCCAATGAAAAGCTCGAAAACGTCGTAAACCCTCCGAGAAGGCCGACGCCTAAAAACAGGCGTAAATTTTCACCGCCGGACACGCGAAAGGCCAGCCAGCCGGTGAGCAGGCCCATGAATAAACCGCCGGTCACATTGGCGATAAATGTGCCCCAAGGAAAGCCGGGGCCAAAGGCCTTAAACGCGGCTCTGCCCACGCCATAACGCAGGCTCGCCCCAATGGCCCCGCCAAGGGCGACATATGCATAAGATAACATGGTGTCGGTCTACGCGCAGCGGCCACAGCGCGCAAGTCCGCGCAGGTTTACGCCCGCGTTAGGGGTTAGGTAAGCAGTTTTTGCTAGCAATAATCCTCAATAACGGCGGGGATAAATGCGTGAGTCACAATTTAGCATCGCTGCTGCGGCAGCTCGAACAGGTCAAAACTGTTACTGAAAATGATATTTTAGCGCTGCGCCGCGCGGTTTTTGGTGACGGACATGTCTCGGTCAGTGAGGCCGACTCAATTTTTCGTCTGAATGCGACGGATGTCAATCGTGCTGCCGGCTGGTCTGATTTCTTCATGGAAGCGATAACGGATTTCGTTGTCAGGCAAACTCTGCCCTACGGCTATGTTGATGAAGCCAATTCAGCTTGGCTGATTACGCACATCGGCGCTGATGGCCGTGTTGAAACCATAACCGAATTGCGTACGCTGATTAACATTTTAAAAACGGCCCGTAATTCCACATCCCGCTTGGTCAGCTTCGCGCTCAATCAAGTCAAACTGGCTGTCGTCAACGGGTTTGGCGTTATCGGACGCGGCCGCACGCTGACACCCGGCGTTATCGGAGAGGCCGAAGTCGATTTGCTGCGCGCAGTTTTGTATGCCTGCGGCGGTCAGGATAATTTTGCCATTTCCCGCGCTGAAGCCGATATTATTTTCGATATTAATGATGCCTGTCGCGGTGCTGATAATCATGAAAGCTGGACGCTGCTTTTCCGTCAGACTATCGCAAATCATTTAATGTTTATTGCCACGGTGGAAAACCCGTCCCGCGACGAGGCGCTTCACCGTGAAAACTTTCTGATGCAGCGCGGTGAAGTTCGCGGCGGCTTTGCAAAACTGTCCTTCGCGGCCATCAAAGATGCCTTTAAATCCGCACGCGGCGGTGATGACGCTGCCCTGCAAGACGGTAATTGGATTATCGACTCGAAAGTTTCGCAGGCTGAAATGATAACCGACGCAGAAGCCGTTTGGCTGAAAAGCCGCATTGGTCTTGACGGCGAGTATGATGTAAGCGAACGCGCGCTTATGAGCTGGCTGGCCTCGGAATGCCCGCAAATTCACGACAGCCTGATCCCGCTGATTAACGCGGCTTAGTTACCGGCCCATCAGCGCGTCTTTTGTGCCCGGAAGCCATTGCCGCGTCTGTTCATTAAACACATTAAACGTGGCTGAATAATTCCACACGCACCACGGCGTGCCTTGGGCTTCCATAGCTTTTCGGCGGGCTTTCATCCATGCATTGCGCTCTGCCAGAGGCACTTGATTGATAACGCCGAATTCTCCGACAAACAGGCGCAGACCCGTCTTAGCTTTAAATGCTGCGGCCTGATTAAACGTCAGCTTAAACTCGTCCTCATCGGCTCTGCCGCCCCATTTTCGGCCCAATGGCAAGACCGGCGTCGTCCATGTTGCGCCTTGGTGGGTGAAATCATGCGGGCCGTAATCGTGATAGGTCGCAACAATATTCGGATCTTTAGGCCAGCCAACGCCGGCCCAATCGACGTCCCCGATAGTATCAATAGCGTTCCAGGTATTCCCCCCCATGATAACAATCCGGTCAGGGTTCGTCTTTCTGATAATGCCAACGGCATTTTTGTAAAGCGTATTCACGTCATCCATACGGGTAGATCGAAGCGGTTCATTGAAAAGTTCGAAATAAACGCTGTCGGAATAGCCGGCAAAACGCCGGGCAATCTGCTCCCACAGCGCGTAAAATCGCCGGGCTTCGCTGCGGGGATTTTTCGTCAACGCCTCGTAATGGTGGACGTCGAGTACAACGCCCAGACCCATCGTCTGCGCCATATCAACGATCTGCGCGACGCGCTCCATATACGCGGGGTCAACCGTGTAAGGCGCGCGCCTGCCCATATGTGTATCCCAGCGTACGGGCAGACGAATTGTATCAAATCCCGCGCCCTTTATTGCGCGCAGATCAGCATTTTGAATGATAAACCCCCATTCGCCTTCGCGCGGGGCTTCCAAGGAATTGCCTAAATTCATGCAGCGTTTGACGGGAAACGGGCTCACAGTCTTTGTCGCCGCCGGACGCGGTGCAAGCCGCGCCGGCGGTATAGTCGGCGACGTGTCCGGCCGGCTTTCCTGAGGCGCAGGCGCTGACGTCACAGGCTGCGGCAAAGGCTCCGGCTGATACTGCGCGGGACGGGCGGGCGCAGATTGGCCGGTCTCCGGCGGCAGGGCTTGTTCGATTTTTTCAGCGCAACCTGTCAACATAACAAGCGCGGCGGGTAAGATTAGCTGTCTCATAAACAGGGCTTAGCAGGGAAACGTTATAAAACACTTTAACAGGCGGCGCGGCGATTTGCCTGCCTGCGCCCGGCCGGCATATGATAGAAGAGGCAAAAATTACGGAGCCATAATGTTTGCTGATCTGCATAAAGACTTAACCCGCCCGCCCGGCCGCAGCCATCGCGCCGCCTTTATTGCGGGATTTGTCGTCATCTGCCTGTCCGTATGGCTGCAAGGGGTTGTTATTGGCGCCGTCGGCGGTCATTGGGCCGGATTTTTACTCGGGCTTTTCTGGCTCGGCTTTAATATTTTTATGATTTACAGCCTTTATGCCCGCCGGCTTCATGACATGTCACTGTCGGTCGGCTTGTGGTTTGCGGCGATATTTTTAACGCTGTTCACAGTCGCTTTCACAGTCGCCATCGGCGGCGGCGCAGACTATTTTGCAGCTATGAATGCCGACCCGTCCATCGCGGAAGACCCCGAAGCCAACAAAGCATTGATTGAAAAATATCAGGCCGATATGGCTGCCAATGTCGGCATGGCAAAATGGATCAACCTGATCCCCGCCGCGCTCCTGACCGCATTTTGCGCTATGCGTCCCGGCGTGGCCGACGCCAATAAATATGGCAATCCGCCCGCTTAGCTTGCCTGCAGAGGGCCGAAGCGCCGCTCAAAATTTCGGATTAACGCGGCGTCCAGTTCCGCCATATCTGCGCTGACGCTCAGGTCCGTAAGGCTCGTCACGCCATGCTCTGATATTCCGCAGGGCACAATGCCGCCAAAATGCGACAGGTCGGGATTCACATTGATTGAAATGCCGTGAAAGGTCACCCAGCGCCGTACCCGCACGCCGATAGCCGCAATCTTGGCCTCACTATGTCCGCCCGGATGTCCCGCCGGCATGGTCACCCAGACCCCGACCCGTCCTTCGCGCCGGCCGGCCTCAACACCAAAATCCGCCAGCGTATCAATAATCCACGCTTCAAGTTGATTAATATAGCAGCGTATATCTTTGCCGCGCGCGGATAAATTGAGCATAACATAAGCCACTCTTTGCCCCGGGCCGTGATAAGTATATTGCCCGCCGCGACCGGATTTAAAAACGGGAAACCGGCCGGGCATGACCAGATCATCCGGCTTCGCGCTCGTCCCCGCGGTATAGAGCGGCGGATGCTCCAAAAGCCAAACCTGCTCTTGGGCCTGCCCGGCGGCAATATCCGCCGCTCGTGTCTCCATCCGGGCGCAAGCCGCCGGGTAATCGACAGGACCGCTCGCGTGCAAAAGCGCGGCAGGCGCGGCGTTAAATAAGGGCGGCATCGTCATAGCGCGTATGTGCGCGCCGGCGCGCCTAAAATCAAGTCTGCGTAATCCGCATGTGCGCGCTCACTTTTCCCTTCACAAACGCCGCGCGCATAGCTATACCCCGCTCACCTTAATGTGCGGCCGTGGCGGAATTGGTAGACGCGCAGCGTTGAGGTCGCTGTGGGGTAACACCCGTGGAAGTTCGAGTCTTCTCGGCCGAACCACTTTCCTGACATTGCAAAGAGCGTAAGCCTTTGAAAAGTCTCGGAAAATCTCTCTTTCCTGTACTTTTCACACGCTAACTCGCGCGATTTGCCTAACTTCTTGCCTTACAATTGGCACGACAGGAGATGGCTATATGAGGTCGATTCAGCGTCCAAATCAGTATCTAAAACTACGCAATGACATATGGCATTATGTGCGCCGCGTCCCGAAAGCGGTTCGCCACATAGATGAGCGTGTCTTGATTTACCGTTCCCTTGAAACAGATAGCCGCAAAGTCGCGCGGCAGCGCCGCGATATATGCGCTGCAGCAGACGACCAGCGCTGGAGCGAGGTGACGCCCAGCCGCTTCGGAACGCCTGCACCTGATGCCGTCATGAAAGACTTACAGCAACGGGCACAAGCGTTTGGCTTTACCTATATGCCAGTCTCTGAAATCGTGGACAAATTGAACGGTGAACAGATTGTGCAGCGCGTTACGGCACTAGGCCCAATCAATGGCCCTCTAACACCAAAACAGCAACGGGATGCGGATGCGCTCCTTGGCTTGGCGGAAACACCGAAGGTAAAAATAAGCCAAGCCTTAGAGCTATATCTAAGCGAGATTGCGCTGGATGAGCAGACAGGTAAGTCACCCGAACAGCTTAAGACTTACACCAAGGTCAAACGCCGCGCCGTAGCTAATTTTATCAAGCTTAACGGTGATATGGATATGACGGAGATTGGCCGAGACGAGGCGCGTAATGTCTACCGCTTTTGGGCAGACCGTGTTCAGCCCAAGGGCGACCAGAAGCCTTTAAGCGGGAGTAGCGCTAATCGAGACTTGGGGAATCTACGCAAACTCTACCGCCGATATTTTGAACACATTGGGGATGAGAACCGCCAGAACCCGTTTCGCAACCTACGCTTTGCTTCGCCCAAGTTGAAGCAAGTGCAGCCGTTCAGTGATGATTGGGTAAGGTCGAAAATTCTCGCGCCAAATGTGTTCAAAGGCCTAAACCGAGAAGCCGCTTTGCTTTGTTTGGCCATGATAGAAACAGGATGCAGACCGAGCGAGCTTGCCAATATCGAGCCAGAAAACATTCGCCTAGACGATGAAATTCCGCATATCCGTA
The DNA here is from genome assembly GCA_938010385.1 of uncultured Robiginitomaculum sp. Taxonomy (GTDB): domain Bacteria; phylum Pseudomonadota; class Alphaproteobacteria; order Caulobacterales; family Maricaulaceae; genus Robiginitomaculum. Next base: position 12,930 of record CALLVD010000119.1, read on the forward strand.
TTAGATCAAGTAGCAAGCGCGCTTTGAAATCGACGGCATCCGTGCGTGAAATTCCGTTGATTGGCGTGTCCCTTGAAGCGATGAAGCGCGCTCCCAACGGCTTCCCTCACTATCAAGATAGAGGCTATCTCTTATCCCAAACGCTCCTCAAGGGCTTCAAAGTCAGAGAGCTTTTGCCGACAAAAAACCACAGAATTTACAGTTTTAGGCACAGTTTTGAAAAGCGAATGTTGGAAGGCGGACTGGATTATGGCCTACGTTGCACCCTCATGGGACACCGTAATCCTCGCCCTGAATATGGTGATGGTGGCTCATTGAAATACCGACGCGATGAGATGATGAAGATTGTTCATCCAGTGAGTAAGGGGTTGATTGATAGCTATCCCATTAAACTTTAGCTTTTGATAGCTTTCCAAGATTGAGTTTTAAAAGTATGTTCTGCTGATGACAGATAAACCAATCCGAACTGAAAAACTGCGTTGTCCCTCATGCGGACCGTCCATCAACTGTGATGTTATGGCAGAGATGCAATATACAACTTACTCTGATGGTGACGAGTTCTGGAATCAGAGTCATCACTCAATCAATAGATGTAGAGGCTGCGATAAGGTCTTTCACGTCATCAGAGATTTATTCTCTGAGGATGTATATCACGTTGGTTATGACCATAATGACGACCCTGAGGTAATTGAGGATTTCACTTATAAATATTGGCCTGATATCCCAAAACGTAATGAACCCGCTTGGTTTTCAAGCTTAGAGCAGCCAGAGTTAGAACAAATTCTGCATGAGGTGTATAGTGGATTTGATCAAGAATTGCTTATCCTGACCTCTGCTGGAATAAGAACTGCGTTCGATAAGGCTACTGAAATTGTGGGTGCTGACCCAGCAATTACATTCGATGAAAAACTTGATTACTTGGTAGACAAGGAACTCATAACTAAGCCAGATAGAGGGCGGTTGGGTATTCTTGTTGAAAGTGGTAGCGCCGCTAACCATCGCGGTTGGAAGCCTAAAAAAGCGCAAGTTGATACGCTACTAGATATATTAGAGAGCTTCATTCAGAACGCGATATTACCTAAACCAGACACATCGAGTTTCATAATACCCCCTAAGCCTAAGAGGAAAAAGAAGGCCGCCAAGGCTGTTAAGAAGTCTCCTTAACTGGAGCTTTTCTAAAAATATTTCCTTAGCTTATGAAGCATATTTGGCCTCACTGAGTTCTCTTGTTTTAAGTGTGATACGGCGCACTTCGCCGCTGTGCGGCGAGTCCAACACGCCTGCCTCCGCTCGTGTGGGCGGCTCCGACAGGCGCGTCGGACGGCACTGTTTTGAGAGAGCGCAATTAATTAGATAGGATTGGAGCTTGAGGGGAAGTATGGATAAGAAAAGAGCTTTAGCAAGATAAAGCGAACCACCCTTTTGGGGGCACTTCGACGCTAAAGCTCTGTTTTTGCTACGCGAGTTAGAGTGTCACCTTTTTGGCAACTCATGTGCGGTGCCTCCAAAATGCCTCTATCCCGCTAAGACTTGGAAACTCCCGTTCTCCTGCAATTTCCAATCAGCTTCCTTCGAGACAAACACCCCTGTTTTGCTCGATTAGGGGCAAAGGTCAGATGAAGATGATTTTCGTTTAAAAGCTAAGGCCCGCAAGAGCAGCAGCCGAGGCGCAGAGGTCAATATCCCAGCAAATTACAAGGGATTCCATGAAGGGGTTCGTGCGGCCTTGGTTCGAGGTAAGGCTGTCTCTGGACGGCGGACACTGACCATCCCGTCCAAGCCCCGTACAGGTCGCTTCAACGCGCGAGGCAGAGGCCGAGCAGCGTTGGAGCGCGGCATAGGGCCGAAGCAAGGCTGGCGCGTTCACAAGGCGACGGGAGACCGCTACCGCGCCCGCCGCGCCATTGTGAAAGTGCGTGTGGTGAAGCTCCGCAATGCTAAGTCCTCTGTCTCTCGCGGCCACTTGGCTTACCTTCAACGCGAAGGGGCGGGTGTGGAGCGAACCGAGGGATTGGAAGGCTCGGCGGAGTTGACTCCAACGCGCGGCCAGCTCTACGGCCCAGAGGACGGCGTCGAGATTAACGGGCGGGACTTTGTGGCCCGCTCAGAAGATAGCTTTGACGGACGCGGCGACCCGCACCAGTTTCGGATTATGATCTCGCCCGAAGACGGCGCGGAACTTGCCCGCGTGAACGGCGACGGCACGCCTAACCTCAAGGACACAACACGGGCACTGATGGCGCAGATGGAAGAGGACTTAGGCACGCGGCTCGATTGGGTCGCGGTTGACCACTTTGACACGGCGCATCCGCACACGCACATCATCGCGCGAGGCGTTACCCATGATGGCAAAGGATTGAACATTGCAGGCGAGTATATCTCGCGCGGTATTCGCGGGCGGCTGGAGGAAGAACTCACCCGTGAGTTGGGCTGGAAGTCCGAGCTTGCTATCCAGCAAGAGATGAAACGCGAGATGAGCGCCATGCGCGTCACGACAGTAGATAGGCATATCATGGGCGGCATGGATAAAATCACCAACACAATCGACTTACGCGCAGGGTCATCCGCCGCCATCTTCCCCGCTAACTCATCTATGAACAGACATATCCTGATTGGGCGGATGAGACATTTGAAGTCTATGGGCCTTGCAACGCAAATTGAGTCTGGCCGCTGGCATATCGAAAACGATACGCTCAAGACCCTCGGACAGATAGAGCAGCGCGAGCAGCTCAACAAAGATATTCACGCGGCGATGAAGCGGGCTAACATCAAAAGACCTGTTCGCCTGCATGATGGCCGTCAGAGCTATGATGGGAACCTTTCAACCCACCGCGTTATTGGCCGCGTAATCGCGAAAACTCACGGCCATGATGAAGACATGAACCCTGATGCCAAAGGCGGCGGTAAAGTCAGGTTCATTATCGACGGCAGTGACGGCTATGTCAGCACGGTTGAAACGGGCATGGACACCCGAGCGGGCGAAGCCGCTAAGGTCGGCTCGATTATTGAGGTCTTACCGCCTAA